>NZ_CP030032.1:3784166-4125000 GCF_003258315.1 Bradymonas sediminis
AAGCGAAAGCGCATCCTGGACGGGGCGCTCAAAGCCTTTGCGCTCAAGGGATTCTATAATACCAAGGTCTCTGAGATCGCCCAGGAGGCGGGGGTCGCCGATGGCACCATTTACCTGTATTTCAAGAATAAGGATGATCTGCTGATCTCCCTATTCGAGGACCGCATGGAGTGGATCATCGAGCGGCTGACCGCGGACCTCAAGAAGTTCGGCGACGACGTGCTGGCGAAGTTTCGCCATATGGTCATGATTCATTGTCGGTTGGCGGTCGAAGAGCCGAAGCTGGCAGAGTTTATCACCATCGAGCTGCGTCAGAGCTCGAAATTCGTCAAAGAATATAAGAATCCCAAATTTGGTGATTACCTAAAGATCTTCCAAACGCTGATCGAAGATGGTCAGGCGAGCGGAATCTTTCGCCGGGATGTTGACCCGCGACTGATCAGCCGAGCGTGCTTCGGCGCGCTTGATGAGGTCCTATTGCAGCTCACCCTATCAAAGGCCGACGCCGCCGAGGTCGAGGACAAAGCCTCGCAGGTGGCCTCGGTCCTGGTGGCGGGGCTCTTAGAGCGCCCGGCGAGCAGCGCTGACTGACAAACCCTTTTTCACTCTGCATCTATCAAATAGATGAACTCACTCATTGTTTGAACCTACCACAGGAGGATAATCGTGAAGATTCTCGCGACGATCAAGCGGGTTGCAGACCCGGATATGAAGATCAAAATCTCGGAAGACGGAACGTCCTTGGAGACCGCCGGCGCCGAATATACCTATAACCAGATGGACGAGTGGGGCGTCGAAGAAGCTCTGCTGCAAAAAGAGAAGCATGGCGGCGAAGTCGTCGTGGTTTCGGTGGGCTCGCCGGACTCGGTCAACGAGCTTCGCAAAGCCGGCCTGGCCGTGGGCGCCGACCGCGCCATCATCGTCGAGACCGACGCGGACCTCGACAGCGACGCCGTGGCGCGCCTGCTGGCCGAAGTCGTCAAGCGCGAAGAGCCCGACGTCATCATGATGGGCAAGCTGTCGCTGGACACCGACCGCAACCAGACCGCTCAGCTCTTGGCGACCTACCTCGACTACCCACAGGCCACCGACGCGTTCAACGTCGAGATCGCCGACGGTTGGGCGACGGTTGGCCGCGAGATCGACGGCGGAACCAACACCAAACGCGTGCAGCTTCCGGCCGTCATCACCGCCACCGAGCGCCTCAACGAGCCGCGCTACGCAAGCCTTCCGGGCATCATGAAGGCCAAGCGCAAGCCGGTCGAGACCATCACGCCCGACGAGCTCGGCGTGGACATCGCGGTCAAAGTCAAGACGGTCAAATACGAGCTGCCGCCCGAGCGCGCCGCCGGTATGATCGTCGCCGACCTCGACGAGCTTCTCGACAAGCTTAAGAACGAAGCGAAGGCATTTTAATTTTCTGACTTCGAATTAATTTCGGACGATTTTATTTCAACGACTTTTTTCGCTCGAATCGAATTCGGGCGAATCCACACATAAGGAGTGTTCCATGGCCAACGTACTCGTTGTCGCCGAACATCAAGCTGGGGAGCTTCGCAAGGTCACCCTTCCAACGATCACCTTTGGCGCCGAAACCGCCGGACTTCTCGGCGGCGAGCTCTATGTGCTCGTGCTGGGTGACTCGGCAGACGCTGTCGCCAACGAAGTCGCGCAATACGCCGGCATCGCCAAGGTCATCTACGCCAAATCTGGCGCCCTCGCAGCTTATACGGCGGAGGGTTTTGCCCCGGTGATCGCCAAGGTCGCCGAGCAGGTCGACGCCGAAGTCATCGCCGGCCCGTCGAGCGCCCAGGGCGCCGACTACCTGCCGCGCGTCGCCGCTACGCTGGAGGCCGGCATGGTCACCAACGCGATCAAAGTGAGCAACGACGGCGGGCTCAAATTCCAGCGCCCCATGCTCTCGGGTAGCGTCCTGGAGACCGTCGAGGTCACCACGCCCAAGAAAGTCGTGGGCGTGCGCACCACCGACTTCGACGACGCTCAGACCGGCGCAAGCGCCCCGGTTGAGACCGTCGAGCTGGGCGAAGCCCGCGCCGACGTCGAGTCGGTCTCCCTTGACCTGGTCAAGAGCGAGCGCCCCGAGCTGACCGACGCCGACGTCGTCATCGCCGGTGGACGTGGACTCAAATCCGCCGACGCCTTCGAGATGCTCGAAGTTATGGCCGACCTCTTCGGCGGTGCTGTCGGCGCAAGCCGCGCGGCCGTCGACAGCGGTTACTCGCCCACCGAGACCCAGATCGGTCAGACCGGTAAGGTCGTCGCGCCGAACCTGTACGTCGCCGTGGCCATCAGCGGTGCGATTCAGCATCTCTCGGGCATGAAGGGCTCCAAGACCATCGTCGCCATCAACACCGACGCGGACGCGCCCATCTTCCAGGTCGCCGATTACGGCCTGGTCGCCGACGCCTTCGAGGCGGTCCCGGCGCTGACCGAGAAGCTCAAAGCCCTCGGCGTTGGCAGCTGAGCCGCTTGAGTCGTTGAGCATATTTTAAAAGCGGGAGCACTTCGGTGCTCCCGCTTTTTTTGTGGATCTTTGTGGGCATTAGCATTTTTCTATATATCTGCTATGAGTTTACCCAATTCGGGCCCCCACCGCGGGCCACCCGACGCAATTTTATCGCAAGATTATCGCAGCGGCGCCCCTCGGAGGCCGCGCGAAATAGTCCACGAACGCTTCGGCGGTCATTCGTAAATCAACTGGGAGTGCAGCGTATGAAGGCATGGCAATTAGGAAAAAGGACCGCGACGATCTGGTGCGCGAGCCTGTTATTGGGACTGGTCTTTACGGGTTGTTCGGCAGAGTTTAACGACCAAAAATGTGAGACCGAGCAGGATTGCTTCCACGGCGAAGTCTGCTCCTCCGACGGCGTCTGCGTGCCCGACTCGAGCGATCTCGACGCCGGCGACGAGGATGTCACCCCGGATGATGTCGGCAACGATATCAGCGAAGACGTCGAAGAAGACACGGTCGACTCCGACACCGACGTCACCCCGCAAATTGCCAGCGTTCAGCTGAGCCCGGGCGCCGCCGACGTCGCCCCCGGCCGCACGGTCCAATTGACGGTCACCGCGCTGGACAAAGACGGCAACGAGCTGCCCGACGAAGAGTTCACCTGGACCTCCTCCGACGCGAGCATCGCCACGGTCGACGCCAACGGCGCCGTCACCGGCGTCGCGCTGGGCGAAGTCGTTGTGCGCGTGACCTCGGACTTCAACCCGAACCTCAGCGCCACCTCGACCATCACGGTCGTCGAGGCATCGGTCGCCCGCGTCGAGATCGACCCGGTCACCGCCGACGTGCTTGAGGGCGAGACGCTGCAATTCAGCGCCACCGCCTACGATGACGAAGACGCCGAGCTCCCCGACGCCACCTTCGTGTGGTCGGTCGACCCGACCAGCGCCGCGAGCATCGACGAGAACGGTCTTCTGACCGCCGGCGCCTATGACGTCGCCGCCAATACCGCAACCGTCACGGTCAGCGCCGAGGGCGTCGACGCCACCGCCACCGTCACCATTTTGCAGGTCCCGGTCGACTCCATCGTGGTCACGAACCCCGACGGCGACCAGACCTTCTCGGTGGAAGAAGGCGCAACCCTTCAGCTCACCGCGACCCCGTTTGACGCCGATAGCAATGAATTGCTCGACCGCGACGCGACCTACTCAAGCGACGACGAAACAGTCGCCACCGTCGACGAAGACGGCCTGGTCACCGGCGTCGCCGCAGGCACCGCCAATATCACCGTCACCATCGGCGGCGTGACCGAGACCATCGAAGTCACGGTCACCGAGCCGGCCGTTGTTCAGCCGCCCGTCGCCGACGCTGGCGCCGACCGCGTCGTGAACCTCGGCGAGACGGTCACCGTGGACGCAAGCACCAGCAGCGACCCGGACGGCCGCGCGCTCACCTTCACCTGGGAGCTCACCAGCGTCCCCGGCGGCTCCAGCACGCTGCTCGACAATAGCACCGGTGTGCAGGCGACCTTCGACCCGGATACCGCCGGTGATTATGTCGTCAAGCTGACCGTCGAGAACGACGGCGGCGAGACCGACACCGCGACCGTGACGATTACGGCCAACGCCGCGCCGGTCGCTCAGGCTGCGAACGTCAGCCAGACGTCATTCGGCCAGGCTGGCGTGACCGTCTACCTCGACGGCGCCGGCTCGACCGACCTCGAGGACGACGCTGCGGGCACCCCGCTCAGCTACGCTTGGGTATTCAGCGCCGACCCGAACGGCGACGCCGCCACTATGCTCGACCCGAGCAGCCCGACGCCGTCCTTCACGCCCTCGGATAGCGGCACCTATATCGTCGACCTCACGGTCACCGATAGCAACGGCGCCTTCGACACCGCCTCGGTCACCATCAACGTGCGCCCGGTGAGCGCGAACAACGCGCCCGTCGCCGACGCTGGCGCCGCGCAGACCGTGGACGTCAACACCGCAGTGACCCTCGACGCCAGCGCGTCGACCGACGAAGAGACCGCCTTTGGCGATCTCGAATTCGCCTGGGCCATCACCACGGACCCGAGCGCCGGCGCCGACACCCTCAGCGACGCGAATACGGCGATGCCGACCTTCACCCCGACGGTCGCTGGTGATTATGTCTTCGAAGTCACCGTCACCGACAGCAACGGCGCGACCGACACGGCGAGCGTCACGGTCACGGTCGAGGCGGGCAACGCTCCGGTCGTCGACGCAGGTGCCGACGCCAGCATCACGATGGGCGGCTCACACACCCTGGCTGGCAGCGCCACGGACGTCGAAGACGACGCTTCCAGCACCGCGCTGACCATCGCCTGGACCATCGCCGGTCCCAACACCGATTCCACGCAGCTCGATGACCCGAGCAGCTTAACCGCGGTCTTCACCCCGGCCCAATCCGGCGTGTATATCCTCACCCTGACCGCCACCGACTCCGACAGCAATGTCAGCAGCGACTCGGTGACGATTACGGTCGCGCCGGCGGTCACCAACACCGCACCGACCGCCAACGCGGGCGCCGATGACACCCTTGAGTTGGGTGGCACCATCACCCTGGCCGGCAGCGGCACGGACCCCGAAGATGACCTCCTCGGCACCGCGCTGACCTATGCCTGGACCATCGAGGCATCCAGCCCCTCCACCGACATCGCGCAGCTCAGCGACGCCTCGATCGCCGACCCGGTCTTCGAGCCGACGGCCACCGGCGACTACACCCTCACCCTGACCGTCACCGACTCCGGCTCGCTCAGCGATAGCGACAGCGTCGTCATCACCGTGACCCCGGCTGCGCCAGCAACGGATTGTCTGATTATTTCGGAGTATGTTGAGGGTTCGAGCAATAACAAAGCCGTTGAATTCTACAACTGCGGCACCACCCCGGTTGATCTCACGGATTACCACTATTGCCTTGAGCAGAATGAAAAAAGCATCGCTAATGGCTGTCAGCAGAAATATAACCTCAGCGGAACCCTCGCCGTTAATGATACGCTTGTTCTGTGCAACAACTCCGCGAACGCAGAAATTAAAGCGAGTTGCGATGTTGAAACCGGAACGATAGCGTTCAATGGTGACGACCGCATCATTCTCTTCAAAGATGGCGGCACTCCGGACGGTGATTATCAGTCCGCCACCGACACCATCATTGATGTCTTTGGTGAACTCGGAAATCAGAATAACGCGTATGCGGACAAAACCTTTGACCGCTGCAATTTCACGCCGTGGATGGGTGTAGGCACGTTCACAGTATCGGATTTCTATAGTCAACTCCCCAACAACACCGCCAGCGGCCTGGGCGTCCCCCCCACCGAAGGCTGCGCACCCTGAGCACCTAGCACCCCGCTCATCCGCACCCGCGGATAAGCACTAAAACAAAAGCGCCGCCCGACTCCGTCGGGCGGCGCTTTTTTGTGTCTTCTCAAACTATCTTCACCGAGGCGCCTCAGCCCCCTCGGAACTCACTCACCAACGAGCCCCGCATCGGTCTTCTTCGCCTCCCCAGCGTCGGCCTCAACCGCCTCCAAACCCGCGTCACCTTCGCTCTTTGCGTCGCCTTCGACACCCGCATCGGACTCGGCCGGCGCCGGCGGCAAGGGCGGCGGCGGCAGCCGGCTCAACACACGTGGGTTCGGCATCATCGGCGCGGCGAAGCCGGCCAGGGTGCGTAATTGCTGAGCGGTGAGGACCAGGTTCACGTTCACATACTCGCCCTCCGCGCGGCATTTGACCTTATCGATCAGGTTGCCGATCCCCATCGCGCGCGCCGCGACCCCGGCGATGCCGTCCAGGCCGAGCGCCGTCTTCAGGCGCCGCTTGAGGTTCGGACAGGAATTCGCGAAACGCTCGGCCTCGACCGCGTCTTTGAATTTCAGGTCCGCGTTGGCGGTGGGCGAAGCCGGGCTGGAGACCTTGAGGCTCACGGCCTCAAAGCGCATCCGCCCAAGCCCCGGAATCATATCGACCAGGCCCTGGGCGCTCATCAAAACCAGGGTGTCATCGCCGTCGGCCACCCGCTCGATCTGGGCCAGGCCGTCGAGCATCGAGGCGTTGGCAGGCGCGGCGGACTTATCTTCCTGGGCGCGAAGCGGCGAATCCGCGGCGAGGTTCTGCGTAATCTCATCGAGCCACTTATCCTTGCCGACCACCGCGAGCCCCGGGCGCGCTAGCAGCACGCGGCGCGGGTCCTGATACCCGCTCTGAGCCGACACCAGCGGGCGCATCGGGGCGCCGCCGGATTGTTGCCACGGGATCTGCTCGCGAAAACGCCGGTCCAGCACGCCCTTAATCTGCGACTCGCTCATCGAGTGACGCACCGCCAAAAACGACTCCTGAATATATTGGGGGCGCGCCGAGGCCATAAAGAAGCTGTCGAGATCGTCGATCGGGTCCAACCCGGTATGCCCGGCGAGGATCCGAAAATCCGGGACCTTCTTCATGATCTGGCGCACGCCGTCTTCGTAGAGCGTGCCGCGCACCCGATCCAGGCGCACAAGCGCGGTGACCGCCGCGTTGCCCGGGCCATAATTGCGCAGGCTCGGGATATCGCTCGGCCCGCCGCGCTCGACGCCAGGGAGCGGCTTCTTCGGGTCAAAGGTCGAGCCCTTCGACGCGGTCTTTTTGGGGGGCGGATCCTTTTTGGGTTCTTTTTTCGCGGCGATGGCCTCTTTGGGCGCCTCCTTTTTGGGCTCAACCTTCGGCTTAGGCGCAGGGTCGATCTTCTCGACAACCTCTTCTTCGGGCTCCGGCGGGGCGTCTTCGACCGCATCGTCGGGCTCGATCGCCTCGGGTTCTTCTGGATCCTCAAGATCCTCGCTCTCTTCGGTCTCGCTGGGCTGCACCGGCCCCTCTAATTGAGCCCAACGCTCGGCCTCGCGACCGTGGCCGAGGGCGCGCAGCTCATCCATCTTCGCCACCCACTCGACGTCAAATCCCTCGACCCTGGGCCCAAAATTGCCGAGGATCACGGGCAAAACGCCGAGCAAATGCAGCACGAAGCTCAGCGCCAGCGCCCACACCAGCCCCGACACGCCCCACCACAGCGCGCCCTCCTGGGGCTCCGAGGCGTCAGTATTCTCGGCGTCGACGATCTTCTCGTCATGTGATTCGGGTCGTTCGGACATAAAAATTGAGACCAATTAAAAAAGTTCGAAAAAATAATCATCGCATCATCTCACGCGCCTATCCACGCGGATCGCGCGCTCTATTAATGTCAACGCAGTCTTAAACTATGCGACCCGCCCGCGACATTCCAGCAGATATCGAAACCGGGGTCGGCCGAGGACTAAAACTCGACTTGCAATCAATTGACGGGTGTGCAAGATAATGCCGCTTGATGTCGACTCGGGCTCATCCCTGAGTGGGCACCCATGAATTTTGAATCCATCGATGCTTTTTACGCTTGAGTGCGCGCTCGAATTCAGTTTGACGACCCAACCAGTTCGTCAGCAGCAATGAGCGCGCCGAATAGACTTTACCCTGGCTTCTGAGAGAACAACGCTTATGGCACGTTATACCGGCCCTCGCCTTCGTATTATCCGCCGTCTGGGAACCGACCTCCCGGGCCTGACTCGTAAAATCGCCGACCGTCGTCCGTATCCGCCGGGCGATCACGGCCAAGGCCGTCAGCGCTTCAGCGAGTTCAAGAAGCAGCTCTACGCCAAGCAGAAGTTGCGCTTCAACTACGGCCTCAATGAGCAGCAGCTGCGTAACCTCTTCGTCGAAGCCCAGGCTTCGCGTGAGCCCGCTGGCCTGATGCTCCTTCGTCTGCTTGAGCAGCGCCTCGACAATATCGTCTTCCGCGCTGGCCTCGCCTCGACCATCCCGGCCGCACGTCAGCTCGTCGTCCACGGACACGTCGAAGTTAACGATCGCAAAGTCGACCGTCCCAGCTTCCGCGTGAAGCCTGGCATGAAAGTTTCGCTGCGCGCCAAGAGCCAGTCGCTCAGCTCGGTCGAAGCATCGGTCGCCAGCCCCTCGCTGCGCCACCCGGCCTACCTTACGGTCGACGAGAACACCAAGACGGCCACCATGGACCAGGTCCCGGGCCGCGAAGACATCCCCTTCCAGGTCGACGAGTCGCTCGTTGTCGAGTACTACTCGCCGCGTCTGTAAGAGCTGCGCCTGAAAAAGACGCTCGGGTTGTCAAAGACAACCCGAGTTGCAAAGATGAAAACCGCGGTGAAGCTCAACTTCGCCGCGGTTTTTTTTGTGTTTTTATTTCGACTTTTGATTCGCTGATATTCGCCTCGGCCCCTAGGATCCCGCATGCTCCAAGCGTCTTCTCGTACCCGTCAAATCTGGGTCGTATTCATCGCCCTCGCCCTGCTCAGCGCCTGCGCACCAGAGCGGGCGAATCGCGCCGAGGCCGACAAACAAGAGCTTAAGAGCGGCCAACAGGTCGCCGAAGCCGCCGCCAGGGGAACCCACGCGGCCGATATCGACAGCCTGGTCCTCGCCTCTTCGAGCATGGACGGGGACGCGCCCGACGACGATGACGAAGACGATGCTGATGACGAAGCGATGCCGGTCGCCCCGCCACCTGCGGCGCCCGACGCCGGCCTCACCGACGATCGCGACACCGTCGATGACGCCGATGCGTCCGAAGCCCCAGATACCCAAACCCCCGACGACGCCGACCCCAGCGGAGCCGCCCAATGAGCGATATTCTCTATAATGTGGACGCAGCGATCGCCACGATCACCCTGAATCGTCCCGACGCCCGAAACGCCTACTCCGACGCGATGGTCACCGGCCTCATCGACGCGCTTGACCGCGCCGAGCACGACCCGCAGGTGCGCGTGGTGCTCCTCACCGGCGCCGGGCCGGCGTTTTGCGCAGGCGGCGACCTCAAGAAGATGCGCGACCGCGAGGGCATGTTCTCGGGCGACTCGGTGGAGCTGCGCGATAATTATATCCGCGGCCTGCAGAGCATCCCGCGGCGCTTCAATCATTTCGAAAAACCCGTGATCGCCGCGATCAACGGGCACGCGATCGGCGCGGGACTGGACCTCAGCTTGATGTGCGACATCCGGGTCGCCAGCCGGCGCGCAAAATTCGGCTCGACCTTTGCCAACGTCGGGCTGATCCCCGGCGACGGCGGCGCGTATCTTTTGCCCCGAGTGGTCGGATTCTCACGCGCCGTCGAGCTGATCCTCACCGCGCGTATCTTTGACGCCGAGGAGGCCCTGCGCATCGATCTTGTCCACGAGATCTGCGAGCCCGCGGAGGTCATGCAGCGCGCCCAGGCCAAGGCCGCCCAGATCGCCGCGCTGCCGCCCAAGGCCATCAAGATGGCCAAGGCCGCGCTCTACCGCTGCGTGGACCGCGACCTCGAGACCTCCCTGCAGCTCACCGCCGCCCTGCAAGGCTGCGTGCAACGCACCGACGAGCACGACGCCGCCGTCGAGCGCCTGCTCGCCAGCCTCGACAAGGGCTAGGTCACAGGCCCAAGTGCTTCACTTCGATGACATCGCCGTCGGATTGAAGCACCGCCGCCTCGATCACCGACTTCAGCTCACGCACATTGCCCCGCCAGGCGTGCGCCATAAAGATCGCCTCCACGTCGCTCGAGAAGCGCTGGGCCGCGCGGCCGTAGCGCCGCCGGTAGGTGCTCAAAAAGGTGCGCGCCAGCGGCAGGATGTCTTCGGGGCGCTCGCGCAAAGACGGCATCGTCAGCGGGAATTTCGACAGCACCATATAGAGGTCGCGGCGGAAATGCCCGGCCTCAACGCGTTTGCGCAGGTCCCGATGCGTGCTCGCGATCAACCGCACATTCACCGGGCGCGCGGCCGCCTCGCCGGTGCGGCGCACCTCCGACTCGCGCAGCATCCGCAGGATCTTTCCCTGCAACAGGAGCGAGAGCCGGTCGATCTCCTCCAAAAACACCGTCCCACCCTCGGCCAACTCGAAGATCCCGGTGCGCGCATCCGTGTCACCGGTCAACTGGTTATTCGCGCTTCCGAAGAGCTCGAAGTCCAGGTCATCGCCCTTCAGGCTGCGGCAGTTGATCGCGGTGAGCATCGCGTCTTTGCGCGGGCTCAGGTGATGAATCGCCCGGGCGATCAGCGCCTTGCCGCTGCCCGCCTCGCCGAGCAAGAGCACCGGCTCGTCGTGGCTCACGCATTCATTGACCTTCTCATAGACCTCACGCGCCGCGTCACTCTCGGCGATAAAATCCTTATAGAAGTGGTGGCGGCGCTGGCGCTCGCGCCAATAGCGGTTCTCTTCCAACACGGCCTGGCCGCGGCGCACCCGATGATGCGCGTCGAGCACCGCGGCGGCGAGCGGCTCAAGCTGGCCGATCAGGTTGGCCAGGGCGCCCTCAGTCGCCTCGGAATCCGGCCCCGTCGGTGAGTCGACAAAATAAAGGCTTAGCACCGCGCCCAACTCTCCGCGCAACGCGCAGGGGATCAACACCTGGTAGCGCGCGGGCTCGGCGTAGTCGGTGTCATAGGGCTGTGAGTCATAAGGGTCGCTGTCAAACGCCTCGGAGTCGAACGCCTCGGAGTCGTACTCATCCGCCTCAAAGGGGTTGGCACCAAAGGGTAAATCGAGCGGCTCGGGCTCCACCTCAGAGAGTTCCAAAATAACAAATGAATCCAAAGACTTAAGCTCGCTTAAGATTTCGGAATTCTGGGCGCGAAAGATCTCCAGCGACTCGCGCCGCCGCCGGTAGGCCCCCAGCACGGACTCCATGACCGGGGTCACGTCATCACCCGCGTTTTCGGCCAGCGAAATCGCGTCGAGGCGGAAGTCTTCAGCGTGCCAGGCCACCGCCTCGATCGGCACGGCGAGGTCCACCCGCTTGGGCAATACCCCGAGGCTTGCGTGAGTGAAATAGGCCGCGCTCCTCAGGAAATTCTCGATGCTCGGCGCCTGGGCGAGCGCCCGGCTCACCCGGAAGAACAACCGCCCACCCTCGGCCGAGAGCCCGCGCTCGGCGCGCGGATTGATGGGATAGCGCGTCCACGCGCGCCCCTGCACCTTGTCCAACCCGAGCACCTCCAGGCGAACCGCCGGCGACTCCCCCAACCAGATCGCGTCGCCCGGGCGGATATGAAAGACCTGCTCCTCGACCCCATCGCTCGACTGCGTGCACTCCCCGTCACGCATGACCCGCGTCGCCTCCGAGCTGGCGCGCGCCCGAAAGACAAGCGCGTCCCCCTCATGAATCTCGAGGTCACCATGCACCTCGGCGATGGCACACCCAGTCAGGGCGACATCATTGAACGGCGCGCGCCCCACCGAGATCGACTTGCGGTCGAAGGCAAACTCACGGGTCGTGTCGTGGCAAATCGTACGAAATCGAATGGTCATCATCGCGCCTTTTCACTCAGGTTCGCTAGAAAGCATCATCATTTCATATTCCGACAGAGACTCAACCGGCCCCACATCGGGCATCGGCGCGTCACGGTCGCTCGACTGGCGAATCTCGGCCCACGCCTGCAGGCGAAACGCCTTGCGCCGCAGCTTCGGGCTCAACTCACTGACCCGCTTCATGGCGCTGGCACAGGTACGATAGCGCCCGGCGGTACAATAGCTATAGCCCTGACGAAACAGTCGCTCGGCGCGCTCCGCGTCGGACATGGTGAAGCGCTTCTCGCGCTCGCGCTGCGCCTGGGCCGCTTGCTCCGCGGCCGCCTGCTGGCCGGCCTGGCTCACGAGTTCGTGGGCGCGCCCAAGCGCCGGCGCCGGGTCGATCTCGGCAATCGTGGGCACCTCCGGCTCGGTAACCACCCGAAAGGCCGCCACACCCGCCCACCCAAGGCCACCAAAGACCAGCGCAGCCAAGACCCAGCAGACCGCCAGATGCTGCAGCGCCCGCTTCAGCGCGCCCGGCTTCGGCCACGGCGCCCAATACTCGCTGATCTTCTCGCCCTGCTCGCGCGCCTGGCCGACGCTCTCGACCCAGGGCTTGATTAAGATCGCCTTCTTGCAAATGGAGCCGACGCGCTCCTCCTCACCGTTATAGATCTGGCCCGCCCCCGGGGCGAGCGCGCTGAGCAACGCGGCAAGCGCCGGGATATGCTCGACGCGATCATCGAAACCATCGGGCGCATAAGGCGGGGCTTCGTTGCCGCGCAGGGCGTCGCTCATCTGCGTCGCGTCGAAGCCCCGGGCCGCGTTGAGCTTCGGTTCAGGCGCGCGGAGCACGCCCCATCCGCCAGGGGACGCGGGTGGTTTCGGCGGGGGATCGGCCGGGCGCGGGGTTGACGTAGTGTGCGCGTCTCTAGACATGATCTCGGGCGGCGCCGGCTCGGCGCCAAACGCGCCGGGCAGCGCCTCGCTCGAGTCGGCCTCGCTCGAGTCGGACTCAGGCGATACCGGCGCAGAGGACGAGGCGCTAGGCGGCTGGAATAACTCGGGAATCTCAAGATCATCCGCCTCGGCGAACACTCGCCCCCATCCGTTCTCATCGTCGCCGTCATCATCGTCAACGACGGGAGCGACCGAGGGCGAAGCCTCCGGGGCGCTGAGCGCTAGCGGGCTGCCGGCGACGGTGCTCGAGCGCTTCTTTGGCGCGGGAGGCGCCGGGATGGGAAGCTTCGGCTGCGCCGCCGCGGGTTTCTTTCCGGGGAGCCCGAGCGACGTCGATGTGCGCTTCTTTGGGGCCTCGCGCGTGGGAAGCGGCTCGCCCTCATCACCGGCATTTACGATGCGCGCGGGCACGCCGAGCGCGCGCAGGCGCTCCTGGAGCCGCTCGGCCTCCCCCTGGCTCAGATCCGCCTCGATCGTCATCGGACCCCGCGCCAACAGCGGAACAACCTGCGCCGGCGCTCGCCGCGTGACGGGCATCATCTTGCGCGCCAACTCCTCAACCGCCCCATCCCAATCTCCCGGCATTACTACAACGGACGAAGTTCCCTGTGTCATAAACGCCGCGCTTTTTGGAATATTCGCACCACTCGATCTTTGCTCCTGGCCAGGCCCGACGTCCCGGCGGCACCCTCGAATCGGACGCCGCTGAGACCGCTACCGTCTCTTAAAATGTAGGGGCCTGATGCTCGTATAAAACACACCGGCGAAACTATCAGATCCCCAGTGTTCTTCCCAGATCGCATCGGTTTGCCCAGGTGCACTTATATATTTTCACCCCGCACTGGATAAAAAAACGCCGTCCCCTGCCACAGGGCTCGCTACCAACCAGAATAATTGTATTTTTGGGGGAATACGCCCGTCGCCTCTATTTGATGCGGCGCATATGTTTTGGTATCCTCAGCGCGGTTGCGCAAATTTGAAGCCCCGATGAATGAATGTTTCATTCTGCCTAATCCCGGCAAGGACACAATGAATATCTCAACGAACACCCACCTCACTTCATTGCGAAAACGGCTTAAGGCGTTTCACGAAGATACCTATGCCGCGACCTCTACCGAGTATATCATCCTGCTCATCCTGATCGCCTGCTTTGTCATCGCGATCGTCAAAGTTTTCGGCACGACCGTGAGCCAGAAATACAAAGCGGCCGATGAGAAAGTAACGAAAGACGTTACATTTTAAATGGGTCGCACGCTTAAATTTTGATTGTTAATTGCACCCCGTGGTTTAAACACCGCCCCCCTTTTTTTGAACTGGAGAGAAAATGCGTCTTCGAGATAATTTGATTGCACGAAAAATGTTACTCGCAGCGATGGCGTCTGGACTCATGTTTGCTGCCAGTTGCGGCGGTGACGAGGGTCCAAATGACACCGATGGTGTTCAACAAGAAGCGACGACCAACACCTACGCGCTCGCGGACACCCAATACACCCGAAATATCCGGGTCTATAACAACGTCAAACGCCTCGATGACCGCGCCGCCGCCGTGGCTGTCCTCGAAGAAAAGCGCGTGCTCTTCCCCCTGGAAGCCGAGCAGCTGGTCGCCCAATATAAGGTCGGCGATATCATGGCGACCGCGGCAGGCGAGGGCCTGATTCGTCGCGTCGAGAGTGTCGAGCGCACCGGCGACAGCATCGTCGTCACCACGAGCGGCGCCGAGCTTAGCGATGTCTTCGCCGAGGGTGAGATCTTCATCGCCAAGCACGCCGAAGCGAACCTGCCGGTGCCGGAGAGCTTCCGCACCGACGAAAACGGCATGTCCACCCGCGCGTTTGATTTCGGTGGCATGATCGGCGGCCTGCTCGAAGACCCGGTTGGTTGGGACGGCAGCCTCTATGATTGGAATAGAGACTTCGCCTCCGACCTCAATAGCCGCATCCCGGGCGATTATCTCATCGTCGAAGAAGCCAGCGTTGACTTCGACCTCGGCGGCGAGATTTACGCCCAGCTCGAGATGAGCAGCTCGCCGCTCAAGAGCGTGCGCATCGGCTCCAACGGCACCGCCACCGCGACGCTGCGCGTGCGCCTGGAGTCGGCCGACGAGTATCACCTCGACGAAACCTACACGCTCTTCTCGACCAACCCGGCCGACGGCGCGCTGATGACCAAGCCCATCAAATCCTTCGATGTGGCTGGCCTGGCGCAGATTCAATTCGGCGCCAAATCGACCCTGAAGGTCAAAGCAGATCTCGACGGCACCCTGTCGGCGACCGGCGAGGTCAAGGCCAACGGTACCTTGAGCGGCGGCGTCGAGAAAAAAGGCCGTCGTTGGAAAGGCTATTGGGGCCACGGCATGTCGGTCCAGGGCTACGGACCGGACTTTCAAGGCGAGAAGAACTTCGTCGCTCAGCTTAAGCTCAACACCGAGCTGACCGTCAACCTCTCCAACACCGTTTCGGGCGACTTGAAGGTGGAGCCGGCCAATATCACCGCCGACTTCTCGCAGAAGATCAACGCGACCACCGGCGCATGCCCCACGTACTTCAACATCAACGCGGCCGGTAAAGCCTCGGGTGCTGTGACCAGCGCCAACCTGATGGGCTTTAAGATTCCGCTGATGAGTTCGCCGTCGAATTGGAATTTCTACGACAAAGACTGGCTCATTCGTAACGAGCAGCTCAACCTGCCGGGCATCTGCGACCCTGAGTATGTCGTGCCGTCCTTCGGCACCGGCGCTGGCCATGAAGGCCAGATGTGCGCCGAAGACGACGATTGCAAAACCGGCACCAGCTGCTACCGCAACACCTGCGTCCACGACGGCCCGACCCGCTTCTCGGTCGCCTGGTTCGACGACACCGATATCGACCTTGAGGTCGTCTCCCCCGCCGGCGAAGTCGTCGACTGGGAGAACTTCGCCGGAAACGCCTCCGACGACGGCCTGGTCTATGACTTCCCCAATTGCACCACCAAATGCGTGGGCAACGGCCCGTATGTCGAGAGCATCTTCTCGGACGCCCCGGTTCCCCCCGGCGTCTACACCATCCGCGTCGTGCACCATAAGAGCCGCATCGACGCCGGCAAAGGTGGCGACTTCGAAGTCGAGATCGAGAGCAACGGCGTGATCACCACCGAAGGTGGCAATATTCACGACGCCGTCGCCAACCCGCCCTTCAAAGGCAAGGCTGTTGAGTTCGAGTATACCGTCAAATAATTTGGCGCAGTTGACTGAATGAACGAGTACGGGCGCTGCAGTAAAATGCTGCGCCCGTACTGTTTTTAGCATCCATTTTTATCAGCCATAGAAGCGACCTGGGCTTCCATCGCAACTATTTTTATCGAACGAGTGAATTATGCAAATTTCCCGCTATTGCCTGCGAAACCGACTGATCCTCAGCCTCCTATTCATCGCCGCCGTCGCGCTGGCGGCCTGCGGAGATAACTCCCAAATCGTTGGCACCAGCAACAACCAGCCGACCAACAATAAGAAGGATACCGGCGGCGGCGGCGATAAAGACACCGGCACCCCCGACGCGGGCGACCCGGACACCACTGGCGAGGAGGACGCGGGCGACCCGGATACGACGACCGACCCCTGCCTGCAGACCACTCCGGCCGAGGCAGCCGCCTTCGCCGAGAACTACGCGCAGGCGCTCTGCGAGCGCGTCTTCGAGTGCCAGGATAACCCCAAGCTTGCGCTCTACGTGTCCTTCCTCGACTGGACCAGCGTCGACAATTGCAAGGAGAGCATCCTGGCCGGCAGCATCAGCGTCGAGCAAGCTCGCGCTGCCGCCACCAACGGCACCCTGCGGCTGAACTCCTGCGACGCCGCGACCTGCCTGCCGAGCATCGCCTCGGCCAGCTGTGACGGACTCGATCGCATCTTCGACGAAAACTACGTCGATGAGGTCGCCACCTGCTATTCCGCCTGGAGCGGGTCGCTGGCAGAGAACGCCTCCTGCACCATGGACGCTCAATGCGAAGGTCACCAGATCTGTGAGCGCCAGGACGAGGCTGCGACCTGCACCGGCACCTGCGTCGACGCGGGACTCGCTTCGGCCGGACAATGCGGCGATAAAACCTGCCGCGCCGACCAATATTGCAGCGGCTCCAACGACATCTGCATGAGCCGCCCCGATATCGGGGAGCCCTGCGACAACACCAAGGTCTGCCGCGCCAACGCGACCTGCCAATCCGGCACCTGCGCGGCGGTCACCTCCGGCCTTCAGGCCGGCCAAGCCTGCAACTTCAGCGATAAGCTGTGCAGCTTCGACCTCATCTGCCTGGCGGGCACCTGCGCCGAGGCCGCCGGCGTCGGCGAGAGCTGCAATTTCGTCGGCTGCCAGTCCGGCCTCTACTGCTCCGCACAGGGGGAATGCGCGGAGCTTGGCGGCCCCGGCGCCGCCTGCACCGAAGACGGCATGTGCCGCACCAACCGCTGCGTCAACGGAAGCTGCACCGATGTTGACGCCCTTTGCCCCTGATTCCCGGGCCGGCTGAACTCAAGATTTTACGCGACTTTTGCGTGGCGTCTTGAACACAGCGAAAGGGAGTGCGATAACGCCCGACGATCCTACCCATCGGTAGCGGTCGTCGGGCGTTTCGCGTTGGCCTTCCCCACCGCTTCGCGCCCCTATCACCCATCATTTCAACGTAAATTTTTGAAGGCATATATTATGCGCATCCAGGATATCGACGCCAAAATCAACTCCCTAAAATCCCAGGCGTTGCGCGCGCTCGACGTCCCCGAGGAGCTCATCGCAGCGGTCAACCTCGAGACGCCCCCGCAGCCCGAGATGGGCGACCGCGGCATTCCCTGCTTTAGCCTGGCGCGCCACTTCCGCAAGGCCCCGCCGATGATCGCCGAGGACCTCGTTGAATCCCTGCGCACGGTCATCGAGGGCTCGCTCAAAGACACCCCGCTCGGCCAGCTCATCGCCGAAGTCCGCCCGGTCGGCCCCTACGCCAACCTCTTCTTCGACCGCGCCGCGCTCGCCGAATTGGTCCTGAGCGAGGCGCTTGATGACCAGAAATTCGGCGCCGACACCACCGCCTCGCCCGAGCATTGGGCCTTCGAATATTCGGCGCCAAATACCAATAAGCCCCAGCACCTGGGCCACGTGCGAAACGACCTGCTCGGCTATAGCGTCGCCCAGATCACCCGCTGGGCCGGCCATAAAGTCACCCGCGTCAACCTGATCAACGACCGCGGCATTCATATCTGCAAGTCGATGCTCGCCTACCAAAAATGGGGCGACGGCGAGACCCCGGAGAGCTCGGGCATCAAAGGCGACCACCTGGTGGGCAAATATTACGTGCGCTTTAGCCAGGAGCTCGCCAAAGAATACGCGGCCTGGCTTGAGTCACCCGCGTCGGACGCGCGCTTCGAGACCTGGCAGGCCGAGCACCCCGTCGACCCCAAGGCGAAGACCCAACCCACGCCCGAGGAGCGCCGCGCCCAATTCGCCAGCGCCTATAAGGACGCGTATTTTAACCAGGACAGCGCACTCGGCGGCGACGCCCGCGCGATGCTGCTGCGCTGGGAGGCCGGCGACGCCGACACCATGGCGCTGTGGAAGATGATGAACGCCTGGGTGTTCAAGGGCTTCGACGAGACCTATGAGCGCCTGGGCATCGAGTTCGACCACACCTATTACGAATCGCAGACCTATAAATTCGGCAAGGATATCGTCCTCGACGCCCTCAAAGAGGGGCTCTTGGAGCAACTCGAAGACGGCGCGATCGTCGCCGACCTGGAGAAGCTCGGCCTCTCAGGCCAGGCGCAGGCTAAAAAAGTCCTGCTGCGCAGCGACGGCACCAGCGTCTATATGACCCAGGATATCGGCACCGCGCTCAAGCGCTTCGAGACCTATAACCTCGACAATATGGTCTATGTCGTCGGCAACGAGCAGGAATACCATTTCCAGGTCCTCTTCAAGGTCCTCGCCCTGCTCAAACCCGAGCTGGCCGGGCGCCTCTACCACCTCTCCTACGGCATGGTTGAGCTGCCCGAGGGCAAGATGAAGAGCCGCGAGGGCAAAGTCGTCGACGCCGACGACCTCATGGACCAGATGGAGGCGCTGGCCAACGAGGCCGTCCAGGAACGCTGGCCGGAGCTCAGCCCCGAAGACCTCAAGGAGCGCGCGCGCATCATCGGCATGGCCGCGCTGAAGTTCTATATCCTGGACTTCAACCCGCGCACGACGGTGAGCTTCGACCCCAAAAAGTCCATCGACTTCCAGGGACGCACCGGCCCGTATTGCCTCTATAGCTACGCGCGCATCCAGTCGATCGGGCGCAAGATGGGCGGCTGGCCGGCGCACACCGGCGAGGCGCGCGACGCCTGCCTGCGCGCCCTGCAGACCGACCTGGAGTTCGCGCTCATCCGTCACCTTCAGGATTGGCCGACGCTCGCCGCCCGCTCGGCGGCCGACCTCGACCCGAGCAAGATCAGCGAATACCTCTTCCGCCTGTGCAAGTCCTTTAGCACGCTCTATAACGACGACGCCCATAAGATCGTCGATATCGAGGACGCACAGCGCCGCGACGCCCTGCTCTACCTCGCCCAGGCCGTCGCACAGACCCTGCAAAAGGGCCTGAATCTGTTGGGCATCGAGACCCTCGAGGAGATGTAATCCTCGCCGCAGCCTAAACGAAAAAATGCCCGCTATCTGCTCCCTATGGAGTCAGATAGCGGGCGTTTTCGATCGTCTGGCGAGGCTTGAATAGGCCCAAAATCACTTCGCGGCCAGCCGCAGGGCCCGGGTGGTCAGAACCTCGTAGATCTGCGCTAATTGCGGGTCTTCGAGCCCCTGAAGGGCTTCGAGGTGCCGGTCGATGGTCGCCTGATCGCCCCGGGCGGCCGGGCCGCTCAGGGCGTCGGCGGTGTCCTGGCGCTCAAGGTTCTCGACGCAGGAGCGCGCGAGCGGCAGCATCATCTGGCGCGCCTGGGCACGGCTGATGCCGGCCTGCTCGGCCATCGCGAAGGCCGCGTCCATCAGCGCCACCAGCAGATTCGCCGTGGTGACGGCCGAGGCATGGTAGAGCAGCTTATTTTCCGAATCGATCTCAACCGGCGTCACGCCGATGGCGCCCATCAGCGCGCGCGCGAATTCGAGCGCCGGCGCGTCGCCCTCAAGCGACCAGGCGCATTTACTCAGCATGTTAAGCGCCTGAGCCGGGTCGGTGATAGCCTGCAGCGGATGCAGCGAGCCCACCGGCCCGGGGATGCCGGCGTCGCGCAAAAGCTGCGAGCTCAGGCTCCCCGCGGTATGCAGGACGATCTGGTCGTCGACCAGATAGGGGGCGAGCGCCTCGGCCGCCGCGGCGATTTCGGCGTCGACGACGGTGAGCCAGATAACGTCCGCGTGCGCGACGATCCGACTGGCAACCTGGCCCAGCGACGCGTGATAGGTGTGCTCCGGGTGGACCAACTCCGATGCGCGGCGCGCGGCCTCGGAGCTTCGGTTCCAAGTCGCATCCACCGGGATCCCCAGGGAGGTGGCCAGCAGGCCGAGCGTAATCCCGACCCGCCCAGCGCCGACGATCGCCCAGCGTTTCTTCAACGAATTCATGGTATTGCTGTCGTTTATTATGGCTTATAGATTTCGTGCAGGCGCACATACTCGAGGACATCGCGCGAGAGCCAGAAGCGAAGATCATCGTAATTCTCTTCGCGTAGCTGCTCGCGAACGCGCGTCGAGCTGACGTTGGGCAGCCGAAATTCGGTGCTCTTCGGGTGCGCGTCGCCGGTGTGCCCGGCGCGCCCGATGACGATCAAATCGACCAACTCCATCAGGCCATCCCAATTCTTCCAGCGGTCGGCCTCGCCCAAAATATCGCTCCCGACGATCAGCGAATAATCGTGCTTCGGATAGCGCTCATTCAACGCCTGGACGGTGTCGATGGTGCGGCTCTCGCCGCCCAGGTCACGCTCAATCTGGCAGATGGACACGCCCTCGATATGCCCGAGCGCGAGCTGGCACATGCGGATGCGATGCTCGAAGGAGGCCAGCGCCTTGTCGAAGGCGTGCTGATAGGTCGGCACCCACCAGACCTCGTCGAGGCGGTGGGTCTGCATCGCCCAGACCGTCGTCAAGGTGTGGCAAATATGCGGCGGGTTGAAGCTGCCGCCGAAGAGCCCGATTTTTTTGCGTCCAACGTCCATAGATCCAATCCGGTCGCGGCGTTATTTATATAGAAGGCAGCTCTCGCGGCGCGCCAAAAACTCCTCGCGCATCGGATCTTCGGCGTTGGCCACCTCGACCGGATTCTGGCCGGCCTCAAGCGCCTCGCGCCGCGCCACGTCGCCAATCAGCAGGTCGATGGCCAGGATATCGTCGACAAACTCATAGGCCTTGGTGCGCCACTCCATGACCCCGGGCTGCTCGAGCAGCGCGCTGATAATCGCGTAGGACATGGCCACGCTCTCGAACACATCGCGGTCGGTGACGTGAATCTGGAGCCCCGCGCAGGTCGCGTTCGCGTGCTTCTGGAACATCGGGCGAAAGGACGCCAGGCGGTACTCAACGCCGGGCAAATTGAACGCCATCATGCGCTCGCGAAGGCGCACCGCGTCGAGCCCCGGAGCCCCGAAGAGCTCGAAGGGCCGCGTCGTCCCGCGCGCCTCGCTCAGGGTCGTCCCCTCGAGGATGCACTGGCCGGGATACACAATCGCGGTGTCGAGCGTCGGCATATTCGGGCTCGGCATCACCCAGGGAAGGCCGGTCTCGTCGAACCACATCTCGCGGCGCCACCCCTTCATCTCGATGACCTCGTACTCGCACTCCCAGCAGCAATATTTCGCGAAGAAATGCGCCAACTCGCCCAGCGTCATCCCGTGGCGGGTCATCAGCGGCTGCATGCCGACGAAGGAGCGCATCTCGTCGCGCACGATATTGCCCTCCATCCCGACGCCGGTGATGGGGTTGGGCCGGTCGAGCACCCAGACCTCGACGCCGGCCTCGCCGCAGGCCTGCATCATCAGCCCGATGGTGTAGGCGTAGGTATAATAGCGGGAGCCGATATCTTGGATGTCGGCGATGACGATATCCAGGTCGGCCAGGTCTTCGGCGCTGGGCTGTAGGCTCTCGAAGGTCGAGCCGTATAGGCTCACCGTGGGGATGCCGCTGATGGGGTCGCGGGTCTCGGAGACGCTCTCCATATCCTGGGCCTCGGCGCGCACGCCGTGCTCGGGCCCAAAGAGGCGCTTAAGCTCAACCCCGCGGGCGGCGAGCGCGTCGATGGCGTGCTCCAGCGTGTGGTCGACGGTGGTGGGGTTGGCGAGCAGGCCGACGCGCGCGCCGGCCAGACGGCTGATGCGTGCGCGGTCGGCGAGTAATTGGTCGAGGCCGGTTTCTACGCGAATTTTCAACTTATAGCTCCCGCTCTAAATGCGACGGATGGACATGAAAATAGGCCCCCAAGCGTCGCGTATCGCGTCGGTTGGGGGCGTCTTTGATATAGCAGATTTAGGCCGGCGACTCAGCCCTGATCATCGCTGGGCTCTTTGGGCGCATCCGCGCTGCTGGGCTTGGGCGCTCTGCCCATGCCGGGCAACGCGACGCCGGTGACCTTGCCAGGCGCGGCCTTCGCGCTGCTGGTGTCATTTTCGACCATTAGCTCGCCCCAATCGCCGTGGGCGTTCGGGTCGTCGGGCATGGGCTTACCCTGCAAATACGCGCTCATCAGGTTGAGGCCCTGGATGATGCTCAGATACGTCTCGTCCTTGCTCTCCGTGGCGAACGCGTAGTCTTTGTTTCCGGCCAGGATTTCGCCCAACCCGTTCTCGATATCCGTGAGCGGCTTGCGCGATGCCTGGATGAAGAAGAGTATAAGGATGATGCCAACCACCAGGATTGCCACGGCCAGCGCGAGGAAATTCGTGGTCGCCTGAGCGACGGGGGTCTTCGCGTCCGACAGCGGACTCAGCACGATAAATCCAGCCGGCTGCTCGGCCACGCCGAATTGATTGCCGAAGAATCGCGCCATCGCCAAATAGGATTTGCCGCCGAATTCCAACGTGCGCACCGCGTCGGGGGAGTCCGACTCGAGCAGATTTTGAGCGGAGAACGCCGCCGCGCTCAGCTCATCTTCCTCTGCGCTGGCCAGGCTCGACGCGACGATCTTATTGCCGTGAAAGAACGCAAATTCGGGCGCCGAGATAGCGCTCGATTTGGTATCCTCACCGCCGGGCGCAGCGAAGCCGGCGAGCAAGCTCTGCGACTCTTTGGCCAACCCGTCATGAATAAGCGTCCCCGCCACCACGACGCCGCGCGCAGATTGCGACGCGGTCGGGCGAATCGGCACGATCGCCACGCGGTAAAGCGCGGGCGAATCAGTCTCATTCCACGCCCAGGTCCAGATCTCGGTTTTAATCTGATTATCCTGCACCGCCTTCAACACGGTCGGATGAGTCTTGGCGACGTTGGTATCCCACCAGCGCTTTCGGCCACGCCCCAGGGCGGCGACCGATTTTCCGTTCTGGTCGAGCACCATGAAGATGTCCGGCACGGCAGGGTCACGCGCGTAGAGGTCGCGGTCCTGGTTAAGGGTCGCCGCGGCGGACTTCGCCGCCTCGGTCATGCGCAGCTCGTCGACCTTGAGCGGCTCGTCATACACCGCCACATGGCGCACACCGTCGGCGGTCTTGGCCTCCGGGTATTTAGCGAAGAGTTGCTCATAGAGCAGCTCGTTATTGGTCAGGCGCATCGTGCTATAGAGCTCCTCGCCCTGCGCGGTGAATTGCGCTTTGGCGATCAGCGCGACTTCATCGAGGCGCAGCGAATGCTGGGCCACCGTGGCCGAGCGGCGCATCGACGCCTCAACATTCTCCTCCAGCGAGGACTGAATCTGGCCATTGAGGATGAAATAAGCGCCACCGGTCAGAACACAGAGGAGCACGAAATATGTGAGAATAATTTTTGCTCGAAACATCGCTCACCGTCCTAGTGGCAGGGAGTTGCAGGGTTGTACGGCACGGGTGCACCGTTTTTTCTGCATCCTAAATAAACACTTTATCGACTCAATCACGAAGGGGCATATTATCGGGCGCCCCCGATGCCGTCAATTCACATGCAGGTCCAGAAAATATGCCCCTCGGGCAAATCCCCCGCTGGCGCATCAAGCGCCTACGCGGTCGCCTGGAGTCGCTGCTCCTGCTGCTTGATCACCCAGGTGACCAGGCGGCGATAGTCGCTGGCGCCGCGGCTCTCCGGGGCGTACTCAAAGATGGTCTTCGACTCGCTGGGCGCTTCTTTAAGGCGGGTGTTGACGCGCACCGGCGGCAGGACCTTGTCGTGGAAATGCCCCTGCAGGGTCTTGACCGCCTCGTCGCTGATCTTATTGCGCATATCGTAGAAGGTCGGCAAAATGCCCATCACGCTGATGGGGTGCAGCAGGACCCGGTTGACGTTGCGCAGGGTCTTCATGACCTGCTTGACGCCCACCAGGCTCAAGAAGTCGCAGGCCACCGGCACGATCAGGTGGTCGGCGAAGGTCAGCGCGTTCATATTGAGCAACGACAAACTCGGGCCGCAGTCGAGCAGGATGATATCGTAGGCGCCGACATCGAGCAGGCGCTTCCTGAGCATCTTGTCGCGGTCCTCGTCCAGGCGCGCCAAAAAGATCTCGGCGGAGGCCAGCGTGTCGTCGGCAGGCAATATATCCAGGTTCGGCCGCGCCGACACCGTGCACTCCTCAAGCGCCGCGCCCTCCACCAACACATGGTAGAGCGTCTTCTTGCCGCTCACCCCCAGGCTCACGCCCACGTGGCCCTGGCTGTCGACGTCGATGATGAGCACGCGCAGGCCCTGCTTGGCGAGCCCCGCGCCCAGGTTGACCGTGGTCGTGGTCTTACCCGTGCCGCCCTTCTGGTTGAGAATCGCGATGCGCATCGGACCCTGCTCGGCCTGAATCGTGCGTCGACGATAATCGTTCACCGCCGGCTTTCGACACTCCATGCTGCAATAGTGGACGGTTTTGCCCTCCACCGTTGCCTGTTGGAATGCGTATTTCGGCTCGAAATCTCGCCCGCAACCACTGCACGGAACCTGGCCGCGCTCGGCAGTCTGATCCTGCCGGCATTGGTTGCTGCAATAATATTCGACTCCATCTTTGGTTCGCTCGATCTGATAGCGAAATTTAACCAAAAATTGCTTCTCACAGACCGTGCATTCTTTGAGCGCCGTAGCCATCCGGGTATGTCTCCATAATCCTTAAAAAAGCATGACCGTCGACATCGCGACGGCCCGCTGCAAGTTAGTGATACATCGGGGCTTCGGTCAAGCGCCCCGCGCCAAAAAGCGCCTTGGAAAAGACCGCTTAAGTCGAGCTTTCTGCGGGTGTTAGCCCGCCCCCGCCCAGCCTAAACCAGCCCAGCGCCCCCAGACCGAGCAACACCCCAAACCACAGGGTCGTAAATCGTATCAAATAGGTCGCCGCGGTGGCGCTGCTCTCGTCGCCAAATATCCCCATCAGCATCAACACCCCAATCATCGAGGCCTCGGCGACGCCCAGGCCGCCGGGTAAAAAACTGATGGCCCCAAGAATCGTGGTCATCGCGAAGATAAACGACGCCGACTGAAGGGTGGCGTGCTCGGCGCCCAGGGCGTGCAAGATCAGATAAAACGCGAACGCCTCCATCGACCAACCGAGCACGCTCAACACGGTCGTGCCGCTGAGCAGCCGCCACGACAGCAGCTCGCGCGCGGCCTCGTAGGACTGCTCCAGCGGCCCGCGAAGATGCCCCACGAGAGGCAATTTCTCCCATAGATTCAACAACTTGTGGACGATGGACGGGCGATTAAGCACCACGATAAGCAGCCCCACCAACACCAGGGCCGCGCCGAACGCCACCCGCCCGAAGTCGAAGGTCGCGATGCCCACCCCGGCGATGACGAAGAGCCCCAGCAGGTCAGTGATGCGCTCGGCGAAGACAATCGGCGCGCTGCGCGCCACCGGCAAATCGTAGCGCTCCTTGAGCAACATGCTCTTGAGCACCTCGCCGATCTTGCCAGGCGTCACCGACATCGCCATGCCGGCGATGAAGATATTGAGGCTCGCCCCCAGCGGGACCGCGAAATTTAGTTTTTTGAGATAAAGCTGCCATTTGGCAAATCGCAGCGCGTAGTTGAGCACCGACAGGCCCAGCGCCGCCAGCACGACCGAGACCGGGAAGCTGGCCAGGCTGGCGAGGAGCCCCTTGGCGTCGGTGAATAGGGCGATGGCGGCGTAGACCAGCGCGCCAAAGATCACGCCCCACAAGATACGTTTTTCGAGTTTTCCCACGTCGGCTGCTTCGGGTTCGGGGTGCGTTGTTCGCGTCCATCGTCTTCGTTGGAAGCAGACATAGCATTATTGACGCAAATCCCGCCATCTTCGCAGCGTATTTTTGGGCGCCGGGCCACCGGACGATGGCCGCCGGCGAGCGCTCAGGTCTCGGAGGTCCAATAGCGCTGGAATACGGGCCCACGCGGCCCCGAGAAGAGCACGCCGGTCTTGCCCCAACGCCCCGCGTAGGCCAGCCAGGCGATGTCTTTGCGCGGGCCGGATGGGTCGGCGATAATCTTGATATTTCCCCAGGTCTGCCAGGTCTCGCCGCCGTCGGCGGTGCGGTCGGCCGGGAGCATCCCGCGCGATTGAATCCCCGCGCTCGGGTAGGAGGCGTGGCCGTAGCGCGCGCTATAGACCACCGGATGGCTGCCCTCGACAAATTGCACATCTTCGGCGCTCACCCAGGTGCCTTCGCGGTCGTGCGCGGCAAAAAAGACCTTCTCAACCTTGTCCAGGCTCGCGTCCAGGCGCACCGTGATATGCTCCCAATCCCCCTCGTGCGCCCCGCCGGCCGGCCCCGCCAGCACCGGGCCGCTATAGGGATAAAAGAACCAATATTGGATCTCCAGGCCCTCTTCGCCCCCGGCGCGCTCGCGCAGGTGCACATAGGTTTTAGCGGACTCAAGCTCGCCGCCGCGCGACGCCAACTCTCCCTCGTGGTGCCCCTTATCTATCTTCAAGAAATGCTTACCCAGGGTGCTCTCGCGCAAAAACGCGTCGAGCCGGTCCTCCACGCGGGTCGCGATGGTCTCGCTCATCAATTTTTGGGAGGGGTCAAAGGTGCTGCCCATCAAGGTCGGCAAATCCCCCAGCGCCCCGTGCTCCTCGGCGTGGACCTCGGTGCGCTCGAGATACCAGTCGACCGACGACGGAAAATAGCGCTCCTCCGGGTGCAGCCGCACCTCGGGCGCAAAGCGCGCCACCACCTCGGCCACCGCCGGCGACCGCGCCACGCTCGCCGTCACCCCGCGAGAGTCGGCGCGGATCGGCAACCACAGCAGCATCACCATCACCGGCAGCAGCGCCCCGCAGACAAGTTTTGCCCGGCGAGTGCCGAGCAGCCGGCGCGGCGCGCGCGGCGTCGGGGGGTCGGCGGCGCTGGGTTCAACCCCTCCCGATTCCACATCTTCATGGTCATGGGCAGAGGCGCGTCCAAGAAACGCGAGCAGCGAGCGGTCAAGCTCATTTCGAAGGCGACGAAGGTCTGACATAATGGGTCGATGGCGCAAAGCGAGTGACAGCGGGCGAATCTCTCAAGCGAGCAACCAAACACCGATAACATTATGTTATTATTGAACAATTACACCAATACCTGACTCTCTCACATCCCATTACAAACGCGCAAGGCGTTTTGTTCCCACTGTATTTTTCCGTTATGGGTGTGCAGGGCTCGGTGGCGCGACGCGACGCACCGCAACGCCTCGCAGGTACGCAGCCCCCCTTCTGTCGCTTCGCGACATCTTCCCCGGAGGGGAAGATCTACTGTTGCGCCTGCGGGGAGCTTCGGATGGGCGGTGGTTGGGGCGCTTCGGGTGGGCGGAGTTGGCGGCGCGCGGCGCGCGGCCGCTAACACAGCATTATCTTGACTATTTACACCTCAGAACAACATCAAAATACAAATTTTCTTCTGGCTCAATATATTTCAAAATAAAGAGTTCGGCGGTTTCTCTTGCCTCCTCGACCGCTTCCGACGCTGCTACGGATTCAGATGACGTTATAAAAATGAGGTCCAAATCGGGGCGCGTAGCATCGTCATAAATGCGAGCTCCATCCATCCCCAATATGACACACCCCAGCTCCGCCGCACGTTGGACATAAGCACTCAAAACGGATGAGTGTACCCAGAGAGTATTTCCTCCCATTATACTAACATCACAAAATTCCCTCTGAAGAACCTTCTCGATATCTATCAACTTTTCTCGTTGTCCCATGGCGCCTTCCGATAGGATAAATTGTCAATTTCGGTGTCCGAGCAACTTCAAGCGACTAAGCGCCAGACATGCTCGATTATAGAGCTCTATTTCGTCGAGGTCGGTTTCATCTCTTATTGCCGGATATCTGCAGTAGTCCTCAACGGCAAAAAACAACTCACCCAGGATGTCGTATTCTCTATCGTCCAATGGCTGTCGCCCCTGATCGAGAAATGCTCGAAGATAGGTCCGCTCAAACTCTTCCGGGCTCAGACTCCTTTTGACAAAACTATCGACAATCGCGACAAGCGGCAGTGCGGCCTCTGATAAATGTTCCACAAATAGCCCAAAGCTAAATTGATTCACTAACGATTCCCGCGCCCCTTATGTTGTCGCTGACCGCAACGCGCTACAGAATATTCACCGCGTTGGGGCGGAGCTCGGCGAGCCCAGCGACGGAGTGATTTTTGTCAAAACTTAAGCCCCCCTTTTAATCATAATCGACCTATATGTCTACTCGCCCGCACGCACCCTCAACCCAATCTCCCTCACCGCAATCACCTAGCATATGCACATTATAGGTGGTTGCATGGCGCAGGCGCCCGACACACGCAAACCGTAAGGGCACCCCCACTGCAGGCGTTTAAAGATAGAGAATACTCAGCGTGAGCATATAGGTGGCAATATAATAGGCGATGAGGGCGCGAGCCGGCGGGCGGTTCTGGTACGCAACGCACCGCAACGCCTCGCTGATACGCAGCCCCCCCTTCTGTCGCTTCGCGACATCTTCCCCAGAGGGGAAGATCTACTGTTGCGCTACCGGGGCGTGTGTGGTGGGCGTGTGTGGTGGGCGAGTTTGCGGGGCGCGTCGGGCTCGCGGCCGCTACCTCAACAGGCGCATATTCTCGACGCGCACCGCGTCCAGGGTGCGGCGCGCCTCGAATTGGGTGAGCCAGTCGGTGTCGTGCAGGCAGGCCTCAAACTGAGGGGTGAGGGGGCTGGCCATCGGGCCGAGGCGCGCGAAGGCGCGCAGGGCGGCGCGGCGCACCTCGGGGTGGCCGTCGCGCAGGGCGGCGGCCATAGTGGGCAATTCGCTCAGGCTGGCTTCGCGCATCTGGCCCAGGGCAAACAGCGCGGTGGCCCGGGTCGAGGGCAGCGGGGCGCGAGCTAACCTGGCGAGCTTCGGGACGGTGGCGGCGGCGGCGCTGCCCATCCAGCCCAGGGCGGCGGCGGCGCCCTCGCACACCGGCGTCGAGGAGTCGGTGAGCGCGCGCTCCAGGGCGTGCAGCGCCGAATAGTAGCGCTGGTCGCCGGTGGCCAGCAGGCGGCCCAGGCACAGGGCGGCGGTCTGGCGCACCCGCGGGGAGTCGTCGAAGATCGAGCGCCGCAGCACGCATAGCGTCGGCTCGGCGGGCAATTTGAGCACCACAAACGCGTCGGCGATGGCGCGGCGCACCGCCTCGTTGCGGTCCCCGAAATTCGCGATCAGCGCGTGCTCGGCGCCGCGGGCGGCGCTACCCAGGTGCACGATCACCCGCGCGGCGTTGAGGCGGTCGATGCTCTTGCCCTCGCTGAGGTGCGCGCAGATGCTGCCCAGGGCCTGGTGGGCGATATGCTCGAAGAGCGGCATATTCGGCGACGGGCGAAGCCAGCCGTTGGTGCCGTTTTGGCGCGGCTCCTCCAGGGAGTCGAGGACCCGGCGAAGCGCGCCCATCGCCGCGGATTTTACGGTCGGGCTGGGGTCATGAAGCAAGGCGACCACCGCGCCAAGCGCGCGCTCTTTGAGCACATGGGCCGCGGTGTCGATGGCCGCCGCGCGCACCCGAAAATCCAGGTGATTGAGCAGTTGCGCGATATTCGCCAGCGCCGGGGTGGCGTCTTCTTCGAGCAGCGACAGGTTCTCCAGCGTGTGCACGATGGTGGCGACGTCGCTGCTCGATTGCAGCGTCTGGGTCAGCGTCCACGGGTCGTTGCGCAGCCGGAAGAACACCTGCATCACCCGCGCCCACTCCCGGCGCGTCATCGCCTGGCCCAGGTGGGCCGAAATGCTGCGAAACGGCCACCAGCTCGGGCGCATCTTATTGCGCCGAATATATTCGATGATCGCGCGCACCAGCCAGCGCGAGTCGGCCGAGCAGCCCGCGAAACTATCAAGGTCGCGCGGCGCGTTATACACCCCCAGATAGCAGAACCCGCCGCTGCCCAATTGCACCAGGTGCTCGTAGCACACCGGCGCGACCTCGTCGGTATAGATCTCGCGCAATTGCGCGGCGCTATAGCCCGAATTCTTCAGCGTATGGGCGATCTTACGCACCCGGGCGTCGTCGAGGCGACCGTCGCCAAAAAGCGCGGCCAAGGCCTGCCAAACGGGCTCTCTTCGCTCAAGATCGAGCATCTTCTCCCCTCTATGGTGATGGATTCGGCGGCGGTGCGCGTGGGTGCATCAAAAATTCCCGTACCCCTAAACCTATCTCCGCCCGCCGTTTCATCAATCCCCTAAATCGCCCGACGCCCCACGCGCGGGCGGCGAGTCGGGGCGACGCCCCGATTCAATTGACCTGCCCACAGCGGCGTTGAGCTTTGGGTGAGTGGCGAGCTTTTGGCCTCATTCGCTCCCCGCGCCTTGGCCGGGTGTGGCGGGCGATTTCTAGTTCCCCCCCAACTCTTCGAGCCCAACTTTTAGAGGGAGTTTCCCATGAAAAATCCATCGGTATCGTCATTCAAGCGCGCGATTGGCCGCATCAACGCCCCCCGGGACTTCGACGCGATTCTGCAGCAGGCGGGGTTGCAGCGGCGCACCAAATACAACACCCAACGCGCCCTGGGGTGGGCCGGCTTCTTCACCCTGGGGCTGGTGGCCGGCAGCGCGGTGGGCATCTTTTTGGCGCCCAAGCGCGGCAAAGAGATGCGCGAGCAGGTCCGTGACCAGGTGCGCGAGAAGCTGCCCATCGGCAAGGGTCACTCGATTCTCCACCAGGAACGCAGCTACGACGAACTCAACTAGTCCAGACGCCCCTGCATCTGACCGCGATTGCCCCATCCAAAGAGGGCCGGGGATGATCCCCGGCCCTCTTCTTTTATACGCGGCGCCGGCCCCCACCGAGCCCGCACCACTTCACAAACCACTGAAATCATTATAGAATCCCGCAACGCAACGCTTCTACTCTGAAGCAATGCGCACTACCTACCCGATAGAACCCCCGCATTAATCAGGCTGTACCATCTATGCTGAACCGTTATTCTTTGTCCTTCCGCTCGCCCCGTCATATCCACTGCTCACTCGCCGCCCTCATCGCGCTGGGGTTAGCCGCGCTCAGCGGCTGCGGCGACGCGGCCAGCGACGCCCCATTCGACACCGTCTTTAACCCCTGTGAGCCGCTGGCGATCGTCGCGCAAGCCGGCACACGCCCCGAGCAGCTCGAGAGTCTGGACGCCGCCATCGCCATGTGGAATCAGGCCGCCGGGCTCAAGCTGGTGCGCGACGGCGCCGACATTGAGGCCCAGATCCCCGTCTATTTCGAAGACGGCGCCCCCTTTATGCACGGCTTTTATAGCCAGGACCTGGGCACCGTGACGGTCAATCAGAAGTTGAACGCGCGCGAGCGCACCATCACCGCGGCCCACGAATTAGGCCACGCGTTTGGCCTGCATCATATCGACGCGGCAGCGCGCCCATCGATCATGAATCACGGGAATTTAAGCCGAGAGATCAGCGCCGAGGACGTCGAAATGCTCCACTCCTTATGGCCGCAATGCCAACCGAGCGAAGACACACCGAACGCTTAAGTCATTGAAATATAAGAACATATATCGAAAACCAATCTCACTCAGCGGCTTGACCTTGCCCAATCCAGCTCTACTTTACTCACTGAATTCGTCGCTAGGATCAAGCGATGATATGGCAAGGCCTTCACCTTTTGGGGCGCCGACAAAGACAGTGTTTTTGTCGGGCGAGAGTTGCTGAAAGAGCCCCCGCGCAGGCCAGCTCGCGACGCGATCTATTTCGCTCGTTCGCCGGTCGTCCACATGCCGGGGGGTCATCTCGCTTCAACTGCTAGGCCTCGTGGACGCGATTCACGATAACATCCACAGGAGAGGCTCATGAAGCAATATAAACTCTTAGGACTCATGGTTGCCATCGGCATGCTGCTGGTGGCTGGACCAGTCGCAGCGCAGGACTATGACCCGCCAATCCAGGAAGACCCGAGCATCCAGCAGCCCAACGATCTGATGGAGGACGATGAGTTCGACCTGGAGCGCGATTACGCCGATCCAAACGTCGAACCCATGGCGATTGACGACCCCTATATGGAACCCGACCCGCTGGTGACGCCCAATCAGGACAGCACCCTGACGCCGTTTGGCATGGGCCTGACGGTCGGTGGTGGCGTGGTCGGATTTACCAACTCGAATATGCGCGATAACCTGCATACCGGTGGTGGCTGGGAGGCGCGAGCGACCTTCGGCACCAAAACTCCGCTGGCCCTCGAGGCAGCCTACGTCGGTACGGCCAACCGCCTCGACACCTTCGGAGTCGACGATAACGCCGCGCTGGTCTCAAACGGCGCCGAGGCCAACCTGCGACTCAACCTGACCAACACCGCGATTAAACCCTATCTGGTCGCCGGCGCCGGCTGGAAGCACTACGCGGTCAGCAACACCGACGTGAACACATCGAGTCTGGAAGACTCGGATAACGTCCTCGAGGTCCCGCTCGGCGTGGGACTTGGCTATAGCTTCAACGGCTTTATCGCCGACGTTCGAGGCACCTACCGACCCGCGTTCGATGACGATTTGATTCGCTCGGATATCGGGAATGACGACACCGGCCTGGACACCTGGAAGGTTGGAGCCAATATCGGTTTCGAATTCTAATCTTAGGCCGCGCCACACACACACAAAAGACCCGTCAGCCACGAAAGGCTGACGGGTCTTTTTTCGATCAAAATGAGCGCCTATAAAGAGGAGCCCAGGATGTCGACTTACTCGGCGACGTCAAAGAAGACCGGGAGGTCTTTGACTGCGTCGGTCTCTTCAGCTTTGATAGCCTGAATCTCTTGACGCGAGGTGTGGAACGCCTTTTTAGCCTGCAGGAACGCTTTGCGAACGCGGGTCGTGGCAGCTTTGTTGGTGCCAGCATATGCCGCGGCGATGTCTCCGCTTTCTTCGGCTTCTTTCAGGGCTTTCATTGCTGCAATATACTCTTCGGCTGCCATGGTGATACCTCCATTTTTGGCGTAAATAAATGATTACTACATTTCGAAGTAAGGTGAACTTCCTGCGTGTCATGCCACGGTTCAGGTGATTTCTCAAGCAAGAATCCAAAAGGAACGCTGTCCGAATCACTTCCCGGGGCGCATGGCGAGCGGTTTTGAGCCAGGCGCTCGCCGCTGACAACAGGCGGCTTACAACTTTTTCTTCATTTCCTGCAAGCGCGCCGTCCCCAGATTATCCGGGGTGTTGCCCATTTTACGGATAATCGCGCGGGCCTGGTCGATGCGGCTCTTGGGCAGGGGGTGACTCGAGAGCATCTCGATGCCGCCGCCGCCTCGGGCCTCTAACTTCTTGAAAAACGTCACGAATCCGTTCGGGTCATACCCGGCGCGCACCATATAATTGAGCCCGTCGCGGTCCGCCTCAGACTCCTGGTCTCGCCCGTATTTCAGCAAATACCCCTGGGCGCCCAGCGTCGCGCCCAGCTGGGTCAGGGTGCCCGCGTTCTGCCCCAGCGCCATGTCCAACACGGTCTGCAGGCCGTAGCTGGCGACCAACTTCTCGGCGATATGGCGGTTAGTCACGTGCGCGACCTCGTGGGCGATGACGCCGATGAGCTCCGCCTCGTTCTCGGCCGCCTTGATCAAACCGGTGTAGATATAGATATCGCCGCCGGGCGTGGTGAATGCGTTGATTTCGTTGCCGTCGATGACATCAAAGGTATAGGAGATGCCGCGGGGTTGATTGCCCGAGGCGCGCACAATCTTGGCGCCCAGCTCCCTGATATAGCCCTGGATTTCGGGGTTATCCAAAATCGTGAACTCCGCGCGCACCTGGCCGCGCATCTGGTCGCCCAGCTTCTCTTCTTCGGCCGCCGGCAGCAGCACATTGGCCGCGGTGTTGGTGGCCTTCCCGCCCACGCCGGTCGCGCAACCGGAGGCAAAGCCGAGCATCGCGAGGCTCAGAATCACAAGTTGCAGGCGGGTCACAAGCGTTTTCGACATCAATACATTCATATTCAAGACCTATTTAGTGGAAGTTCGAACTGCGCCAGCTCATTGGCCAGGGGCCCCTACCTTTTATCGCAAAAACCCGGTCAGCGCACACAACCCGATAACACGCGCGCGGCGAGAACAATTTCAACCGGCCGCTTTGGAGCGCGGGGTTTGGCGCGCCGCCAAGTATCAAAAACTTTGGTTGAAATGTCACGCCCTGTGCCGAAGCTATTGGGTATCCATCAGCGCTCCCGGAGCGCGCCGACAAATAATAGGCGCGCCGACTAGATTTGCGACGGGGCTCATCACGATTTTTCCAGGGACCCCGGGCGACCGCGCGGGGAATAGAGGGCAATGAGCATGAATCCACGAAAGTCCGCCGTGCAGGCCATCGATGAGATCTTTGAGCGCATCGGCTCGCGGGAGGTCGCGCTCTTTGTCGACTATGACGGCACGCTCACGCCAATCGCCCCGAAGCCGCATCTGGCCGAACTGGGCGACGCGATGCGCCAGCGCCTGCGCGCCCTGGCCGGGGTCTGCGACGTGGCGGTGGTCAGCGGTCGCGCCCTGGCCGACGTCCGCGCGCGCGTCGGGCTCGACACCGTCGCCTACGCGGGCAGCCACGGCCTCGAAATCACAGGGGCATCCCGCGCCCCCAGCGGCGCGCACAGACCCGCCGCCTTTGAGGGGCTCTCGCTCGAAAAGGGGCGCGACTTCATGCCCACTATTGCGCGCGTCGAGTCTGAATTGCGCCTGCGCACCGGGCGCATTGAGGGCGCATTGGTCGAGCGAAAGCCCTTCGGCGTCGGCCTGCATTTTCGCCAGGTCGCCGACCAGGACCTGCCGACCATCAGCAAACACCTGGACTGGGTGCTTCGGGAATTCCCCGGGTTCCGGGTCACCGCCGGCAAAAAGATCTACGACATCCGCCCGGATATCGACTGGGATAAGGGCTCGGCGGTGCGATGGATACTCACCTACGGTCCCAATTCACGCGGCCAAGACCCGCTCGCCATTTATATCGGCGACGACACCACCGACGAAGATGCCTTCCGCGCGCTGCGCCCCGACGGCGTCACGATCGTGGTGCAGGCCACGCCGAGCCCCAGCGCCGCCGAATATTGCCTGCGAGACACCGGCCAGGTGCAAGACTTCCTCGACGCCCTCTTCGTGAAGTTATCCCCGAGCGTCCCGCTCCCCGACCATTCGTCCCGCCCCTCTCCGAGCGCATCGCTCTAAACACAAAAACCCTCGACGCCCGGGGCGTCGAGGGTTTTTGGCGCATCCGGTCGGATGCCTTTTATGGGCGCGGATTAGAAACCATCGCCGAACGGGTCGGTCCCGCTCAGGTCAAGCTTCAGACCGGGTTTCTTCTTCGCCTTGGTGGTCTTCTTCGCGGGTGCTGCGCGACGTCTTGAGGTGCTGCGACGCGCGGGCGCCTTCTTCTCAGGCTCCGGCTCGACCTTTTCCTCAACCTTGGGAATCGGCGTAAAGCCCATGGTGACCAGCCGAACTTCCTGCTCCTGGGGCTGAAAGACCACCTTGGGATACGGCGTCTTATCGACCTCATAGGCGCCCTGGGTCATGGCGAAAATCGCGCCACCCAGACCCAGCACCAGCAGCACCGCCACGCCGAGCACGATGCCCAGCGTCTTGGATTTCTGGGGCTGCGGCGCAGCCTGGGCCTGCGCGGCCTGGGCAACCGCCTGCTGCTCGGGCGTCGGCGCCTGCGCGGCGAGCTTCGCCTGACGCGCTTGCTCTTCCTGCCTCCTGAGCGCGGCTTCGGCCTCGGCCGCCTTCGCAGCCTCGGCCGCCTCATCGACCCACTCGCCCTTGGCTTTGAGGTCCTCGACCCGAAGCGCCTCCATGCGCAGGGTACGCCTCTGCTCAAGGTCGCCCTGTCGGTCCATCTCGGCGGTGATGCGCGCCTCGGCCTCCGCGCGCCGACGCGCCGCTTCTTCCTCTTTAGCGAGCCGCTCGGCCTCTTCTCGGGCCTTTAACTCCGCGTCAAGACGTCGTTGTTCTATGGCCGCTTCTTCGGCGGTCTCATCGAAAATGCCGGCGAGCAAGTCATTGGCATCGTCGTCACTAGCCCAACTTTCATTATTTGACACGATAATCTCCGTTGCGTTTTGTTTTGCGCGTTACCGACGCGCCATCCCAAGCTTCTTAACTATAGAATGCGCGGCGTCTTTGGACAACCGTTCATCCAGGGGTGCAAACGCCCTGGGACGCGTTTGGATCTAATTTAATTTTAGCTCACGCTTCTCGCCCGGCCCGTCGAAGTCCATGGGCTCCCCGCACACCAGCCGCTCGAACTCGGACTTAAATGCCTCGGGCGTGGTATTTGCGGCCGCCGCGAGCCGCGCGAGCTGCTGCGGGTCGGCGAAATCTCGCCGCCCCAGCCGCTGCATATAGCGGCGCGCGACGTGGTAATTCTCCGAGTTAATATCGACGTTGCGCACCCGCGGCCGTCCGGTCTTTGGGTCGCGCATATGCTCAAATGGAACATATGTACGCTTCTTATGGTCGACCACGACGATGGCGTTGGTGCCCCCGTCGGCCAAAAAGCGCACCGCCCCGTAGCCGAGGTCGCGGGTATATTCGATGTCGAAGGGCACCGGGTCGGCGCAGCGAAGTTCATAGCCGAGCTTAATTTCGCGCATCGCCACGTCGATGCCGCGCTCGGCGAGGCGCCGGGTCACCTGGTCACATAAGATGGTGCCCAACGCGACGTTGGCCAGGCGGATATTGCCGAAGCTGTCGCGCCCGGCGTCCGGGAGTTTCTCCAACTCCGAGGCCTTCAGGGCCCCGACTAACCCCTCGCCGATGACCGCCAGGCCCCAATGGCGCCCCTCGGCGCGCCCCTTAATCACGGCGCCTTCGATGATCGAGACGAATTTATCAACCGTCGCCCCGTCGATGCCGAACTCCTCGGGGATAAGCGTCAGGTGCGCCCCGGAGGCCTTGCCAATCCCGATGGCCAGGTGCCCGGCCTGGCGGCCCATCGTCGTCACCAGGTGCCAGCGGCGGGTCGTCTGCGCGTCGATGATAAGATTCTGCACCATCCCTACGCCCACATGGCACGCGGTGGTATAGCCAAAACTCGGCACCCCCTCGGGCAGCGGCAGGTCGTTATCAATGGTCTTTGGCACATGCGCGCAGCGCAACACACCGCCGGTCTCAGCGGCGATAAAGCTCGCCCCAAACGCCGTGCCGTCGCCGCCGATGGTCACCAGGAAGTCGATGCCGCGGCGTTTGATCGTCGCGACAATTTTCTCAAGATTATCGCCCTGCACCGGGCTGGTGCGCGACATCCCGAGCACCGCCCCGCCGCGAAAATGGATCCAATCGACATCTTCGCGCGACAGCTGCTTCATATCGTCGTCGACCAGCCCTCGGTAGCCATCTTTGACGCCGAGCACTTCCCAGCCGCGGTTAATCGCCTCGATAGTCACCGCGCTGATGACCGAGTTAATCCCGGGCGCCGGCCCCCCGCTGGCCAAGACCGCCAGCCGCTTCGGGCGCGACTGTGACTTATTCGTTTCGGGCTTCTTCACACCGGCGTTTTCCACATCGAAGCTCTTCTCGTTCGGCACAAAAACCTCCAAATCCTCAAAAACTACACTGCGAGGCGACTGATTAAAAAGTCAGCGCGTAAAGCGAAACTTCCATCGGTCGGATAATTCAAAATAATCCCCCGCTTCCAGCGCGGCGCGCTGCACCGGCTCCCCGTTGAGCGTGGTCCGGCCGCCGCTGAGCAGATCGACCAGCAGAATCTCACCGCTCTCCAGGGGCAAGACCAGCACATGCTCCTCGGCGACCTCGTCGTCGGGAACGATCAAATCGCAGCGCGACGCGTTTCGCCCGATCTTCAGGCCCGCGCGGCGCAGGATAATTTGCCCCGGCGCCAGGCTCCCCGACAGGTCCTGCACCGACCCGAAGGAGCGCGGCTCCGGCAGCGGGCGCGGCTCGGATGGCTCGTAAAACCAGCTCTTCTCGCGCCGCTTTTGCCCCGGCGCCGGCGGCTTGGCCTCGGCGTCGCCCAGGGTCAGGATGCGCCGGCAGCGCCGCAGCGCGGCGTCCAACTCTCCGGCCGAAAAATACCGATCACCCGGGTCCTTTTGCAGGGTCGTCATCACCACCTCCGCCAGGTCCGGGTGCAACCCCGGCGCAAAGCGGCGCGGGTCTTTGGGCATCTCCATCTCGATGCGCTTCATCAGCGGATACCCCTCATCGCCGTCGAGCGGCACCTCCCCGGTGAGCATCTCATAGAGGGTGACGCCGACCCCGTAGAGGTCCGCGCGGTGGTCGACGGTGCGCGGGCTGGTGAGCTGCTCGGGCGCCATATAAACCATGGTCCCCACCAGGTCGCGCGAGTCGGTGATGCGCGCGTTGCGCCGCCCAATCTCCGCCCGCGCCACCCCGAAGTCGGTCAGCTTCACCGTCCCCTGCGGGGTCAGCAGGATATTCTCGCTCTTCACATCCCGGTGCACAATCCCCTGGGCGTGCGCGTGGGCGAGCGCGGCGAGGACGCCCAGGATCACATCGATCGCGGCGACCGCCTCGAAGGGGCCCTCGTCGTCGATGACGTCCATCACCGAGCGCCCCGGCACAAACTCGAGCACCATCGCCGGGCGGCCCTCGACCTCGATCTCCTCATAACAGGTGACGATGCCCGGGTGCTGGCGCCCCAGCACATTCTGAATCCGCGCCTCCTGGTGCATCCGGTGCACCAACACCTCATCCGCCGCGCTCTCTTCGCTGAGCACCTTGATGGCCACGGGCATCCCCGTGGGGCGATAGACCCCCCGATACACTGTGGCCATGCCTCCGTGGGCCAATACGCGCCCGATACGGTAACTTCCGACAATCACGGTGAAATCCTTATGGCCATAGTCTAAATTACTGCACACGGTTCGCGCCAAAGCGCCCCGCCGATTCGCCACCGGCCGGCGCTTCGCACACACTAGTTAGCCCGGGCCCTTCTTGACAACCTCCCCGACCCATTATAATTCGCGCCCCGGACATCAGGACACAAATGTGGCTTGGGTTGTTTGAATGAAAGGTTGGTTCAACTTTGTGAAACCAATTTCTTGACAATGTCACCTCCCCGCGTCTAACTACATGGCTCACACAGAACCATGAAGATGTGTGGAAGGATCAAGACACTACACCACGAAAGGAAAGTCATGCGTAAACTTATTGCTATCATGTTGGTTGGCTTCTTCGCCGCTGGAACCGTCGCTTGCGACAAAGCTGAAGATGCCAACACCGAAGCCGCCGCCGAGAACACCGAAGCCGCCGCCGAAAAGGCCGAAGAGAAAGTCGAAGAAGGCGCTGAAGCTGTCAAAGAAGGCGCTGAAGAAGTCAAAGAAGGCGCTGAAGAGAAAGCCGAAGAAGGCGCTGAAGCTGTCGAAGAAGGCGCTGAAGAAGTCAAAGAAGGTGCTGAAGAAGGCGCCGAAAAGGTCGAAGAAGCCGCTGAGTAAGCCGTTGACGCTTGCTTAAGCTGCCTGGCTCTGCCGATACTTGGTGAGCCGCGCAAATATAGAAACCGGCGCGACATTTCTCGCGCCGGTTTCTTTATGCCCGCGATAATATCGACCCCGGCCCCAAGATACGCGGTTGTTCTCCTCACCGCTCTGCACTACAGTTGCCGGGCCAGCGCGCTCAAAATATCAGCGCGCCACCCAAAACGCATATCAACAAGGCAGTCCGCGCGCCTTATCTCTCAGTCTTCAGGACGAGGACACGATGGCCAGCCCGAACGACACACATTCAGGTCACACCCCCGAGGAACTCAAAGCCGCGATGGAGGCATTCCATCAGCGCCTGCGAGACGCCGGTCTCAAGTCGACCCGGCAGCGAGACGTCATCGTCGAGCTCTTTTTTACCCTCGACAAACACATCACCGCCGACGAGCTGCTCGATGAGGTGCGCGAAATCCAGCCGCGCATCGGCTACGCCACGGTCTACCGCACGCTCAAGCTGCTGGTCGAGCAGGACCTCGCGCTGCCCAAAGACTTCGGTGACGGCCAAACCCGCTACGACCCGATCTTCGACCAGGACCCCGGCCACGACCATATTATCTGCGTCAATTGCCGCAAGATCGCCGAGTTTAGCGACGACATCATCAACACCCGCATCCAGGAAATCGCCGAGGAGATCGGTTTTACGCTGCGGCGCAAAAAACTCGAACTCTACGCCGAATGCCATAATCCTGAGTGCGTCGCCGCCCAAAAAGACAAAAAATAAACCCATTACGTGCAATTTTTGCCGCTTCAATTGGGGCCCGCCATATCGCTTGCCAATCTGCGCTCGTTTGCAGTAAGGCCATAGCGATCCGGGGGGTCACTACCAACGAATTCGCGGCATTTTGCCTCGTAGGAGCCAAAATATATGAAAGACGATTTCTCGATTAAAGGTGAAGTTATCGCGGTCCTCGAGGCCATCGAAGACCCCACGCAGGGCAAAAACCTGCTCGACGCGCATATGATCGAACAGGTCGACGTGCAAAGCGGCGTGGTCGACATCACGGTCCTGGTCGAATTGGGCCGAACCCGCGAAGAGCGCTTCAGCCTGGAAGACTCGATCTATAATAAGGTCGAAGAGATCGCCGGGGTCAACGAGGTCAAGGTCAAGCTGACCACGCCTAAAGCCGTGGCTCAACAGAAAAACGCCGACCCGCTCCCCGAGCCCAAACAACCCGCCGCCGCCAAGCCCAAAGCCGCCGCCATCCCGCAAGCCGAGCCGATCCAGGGCGTGGGCAAAGTCATCGCCGTGGCCTCGGGAAAAGGCGGCGTCGGCAAATCGACGGTCGCCGTGAACCTCGCGCTGGGACTGCGCGACCTCGGCTACCGCGTCGGCGTGCTCGACATCGACATCTACGGCCCCAGCCTGCCGACCCTGCTCGGGTTGATGAGCCGCCCGAGCGTCTCCGAGCGCCAGATCGTGCCGCTGCAGACCCAGGGACTGCGCATCATGAGCCTGGGCTTCTTGATGGAAGACGACACCCCGGTTATCTGGCGAGGACCGATCGTCACCGGGATTATCCGTCAGTTCTTGCGCGACGTGGACTGGAGCGGGCTTGACTACCTCATCATCGATATGCCCCCGGGAACCGGTGACGCCCAGCTCGCCCTGGCCCAGACCGTCCCGGTCGACGGCGCGGTCATCGTCACCACGCCCTCCAAGCTCGCCCTGATCGACGCGGCGCGCGGCCTCGAGATGTTCCGCACCCTTAATATCGACGTGCTCGGCATCGTCGAGAATATGTCCGAGTTCGTTACCCCCACCGGCGAAGTCTTCAAGATCTTCGGCGACGGCGGCGTCGAGGAAGAGGCCAAACGCCTGGACACCACCGTGCTCGCCTCGATCCCGCTGGACCCGGCGGTGCGCTCCGGCGGCGACGAGGGCAGCCCGGTCGTGGCCTCCGCTCCCGACAGCCCGGCCGCCAAGAGCTTCCTCGCCCTGGCCGAAAACGTCGCCAAGCAGCGGCCCATTCAGCCCGGCGAAGAATCCGCCGACGGCAAGAAGAAGGGACTCTTCTCCTTCCTCAAGAGCTAAACCACGCCGTCTTCAATGGTTCGCCGCGGCGTATTACCTGTGTTATAATCCGGGGTCCCCGGGGGACTCCCGGGTTTAACCCCCTCCTGTCACGAGCCAAGATTGAGCCGTTTCGGCCGACATTTTGTCCGCATCCGCGAACTAAAAGCCTTCGAGCGCCGCTTTATCTCGCTGGTGGTCGACCATCCCCGCGTATTCCACGCGCGGGATGAGGCGCTGTTTCGCTATGCGCTCAACCTCGCCCAGGTCAACCTCTTCCGCACCCCCGAAGGCCAGGACATCAGCCTGAAGGAAGAGGTCAACGGCCTGCGCCGCTGGATGATCGAGTCCCTGGTGCCGCTGCTACCCGAGGACGCCGAGCCCGAAGTAGGCTCGCTTCGCGAGCTCGCCCCGGTGCTCTCCCTGCGCGTCGAGCGCACCCGCGAGAAACTCCTCGCCCGCCACGTCTCCGACTTTGGCCCCGAACACCTGGACGCCGAGCTTCGCCAGAAGAAGTTGGTCATGGTGCTCGGCGGCGGCGGCGGCGCGGGGCTGTCGCACCTGGGCGTCTTCTCGCTCTTTAAGGAATTGGGCGTCGCCCCTGAGCTCATCGTCGGCAGCTCCATGGGCGCCATCATGGGCCTATTGCGCGCCATCGATAAGACCTACGACCCGGTCGCGGCCGCCCTCGCCCTGCCTAAGTCACTCAATTATAACGAGATCTTTCGCCCCTTCACCGGGCATTCGCGCTACGGCTTCCCCGGCGCCTTCCATATGAACCTGATGCGCATCGGCCGCCAGATCTTCCAGGACCTGCTGGGCAAGCCGGTGATCTCTTTCTCGGAGTTGCCGATCAAATTTGAGATCGTGGTCTGCGGCATCGCCCGCGGCTATGAGATCGACGAGGACGAGTACCGCCAGGACGAAGGCATCGTGCGCCCCAACGGGATGTCCCCGCTGGAGACCACCCGGAAGCTGAAATTATTTTTCAAAGCGCTGCGCCAACTCAGCAAGAATCCGCGCTTCCTCAACGAGATCGTCTTCGGCCGCGACGCGCTCACCCGCGATTTTCCGGTGGTCGAGGCGCTCGGGTTCTCCTGCGCGGTGCCGGGCCTGCTGCATTACGATATTTTTCACGACGATCCCGCCACCATCAATCCGCTCAACGACCTCTTCGAGCGCGATAATCTGCTGCGCCTATGCGACGGCGGCGTCATCAATAACGTCCCCTCCCAGGTCGCCTGGGAGTCGGTCCAATCCGGCAGCATCGGCACACGAAACGCGCTCATCGCCGCCTTCGACCCCTTCGCCCCGGTCGCCCGCGGGCGAAACCTGCTGTGGATCCCGATCCAGCAGATCGCGCGCCTGGGCGTCATCACCAACCAGCCCTACGCCGACTTCCACACGACCTTCCGCACCCCGCCAAACCCCCTGCATATCCTGGTCAATAGCTATTCGCGCCTCAAGGGCATCATCGCCTCGGCGCGCAATGAGCTCGAGGCCGACTCGCGATATATGGCGCGCGCCCTCGAGGAACTTCCGCCCTACGGCTCCTGGAAAATTCACCAGCCCCTGGCCCGCGAAGAGTCCTAATGCGCCCCGCGTAACCTCCCAGCCGTGTTTGGCCGAAGTTGCTCAACCTTTTTACCCCTATTGCATTCCCTTTCGGAAGCTGATATTGCTAAACTCATTGGTGAGATGAATCTCATCATGAAATCTCGAAGAACGGTTGAAGCATCTCGGAGTTTGATTTTTATTTATGCATTTGTTTGGAAGTTTTTGGAGTGCAATACCTTCTCACCTTCCCGTATTCATTTGCCAAATAAATACCCTCTCTTTTGAGACGCTGAGTCTGAACTAAGAGATTGACGTTCGTAAGGGCGGACGTCTTTTTCATGGGTTGTGCGACGTTCATTAGAACGCCAGCAGGATCAATCACGTATAATTAGTTTGAGCACAAGAGGACAGAATGTCGCAGAAAATTCAAGGTCGAGTGAAGTGGTTTAACGAAGACAAAGGTTACGGTTTTATCGAGCGCGATGACGGCGGCGAAGACGTATTCCTTCACTTCAGTGCGTTGTCGCAAAGCGGCTTCAAGACGATCGCAGAAGATGCGGCCGTCGAATTCGAAGTCGAGCCGGGACCGAAAGGACCGAAGGCTGCCAACGTCATTCAGCTTTAATTTAAAGCTGTTGACAGGCATATAGCCTGGACGCATTGCACGCTTCTTCGGCGTCTTGATTTCGTCAAATAAGTGTGTTGAAAAAACCGATTGCCTCTGGCGGTCGGTTTTTTTATTGCTTTTACCCGCTCAAGATCTGCTTATGGCCATTCAGCATATCACCGCGCCGCAATATGCCCCGCCCGAGGTCCTCACCGAGGACAGCACGGCCGAGGCGATGGCCTTCTTGAGCGTCGACATTCCGCTGAACCTCTTCCAGTTGAGCTGGCTGGAGAATTACGGCATCGACTCCCCCCGAAAAGCCGACGCCTTCGTCTTTTTGGGCGTGCGCACCACCCGGGGAAGGCTGGCCGGCGTGGCGCTGCTGGTGGGGCGAAGCCTGCTGCTGGTTCATAGCCCAGAAGCCGGCGCGGCCGAGGCGCTCGGGCGCTGGGTGCGCGGCCAAGAGGTCCACCTGGACCACCTGGTCTCGGACACCCCGAGCGTCGATGCGTTCTGGCGAGGCTACGCCCACGCCGACGCACACCTCGAGGACCCACCGGCCCCGCTCCAGGCCCAAACCCACCGCGCTCAGATGCTCTACACCCTCGAGCGCCACCGCTGGAACTATTGCAACACCCTGCCCGAGCGCGCCGCCGCCGGCGTGCACCCGCGCCTCGCCCGACTCGACGAGATCGACGCCGTCTTCCTCGCCAGCGTGCGCATGCACCGCGAGGAGACAAATATCGACCCGCTCGAAGACGATCCCGACGCCTTTCGCCGCCACGTCGCCCATCGCATCAGCAACGGGCGCTGCTACGTGCACTTCGACGCGCACCGCCGCCTGCTGTTTAAGGCAGAGCTGTCGGCCCACTCGCGCTTCGGCGCGCAGGTCTCGGGCGTGTATACCGACCCGATTTGCCGGCAAAAAGGCATCGCGACCGCCGCGTTATTTGACATCTGCAAGCAGTTATTCGAGGGTGGGGCCCGAAGAGTCACGCTCTATGTGAACGACGACAACGAAGCTGCTCACCGCGTATATCGCAAGGTGGGCTTTGTGCCCCACGCGCCCTACCAAACCATCTTTGTCTAATCTGCGATCCGAAAACAGAGTCGATTACCCCGGCAACGAGCCGCTTGTGGCGGATCGCGCCCTTTTGGGCATCACCTTTTTGACCGTCGCGCGGGTCAAGCGCCTGGTCAAATTTGGGCTCGTCGGGGTCAGCGGCGTCTTCGTCAACCTGGTGGTCTTCGAGGCGCTATTTCGCCTGGGCGCCTTCCCTTTTTCGCTCGCCAATGCCGCCGGTATCGCGCTGAGCATCTTCACTAATTTCCTCCTAAATGACGCCTGGACCTGGGGCGACCGCAAAAAAGGCGCGCGTCGCCGCGACTGGTTCGCGCGTGTGGGAAAATATTATATCAGCGCCGCCGCCGCCGCCGGGGTTCAATTGGCCGTGGCCTGGGCGATGAACCACTATCTGCTGGGCCCAATCCAGCTCGACCTGCCGGCGGCGCTGGGCGGCGCCGGTCAAAGCGTAGATATCTCCCCGACCCTCGCGGTCCTCAGCGGCATCATCGTTGGGATGGGGATCAACTTTCTCGCAGGCCACCTCTGGGCCTTTCGCGATATCGAGGACGCCGCAGAATGAAGCCCAGTTCCGCCGACATCGACATCACGCCGCATCACACCAGCGCCCACGCGAGCCAGCGGGTTCGGCCCTGGCTGGTCGCCCTGAGCTGCCTGCTCTGCCTCGCGTATCTTGCGGGCTGCGGCACAACCGCCCAACAAACCCAGAGAGAACCCGAGCGCATCGTCGGCGCCCCGCCCTCGGCCGAAGAAGATCCCTTCTTCGTGCGCGGCACACCCGCCGAAGCCGAGCGCGTCGAGGCCCAGGGCGTCATCGAGCCCGACCAGCCCACCGACCCCGCCATTGCCGAAGAATTACCCGAGCAGCCGGCGGCCCAGGACACACCGGCCCTGGCCATCGACAAGCCAGCGCCAGTGGCGCCAACGGCGCCAACCGAAACCGCCAAGCCCGAAATTCGCGCCGAAGAACCGCCGCGCCCCGAAGCCCCTCCGACGCCGGCGGCCAAGGTTATACCGCCGATGGTCAAACCCGAAAAAGCCCCGGCGATCACGCCCCCCGACGAGCCGAAGGTCGAGGTTGCCCCGCGCGGCGAATTGGCGGCTGTCGTGAAGCCCACGCCGCCGAAAACCCGGCCCGCGCCGCCCAAATCCCCCGAGGCGCCCCAATGCTTCTCCTGCGTCAAGATCTGCCCTCTTTCGGGCGATTGCGCCGCGGGCGATGAAGACATTATCTGCGGCTGGGGCACCCAGAAACAGGCCTCCGTGGCCAAAAAGCTCGCCCAGGCCCAGTGCGACGCGACCCTGGACATGGCGCGCCAGATGCCCGTCTGGAGCCGCATCGACGGCCAATGCCCGCCGGCGACCTGTCGCTAATATCGACCGAATTTCCCGGAAGAATCGACATTAAAAAAAGGCCGGTGAGTTTTGACACTCACCGGCCTTTTTTGATGCCGTGCACCCGACGGCCGAAGCCGCCGGGTGCTATTCAGAAGGAGCGGGTCATACCATCAGCAGCAACGGCGTCTCGAGCAAACGCTTGACGTGGGTGAGGAATTCAGCGCCCGTGGCGCCGTCCACCGCGCGGTGGTCACACGACAGCGTGACCTTCATGCGCGTGCCCACCTCAAGCTCGCCGTCGTCGTTGACCACCGGCGTCTTCTTGACCGCACCACACGCCAGAATACCGGCCTGGGGCGGGTTGATGATCGCCATGAAATGGTCGATGCCGAACATGCCGAGGTTGCTCACCGTGAAGGTGCCGCCGGTATATTCTTCGGGCTTAAGCTTCTTATCCTGCGCGCGCCCGGCGAGCTCACGGACCTCTTCGGAGATCTTGCGCAGACCCTTCTCATTGGCGAAGCGGATAGTCGGCGTAATCAGGCCCTCTTCGATAGCCACGGCCACGCCGACATGCACCTCGTCAAATTGCAGCAGATGGTCGTCTTGGTACGAGACGTTCATCGCCGGGTACTCCTGCAGCGCGACCGCGCACGCCTTGACGATCATATCGTTGACCGAGACCTTGGCGTTGATATTGGCGGCCTTGAGCCCGGCGTTGATTTCTTTTCGCTTGGCCATCGCCGCCGCCATGTCGATATCCATGGTCAGCGTGAAATGCGGCGTCGATTGCCACACGCTTTGAAGGCGCTTGGCGATCGTCTTGCGCATCTGCGACAGCGGGACCTGCGTCCCGGCGGCCAGGCCGTCGGCCGAGGCGGCAGCGCTCGCAGCCTTGGGCGCCGGCGCAGCCTTCTTGGCGCCCTGGCTCTCCATGGCCGCCTCGACGTCGCGCTTAATCACGCGACCCGACGGCCCGCTGCCTTCAATCTCGCTGAGCTCAATGCCGGCGTCTTCGGCCATGCGCCGCGCCAACGGGCTCGACTTCACACGCCCATCAGACGCGCCGCCTTTGGCGGGCTTCGCCGCCGCTGCGCCATCGTCGGCGGCATCTTCAGCGGGCAACTCTTCAGCGGGCGCCTCGTCAGCCTGCGCCGGCGCCGCCGCGCCACCACCCTCAAGCTCCTTGAGCAGCGCCGAGATATCCTCGCCTGCCTCGCCAACGATCGCCATCGCGTCGCCCACGGGCACCGCGTCACCGGCGGCCACCAATAATTTAAGCAGCGTCCCCTCGAAGAAGGATTCCATCTCCATGGTCGCCTTGTCGGTCTCGACCTCGGCGATCACCTGGCCTTCTTCGACGACGTCGCCCTCTTTGATCGTCCACTCGGCCAGGGTCCCCTCATCCATGGTGGGGCTCAACGCAAGCATCGTGATAACTTCGGCCATAATATTCTCTCGCAGCGATATGTTCGCAAATAATCGTCTATTTATTTAGCTCAATCCAGTCATTCCCGCACGAACTTAACTCTTCGTGTAGGTCGCCTTCTTGACCGCGGCAATCACGTCTTCGACCTTGGGAAGCGTCGCCGCCTCCAGGTTATAGGCGTAGGGCATCGGCACGTCGCGCTGGTGGATGCGGCCCACCGGGGCGTCGAGATAATCGAACAGCTCGCGCGCGATCCAATCGCTGACCGCGCCGCCCACCGACGCCATCGGCCAACCTTCTTCGACGATCACCGCGCGGTTGGTCTTCTTAACCGACTCGGCGATCATCTCGCGGTCGAAGGGACGAATCGTGCGAAGGTCGATGACCTCGGCGTCGATCCCCTCTTTGGCCAGCTCCTCTGCGGCGTCCAGGCACAGGTGGACCATGCGGCTCCAGGCGATCAGCGTGACGTCTTTGCCGCCGCGCTTGATATCACCCTTGCCCATCGGGATCAGATACTCTTCCTCGGGCACCTCGCCCTCGGTACCGTAGAGAATCTCACCCTCGATAAAGATGACCGGGTCCGGGTCGCGGATGGCGGTCTTGAGCATACCCTTGGCGTCATAGGGCGTGGCGGGCATCATGACTTTGAGCCCCGGAATATGCGCGTATTGCGCCTCCAACGACTGCGAGTGCTGCGCGCCGAGCGCGCCACCGGCGCCGCCGGCGCCCCGGATCACGATCGGGCAGCTCAAGGCGCCGCCCGACATATAACGCATCTTCGCCGCGGTGTTCACGACCTGGTCCAGGGCGAGGATGGCGAAGTTAAAGGTCATCATCTCGACGATGGGCTTGAGGCCGACCATCGCCGCGCCAATGCCCAGACCGGCAAAGCCAAGCTCGGCGATCGGCGTGTCGATGACGCGTTTTGCGCCAAATTGATCGAGCATCCCCTGGCTGACTTTATAGGCGCCGTTATATTCGGCGACCTCTTCACCCATGAGGAAGACGCTATCATCGCGCTCCATCTCCTCGACCATCGCTTCTCTAAGCGCTTCTCTAAATAAGATTTTCCGCATCGCGTTTCCTTAAATATGAACTCGCGGTGAACCGCGTTCAAAAAAATTTTCGCGCGCTCATTATGTGCGCGTCACACCTAATACTAAATCACTGCACCGATGGCAGCCCCAGGGCATGGGTCAGTCAAACGCCCAGGGCCACTCCACGTAGACATCTTCGGTGAGCGCATCGAGGCTCGGGAAGTCTTCGCCGTCGGCGTGTTTGGCCGCGGCCTTCGCCTTGGCCTTGGCCTGGGCGTCGATCTCCTTGAGCTCGTCTTCGGTGCGAATTTTATTTTCGACCAACCACTGGGTGAAGCGCTGAATCGGGTCGCGCTGCTGCTCGCGGGTGACCTCATCTTTGGTGCGATAGGTCGCCGGGTCACTCATGGAGTGGCCGCGGTAGCGGTAGGTGTCGAGCTGAACCAGGGTCGGGCGGTTTTCTTTGCGCGCGTACTCCACGGCCTCCGAGATGGTCTCGTAGACCTTGAAGACGTCCTGAGCGTCCTCGACCCGCACACCCTTCATATTGAAGCTGGCGGCCTTGGTCGACATATCTTCGACCGCGCTGATGCGATTCACCGCGGTGCCCATGCCGTAGCCGTTATTCTCGATGATATAAACCACCGGGAGATCCCAGATGGAGGCGAGGTTTAACGACTCGTGGAACGCGCCCTGGGGGACGGTGCCGTCGCCCATATAGACGATGCAGACCGCGTCTTCTTCGCGGTATTTGGCCGCAAAGGCGACGCCGGTCGCGGTGGGAATCTGGCCGCCCACGATGCCCCAGCCGCCGTAGAACTTCTTGTCCACGTCGAATAGGTGCATCGAGCCGCCTTTGCCCTTGGAGACGCCGCTGGCCTTGCCGTATAGCTCGGCCATGATGTCGTTCTCCTCCATGCCGCGCGCCATCGCCTGGGCGTGCTCGCGGTAGCCGGCGACGACGTAGTCGCGGTCTTTAAGCGCGCCGATCGACCCGGCGGCCACGGCTTCCTGGCCGATATAGAGATGACAAAAACCCTTGATCTTGCCCATCTGATAGGAACGCCCCGCCTGCTCCTCGAAGCGGCGCATGCGCACCATCAGATCGTACATCTCAACAAGCCGGTCGTCGCCGAGTTCTTTGCGCAAGCGCTTGCCGATCTTGGCGTCAAGCTTCGGCATCTCGCCCGTCTTCTTCTCGCCGGACTCGGTTGGTTTTTTAGACCCTTTTTTAGCCATTCTGCTCACCCTATGACTGTCGTGTATTTTATAGCGAAGCGAATTGGAGTTACATATTCCGATACATATTATGGCAATAGTTCCCTCTAGCAGGCGCGTCAAGATATAAACCCGGGCAACCCGCCGCCCCGCGCGTAGAGCGGCTGAGGCGCTCCAGACATTCCCGCGCGAGCGATTCGGCGCGCAACCTATGATTTCGCGCCAAGAGTCTATATTTAGTGGGAGTCGTCACAAGATTGTTCCGGGGCTGCGACGCGTTCAGCGCCGCGCCCGCCCATCGATTCCGAGCTTTTTGTATGTCCGAGAATCACCCCGAATCAAGCCAGCCCGAACCGAGAGACGCCGACGCAGCCGAGTGGGACCTCGACGCCGAATGGGAGGCCGCGCGCGCGGCGACCGAGCGAGACCAGGCCAGCCCCCCCGGGGCCCAGGCTTGCGCGCATCGCGAGCCCCCGGCCGAAATCTCGGCCTACGCCTTATTATATACCGGCTTCTTGCTCGGCCCCCCGGCCACGCTGCTCGGCGTGCTCATCCTGATGGGCCGCCGCTTCCGCCTGCGCCCGCTCATCTTCGCGCTGGGCATCTGCGGGGCGACCTGGCTTGTATCCCAGGGCGCAACGCTCGGGCTGCGCGCGGACTGGACGCCGGCGAGCCTCCAGATCATGCGCACCGCGCTGAACTTCATCGCGGGCGTGGTCTTGCTCGGATTCGTCACGGCGAAGACCGATATTCAACTGGCCCACACCCCGAAGGTCTGGCTGAACACCGGCGTATTCTTTCTCATTTTGCTCCTCATTTCATCCTCACTCTCACCGACGGCTTTATTTTGGTTGGGACGCTAATCGCGCCGCCGATTCCGTCCCTCGCGAACAGCGAGGCCCCGAATCTCTACCAAGGAGGAAACCACCGATATCGACCGCTTTATCCCCCGACGCCGATACCCTTGGACCCGGTGGTTGGCGGTATTTGAAATTTTTCTGGTTGTCGGCAGCGCGATTTGTCTTGTAACCAAGATTAACACCCGTAAAACGAGTAAAACAGGTGTTTTATTGCGCCGCCAACTTCGCTACACTGGCGATCGAACGGATAGGGAGAGGCCAGAATCTCCCGCGCCACATGTCGGAATTGCTCAGTTATTCGCGTAGTGCTAGGCTCGCCTGCATGCGGTAACTCGGATAAAAGCATATCGACGACCGGCCATACCGACATCTTACCAGCGAAGTTCTTATGAATATTAATTTGGAGTCGCAAATGAAACGCAAGATAACAACCCTTCTTGCCGGACTTTTCGTCGCGTCCGCGATGGCGTGTACCGGTGACACGGTGAGCGATACGCACTCAACCAGCAACAACTGCCCTAGCGGGCAGCACCGCAACCCGGTCAGCGGGGCCTGCACTCCGAATAACTCGGGAGACACCGACGCCGGCGGCATCACCGACGGGTCGGGCGGCGATGGGGACACCAACCCCAACGTCAACAATAACCCCGACCCCTCGACGCTCGAGGACTGGGAGGATGAGGACGGCGACGGCGTCGTAAACCGCCTGGATAACTGCCCCTTCCACAGCAACCCCGACCAGCTCGACAGCGACGGCGACGGCGTGGGTGACGCCTGCGACAACTGCGTCAGCGTGGCCAACGCCGACCAGGCCGACAGCAACGGCGACGGCGTGGGCGACGCCTGCTCGGACTCTGACCAACTCTACGACGCGAGCAAAGACCACGACGGCGACGGCGTGCCGACCGTCGACGATAATTGCCCTGACGTGGCCAACCCCGACCAGCTCGACAGCGACGGCGACGGCCTGGGCGACGCCTGCGATAACTGCCCCTTCGTGGCCAACTACGACCAGACCGACACCAGCGGCAACGGCACCGGCGACGCCTGCGAGATCGCTCCCGCCGGCCCCATCTGCGCCACCCAGGAGAGCGAGTTCGTCCAGGTCAACCCCAATATCTATATCGTATTGGACCGCTCCGGCTCGATGAATAGCACCCGCATGAACGCCGCCAAATCGGCGCTCAACACCATGGCCGACGAATTGGCGTCCACCGTTAACTTCGGCATCCTGGCCTATCCCGGCGGCAACAACGCATGCAGCAGCTCGGGACAGGAGCTCCTGGATATGGGCTCGCACACCGCCAGCTCCGTCAAATCATCCTATTCCTCGGTCTACGGCAACGACGGCACCCCGACCGGTGGCGCGCTCTATCAGATCCGCAATAATAGTCTCTATGACATCCCTGGCGACAGCCTCAATGACCTTCGCCCGAAGGTCGTCGTGCTCATCACCGACGGTGACCCCAACGGCGGCTCCTGCGGCAACGGCAGCGCCCAGGGACACGCGGTCGCCGGCGCCCAGGCGCTGTATAACGACAATATTCCGGTGCACGTCATCGGCTACCAGGACGGTAACCCGACCTACCTCAACCAGATCGCCCAGGCCGGCGGGACCAACAGCTTTGTGCGCGCGGGCAACGCCACCCAACTGGTCAACGAGCTTCGCCTGATCTCGGAGAACGTCATCTCCTGCTCCTACACCCTCAACGAGACCCCGCAGGACCCCAACAAGATCTGGGTCGAGATCAACGGCACCCCGGTCCCCGAGGGCGGCGCCAACGGCTTCGACTACGACGCCGGCAGCAACTCGCTGTCCCTCTTTGGCACGGCCTGCGACACCCTCAAGAATACGCCGGCCAGCGCGCCGACCCCGCTTAAGATTTCGCTGGGTTGCGCGAGCACCTGCGAGGATATCAGCGAGGAGGTCTGCGACTATACCGACAATAACTGCAACGGTATTATCGACGAGGGCTGCGGCTCCTGCTCGCCGGAGATCTGCGACGGCATCGACAACAACTGCGACGGCGTCGTCGACGAAGGTTGCCCCGAGTGCTCGTTCTTCGGCGAGACCTGCGCGAGCTCCGCGGAGTGCTGCGACGGCACCTGTACCGACAACGTCTGCACCCCGCCGTGTCGCCCCACCGGCGTCACCTGCGAGTCCAACAGCGACTGCTGCGCCGGCTCCTGCGCGGCTGACCGCGAAGGCAATAAGGTCTGCATCCTGGGCTAAGACGACCCGCGCGGGCGCCGCTTCGGCGGTGTCCGCGCGAACCCAGAAAGCACCCAAACCACCCGGCTCTCGGGTGGTTTTTTTATGCCTAATGCCCCCTATTCCCGACGAGAAACGCCCCGCGCGAGTCGGACTACCCACGGCGTCGCCCGCGCTCTAAACCCGAAGGAAGCCCCTCCTTGCTCGCCCTGCGGGCATCCTCAATCTCAAGATACAAAAAAGAGCGGCCACTTCCCGAAGGAAGTGGCCGCTCTTTTAACTGCTCGCTTGGCGAGGCTTAGCCGCGACGGTTGTCACGACGACGCTCACGGCGCTCTTCTTTGCGACGACGACGCTCAGCTTCACGCTGCTTGCGACGCTTGGCGACGCTGGGCTTCTCGTGGAAACGACGACGCTTCAGCTCGCGGCTGACGCCTTCGCGGCCGATCTCTCGTTTGAGACGGTTGAGCGCGCGGTTGATATTGTTATCCCGAACTTCAACCTCAATGGGTCCTAATTCATCTCTGGACATTCAAGCTCCTAGGTTGCCTTTTAATAGGCATCTTTTTTTAACAGGCCAGCGACGCCTCCGAGGAGGCGCCGCCGACATGACTTAATTTAATTTCAGTGCAACAGGCGACGCACGATCGGGTCGACGCCCGATTTGGCCGAGATAGCAGCGGCGCTGAACGCGATCCAAAAATATTTGAACGCGTCGGCATCGCCCGACTCAAGCGCGGCGATCAGGTCGACCTCATAGAAGGTCGCCATCAGGCCCGAGGTGTCGCGGTGGAACAGACGCCAGGTGCGACCGTTGGTCAACATGCCCCACTCCAATCCGGTTGCGCGGATATAGCGGTCGATGTCGATGGCCGGGTTCATCGGGCCGGCTTCTTCTTCCATCTCGTCGAGGGACGCGTCCCACGCCAAGCAGCGCACGATCGCCAGACCGTTGGCGAAGAACTCACGCTCGCCGCGGTATTGCACAGCGGTATTGAAGGCTTGCGCCGTCTCAAAGAGCGTGAAGTCGGGGCGTTGCTCGTCGGCTTCGATGGCGTCAGGCACCATTTCTGCGACGCTATAGACGTAGCCAAGCGCGCGAAGCACGTAGCTTACCCAGAAATACCGGGTTTCCATCTCGTTCAAGCCCTCTTCGATCTGCTGCTCGCGCTTCTCAAGAAGCTCCTCGAGCGAGCGACGAACGGCTTCGATCGACTCAGATTTCCATTCGGGATATTCGTTCACCTGGCTGAATCGCTCACTCTCGAACAACTCGCCGACGTTACGGTAGACTTCGTCTGCCATTTTCTCTCCGGTGTGACCCAGCCTTATAAGCTTAGTCGTCTATTAAATGTATATGCGATCTGGAATGCGGCTTATTAACAAATCAAATCGGCGCGTCAATATAAGGAAACCCCCCGTGCTGTCAAGGCGATGACATTATACTTCTTGCGCTGCACGCGCGCCGAGACTCGCCGGCAGACGGCGCCTAAGCGCCGCCTGCCGCTGAAACCCCCAATTATTGGGCGCTAAACTGGTACACGGTCTGCGAGGAAGCGTTGCCCTCGGTCAGCGTCAACGCGATCTTATATTGCCCCGCGGTGTCCGGGAAGATCGTGGCGTCCGGGCCGATCTTATCAATGAAGGTCTGGCTGCCCGCCGGGCGCTCAAGCAAGGTCCACTGCGCGCGGTTGATCGTGGTGTCCGCGAACCCGGTGCTCAACAGCGCGTTGAAGCGCGCTTCGGTATTCACCGGCACCGCGTCGTCGCCAAAGGACGGCGTCACCACGGCCTCGGCCGTCGAGGCAGCGCCCGACAGCGCGATGAGCGAAATGAACATCTCTTCACCGGCGGTGTTGGTGCCGAAATAAAGCGCCGCGCGGTCGTCGCTCTCGTCATCCCCCTGATAGGTCACGGTGAAGGTCTGCATATCCCCCGGCGCGATCGTCGTGCCGTTGGTCATGCTGGTGCTAAAGGTCGCCGCCGAATTCGGAATGACGTCCGTAATCGCGACGCCCGACGCCACCAGCGGCTGGGTGCCGACGTTACGCATGACGAAGCTGCGGGTCACGTTCTCACCGGCCGCCGCGCGGAAGGTGAAGACGTCCGGCGATATCTGGCCGATCGGCGCGTCACCGACGTCGCCCAGCAGCTCGATCTGAGCCATATCGTTTTGGGATTGCTCGTTGACGAAATAATTATAGAGCACCTCGAGCGTCCCGATGCCGCCGGGGTCGCTGCCGGGCGCGAAAGTGATCTCATAGTCCTGCGTCTCACCGGCGCCGAGCACCTTGGTGTACTGACCGACAATCTCGTTGCCGTTCTCTTTAATCGTATACATCGCCTGGGTGGTCGACGGGAGAACCGCGAACCCACGCAGCGTCAGGCTCGCCGCGCCTTCGTTGCTGATGGTGAAGGTCTGGGTGGCCTGGCCATCGAAGCGCAGCAGCTCCGGGGTGAGCTTGATCGCCGGGCGGCTCGCCTCTGAGGTGACCTGCACCGGAATCTGCTTGACCGGGTCGTTATGCGCCGACGATTTGATCTCAAGGTTGGTGCCAAAGCTGGTGCCATCCCAATCCGACGACGGCGTGAAGCCCAGCGTCCAGGTCTCCGAGGCGCCCGGGGCGAGCTGGATGGGCAGCGAGGGCGCGGCCGAAACCGTGAAACGCTCCACGAATTCGCGCGGGCGAATCGAGCTGATGGTCAGCGGTTGGTCGCTATGAGTATTCGTGATCTTGATATCACGGCTGTCACTGCTGCCGACGTTCACCCCGGCGAAGCTCACGCTCTGCGGGGAAACCTCGATCGTTCCGCTGCCTTCCACATGCGTGAAGAAGACGCGAATATCGCCGTCGACGATGGTCGGCGCGTTCGTATTCTGCGCGTTGGTCTTAATCTTCAACTCGCCGCAATAATTCGCAGGCGCATCCGCGTCGCCCACTGGCGCCGCCGGGCAATTCATGCCGCCGGTGCCCGGGACAATGATCGTCTCAATCGAACTCGACGCTCCGGGCGCGATCTCGAAGGGAACCTCCGGCATGCCGACCTTTCGGCACAGGCCATTGAACGACCAGCACACCGTGCTCTCGGGGCACGCGCCGCTGGAGTCAAAGGTCGGCGCCGCGTCCGCGTCAAAGGAACACGTCGTGTCCAAATACTCGCCGGCGACGAGCAGGCGCTCGGGCTTGGAGCTAAAGTCGATCTCCGAGACCTTCAGGTCCGCCTTGCCGTCATTGGAGAACGCGATCGTCGTTTGGGCCTGCATACGGCGGTCCGTGGCCGGCATTTGCAACGCCAACGGCGAGGCCGTCTCAAGCTTCACCGACGCCAACTTTCCCTCGCCAAAACTATCGTCGTCGCCGCAAGCCGAAACCCCGGCCACGCCGAGCACGAGGCTCGCAATCAATACTTGAATCTTAAATCTCATAACCGGGCTCCTAATAAATCTGGATTTGCTTCTTTTTTAATGAAAATTCCCACCGATTTCGCCCACAAGCTACCGATTTGCCCGCACCAATGCAACGCGGACAACGCGCAAGCTTTACCCGTGGTCTAAACCGATTATTTGATATGGTATTGCTTCTGCGAGAAGATCGCCGCGCCCAGCCCAACCGCCAGCGCGCAAAACGCGCCGAGCACCACGAACCCGACCCACCACGCGATATCCAACGGCTCGTCGAAGATCATGCGGTCAAGCAGGCCCAGCCGCTGGGCCGCGTTAAACCCGGCGGCGGTGCGCATATGAAATCGCACGCTCAATAGCTCGAGGATCGGAAACAGCGGGAAGAGCATCTCGGCGATGACAAAATAGATGATCCCCGGGAATTGGCTCTTGGCCGCCAACGCCCCCAGGCAGGCAAAGATCGCGGTATAACAGGCCGTCCCCAGGACCGTGGCCCCCAGCACCTGGGCGATGCCGCCCGGTGACATCCCGCCCATGCCCCCGGCGGCGATCATCACCAACCCCAGCAGCACCACCATCGGCAGCAGGACCAGCCCGACCGCGACGGTCGTGCTCGCCAACCACTTGCCCAAATACAGGGCGGGCTTGGCGATCGGGCGCAACAATAGATACGTCAGCGTGCGCCCCTCCATCTCGTCGACCAGCGCCGGCCCGCCGAAGAAGACCGCCGCCAGCGGCGCCAAGAAGGGGAACACAACCCCCTGGACCGTCTCGGTGAACAGCGACAGCCCGTCGACCTCATCATAGAAGATATAGACAATCGCAAAGAGCACCGGCAGAAACTGCACGATCAGCAGGATCAGAGTCTTCTTCGCCCGCACCAGCCGCATCAGGTCGGTGCTATAGACGGTCGTGAGCTGCGAGGCAGCGCTTATTGTACGCGTGGTTGCCATCATGGGATCACTTCACCAAATACTCAAAAAGAGCCATCAAATTATTATCGGGCGACATAAACCCGCGCAGCTCGATGCCGTGCTCGCGCGCTAATTTCGGGATGCGCATATAACACGCGTCCGGGTCGCGCGTGGCGATATTAAAGCGCGCCGCGTCCGGGGCGAACTCGATGCTCACCACGTCCTCATAGGTCGCAAGAATCGCCGCGAATTGGCGCGGCTTATCACAGTCCACCCGGATCGTGTGTGGGTGCTTATCGATCATCTCGCGGATGGCGTAGATATTGCCGTCGGCCAGCACCCGGCCCTTGTTGATCAGCAGGATATCCTGGGTCATCTGCTCAACTTCGTGGAGCACATGGCTGGAGACGACCACCGTCTTTCCCTGCTCCCCGAGGAGCTGCACCAGCTCAATCATCTTGTGGCGCCCCACCGGGTCGGTGCCGGTAAGTGGCTCGTCTAAAAAGAGAATATCCGGCGAATGCGCGATCGCCTGGGCCAACTTCACCCGCTGGCGCATGCCCTTAGAATACTCGTCGATGCGCCGGTTTTTATTCTTCGACATCCCCACCAGGTCGAGGGTTTCGTCGGCCAACCGGCGCGCCTCGCCCATCGAAAACCCCTGCAGACGCGTCAGATAGATGACGAAATCACGCCCGGTCATCTCCTCATAAAACGCGTCCTGCTCGGGCACCAGACCCACCCGCTGAAAGATCTTCGAGTTATTCCAGATCGGCTCGCCAAAAATCGTCGCCTGGCCGGTGGAGGCGCGCAATTGGCCGCTCAAAATCTTGAGCAAGGTCGACTTGCCCGCCCCGTTGGGGCCGAGCAATCCGGTCACGCCGGGGCCGATATCAAGAGAGATATCATTGACCCCGATCACCTGGCCGTACCAGAGCGACACATTGCGCGTCGAGATAACCACCGGCTCACCGCCCACCCGGGCGACCGGGTGCGCGGAGGGTTTCGAAGGTTTGGGCGTCTTCGCCGAATCAACTGCCTGCGCTGCACTCATGCGATCCCCTCTAATTTATTCACTCGCCAGAACATCGCGTAGAGCCCCAGGCCGGCGGTGGCCGCCAGGATGGCGAACGGCGCGACCAGCGGCACCTCGGGCGCCGTCTCGGCCAGAAGAAGCTGCGTCGCCAACCACAGGTTGCCCGGCAGGCTCCACAATTGGGCCAGCTCGCCGCTGTCCGCGCTGAGCGCGACGATGATCGACAGAATCTGTGGCACCAATATCACGCCCACAAACGCCAGCACCGCGTAGCCGGTGCGCCGGGTCAGGCTGCTCAAACCCAGCACGATGCTGCACACCAACACGGTGATCCCCACCGACATCCCCAGCCCCACCGCCGACTGCGTAAACGCCTCGGTGGCCAACTCGCTGCGCGCGAAATACGACGCCCGAAGCCCGCCCAGCAGCAGCGCCGGCAGCACCGTCACCAGCGAGCAGAGCCCGAAGAGCCCCAGGAATTTCCCCAGCAGATACTCCCAGCGCTCAACCGGGCGCGAGAAATACAGCTGAAAGGTCTGGTAGCGCAGGTCTTCGGCGATCGCCCCGCAGCCCACCACCATCATGAGCAGCGCGGCCGAGAAGAACTGCATCTGCAGCACCATGCTCACCCCGGCGGTCCCCATGCCCGAGGCACCGAGCATATCCTTGACCTCGGGCAATTTCTCGTGAGCCCCGTACTCGGCAAAAACCAGCAGCAGCGTGATCAGAACCGGGAACCAGAGCAGCACCAGCATCGCCCAGGTGCGCTTCAGGCGCATCGCCATGCCAAAGGTCATGCGCGCAAAGGTCAACCACGCGCTCCCTAATTTTAGCGGGCCGTCGTAGCTAATATATTTTTGTTCGTGGATTGCCATTATATATCGTCTTTAATGCTCAGAAATTCGCATCGAAAATTAAGCCGCGGGCGCCTTATGCGCATGCTCATCGAGCAGGCTTAGGAAGGCTTTCTCGAGGGTCAGCTCGGCCGGCATAAAGCGGCGCACCTGGATATCCTCCTCGATGGCCGCATCCAGCAGACCCTGCACGGTCTGCGGGGCGACCAGGCGCACCTGCAGCCGCAACCCCTGCTGCTGCACGCTAAACCCGCGCGCCTTGAGGATCTCGGCGAATTGCTCATTCTGCTCTTTGGTCTCGATCTCGACGATCGACTTCTGCCTGTCTGCCTTGAGCGCGGCGATGGTGCCGAAGTGGATCAGCTCCCCCTGGTCGAGCATGATCATCGACTCACAGACCTTCTCGACGTCGTAGAGAATGTGGCTGGAGAGCACCACGCTGATGCCCCGGCTTTTCACGTCCCCGATCAGGTCGAGCATCTCGTCTCGCCCCTGCGGGTCCAGCCCGTTGGTCGGCTCGTCCAAGAACACCAATCTCGGCCCGTGCACCAGCGCCTGGGCGAGCTTGACGCGCTGCTTCATGCCGGTCGAGAAGCCGCCGAGTTTGCGGTAGCGCGCCTCGCCAAGCCCCACATAATGCAGCGTTTCGTGCGCCCGGCTGAGCGCCTGTGAGCGCGGCATCCCGGTCAACCCGCCCATCAGCGCCACATAACTCACCGCCGTCATCGACGGCAAATAACAGTCATTCTCCGGCATATAACCGATGGACTGACGGATCTTATGGGTGTCCTCGGGCAGCCGAAACCCCAACACCGACGCGCTGCCACCGCTGAGCTCCAAAAGCCCGAGCAGCGACTTAATCAGCGTCGACTTGCCGGCCCCGTTGGGGCCCAGAAGCCCCACGCTCCCCTCTTGAATTTTAAGCGTGATGCCCTTCAGCGCCTGGTAATTGCCGTAGGATTTCTGAACATTCTCAAGATCAAATAACATCGAATTAACTGCCCAAGATAGAAAAGAGGATCACCCCAATCATGATCACAAGAATCACGCCGAGCACCGCGATGGCGATGAGCATCACCTTCTGATTATCCTTGGCCGGCGCGGGTGCCGCCGGCGCGTGCACCGGCGGGTTCGCGTGCGTGACGGTCGGCTGCGGGCTCACGGCCTGGGCCGCCTTGGCCGCCTCCAAATACTCGTGGAGTTTCCCAACCTGGTGCATCCCGGTCAGCTCGCTGCCCGGGAAATAGGTGTCTTTGGACGACAAATTCCGCTCGGCCATGATCTCGCGCTCGCGCCCGACCAACGCCTGGAACATATCCATCGCGTCCTCGAAGCGGTCGTTCGGGTCCTTGGCCAACGCCTTGAGGATCAGCGCCTCCATGCTCGGTGCCACCGGGGTGGCCGAGACCTCGCTCGGGCGAGGCGGCGGCTCGAACACATGCTTGGTCAAAATGCCGACGGGATTTTTATCCCGAAACGGCGTCTTCCCGGTCAAAAGCTCAAAGAGGATGCAACCAAGGCTATAGATGTCGGTGCGGTGGTCCAACTCTTTGGCCTGCGCCTGCTCCGGCGACACATATTGCGGCGTCCCGTACACAATGCCCGCCTGGGTCAATTGCTGCTGGGGCGCCCCGCCCGGGTCCTTTAGCTTGGCGATGCCGAAGTCCAAAATCTTGACGAAATTCTCCTCGCCGCGGAACTCGGTCAGCAGAATATTATCGGGCTTGAGGTCGCGGTGAATGATGCCGAGGTCATGCGCCTCGGCCAACGCGCTACACGCCTGCTTCATGATCTTGATGGCCGCCAACTCGTCGAGCGCGCCCTCTTCGTCCAGCCGGTCGCGCAGCTCGCGGCCTTTTACGAATTCCATGACCAAATACAGCAGGTTATCTTCGCTTCGCCCGAAGATGAAAACCCGCACAATATTCGGGTGGCTCACCATACTGATGACCTTCGCCTCGCGATAAAAGCGCTGGACGATCTCATCGGACTCCGCCGCGTTGGGGTGCAATACCTTGAGCGCAACGGTCTGGTCGATGATATTCTGGCGCGCCAGATACACCGCGCCCATCCCACCCTCACCGAGCTTTTTGACGATGGTATATTCGCCAAAAAACGTGCGCCCCATCAGGTCGGCATTGACCGCGGGAGCCGGCGCCGGCGTATGCGCCGGCTGACGCTGCGCCGAGCGACTCGGCCCACGCGGCGCCGACCCGCGCTGCCCTGGCGCCGGCCGCTGACTGGCGCCCGCGCCTCGCGCCGCCTGCTGATTTGCAGCCGCCGCCTGAGCCAAAGGCGCACGCGCGCGCGCTACCTGCAACGGCGTGCCATCGTGCGGACACACCGCCGCATCGTCACCGAAGCGACTTCCACATTTGGGGCAAACTTTCATCTTGGGTCACTCCGGAACACGATGGACAAAGTACGGCGTCGATTTCAAAACACGCAAAAAAACATTCACAAATGCGCAATATCGGCAATTATTAGCATGCGTGCGGCCGGGGTGCAAAGAAATTGGGTACGAGGGCTCTTGGGCCACGCCGCCTCACCGATGGACCGCGGACGGCTCGTCCGCCTTGGTCTTAGAAGCTTCGCCAGAAACGCTCCCGACAATCCTGCCACCAGCGCATAATCGACGGGCGAAGCAACTCATGCTTGTGAATACTCGAGTAGGGCCAATCAAACGGGTCATCCACGAGGCCCGCGCGAACCGGATTCAAAAAAATATAGCATTGCATATTGAAGAGATGACGCTCATCTCGGGCATAGCGGTCAAAATAGTCCGTCTGCCACAGCGCATGGCCATCGTTGGAGGTCCCAAGCTTCGCTTTGATCTCATGGGAGCTATAGGACTTCCATGCTTGAACGATCTTCGGCATCGACCGGGTCGGGCGGTCATAGACGACATGAACGTGATTCGGCATCACGACCCAATCCTGAAGTCGATAGTGCCTTCCATCATAAAACTTCCAATTATCGATAATGATTTGGGCAAAATCATGCTTTTTTAATAGGCATGAGCCGTATCCATTGTCGAGAAACTCCTCCAAACGCGCTCGTCTAACTTCGTCGTTCTCGTCGAGATTGCGCAGCAGCCCTTCGACCACCTTCTTTGGCAGCGAGTCCGCCAGTCGGTACGTGATCATTTGAGGATATTGGTCCGTGTCGAAATGCGGCAGATATCCTCGGCTATACCAGCCCTTGAATGTTTCGGCGGCCATCGTTTTCTCTCCATTAGCGGTATAATTTTGGAAAAACTACAACGCGAGGCATCAAAACGACGGCACGTGGTACAAGTAATCAAATTATAATATGCGGGCGAGCCGCCCGCGCGCCTTCCATACTATGCGAGCGAGCCGCCCGCGCTCCATCACCTCTTTTATGGACCGCGGACGGCCCGTCCGCCCGCACTCCCATCACTCCGGCGCAAAACCCCGCCGCATCGTATTCTCGGTCATCGAGCGCGGCTCCATAAATTGCACCAGATAATCCGGCCCGCCGGCCTTCGCACCCACCCCCGACATCTTGAACCCACCAAACGGCTGGCGATACACCAGCGCCCCTGTACACTTCTGGTTGATATACAGATTGCCGACCCGAAACTCGCGGCGCGCCCGGTCGATATTGAGCGGGCTTCGGCTATAAACGCCGCCGGTGAGCGCGAAGCGGGTGCCGTTGGCGACGTCGAGCGCCTGGCCAAAATCATCAACCTTGATGAGCGCCAGCACCGGGCCGAAGATCTCTTCTTGCATCAAGCGGCTGGCGGGGTCGCGGACCTCGAAAATCGTGGGCCCCACGAAATAGCCGTCGGCCGGGGTTTCGCGCTCGATGAGCAGGGTCTCCTCGGCTTTGGCGTAGTCGATATAGCCGCGGATTTTATCGCGCGCGGCGGCGTCGACCACCGGGCCGATGGCGTGGGCCGGGTCGTCGGCGGCGCCCAAAATAAGCGAGCGCGTCGCCTCGACCAGGCGCGTTTTGAACTCCTCATAACAAGCGGCGTGGACGATAGCGCGGCTACACGCCGAGCATTTTTGCCCCTGGAACCCGAACGCCGCCTGCAACACGCCCTGCACGGCCTCGTCGAGGTCGGCGTCGGCGTCGACGATGATGGCGTTTTTGCCGCCCATCTCGCACACCACTTTTTTAACATGCTGCTGGGCGCGCGGGTCGGTGTGGGCGGCTTTGCGCAGAATCTCCAAGCCCACGTCCATGCTGCCGGTAAACGCGATCAGATGCGTCTTCGGACTCTGCACCAGGTGCTCGCCGACCTCTTCGCCAAGACCCGGCAGATAATTGATAACCCCGGGCGGGAACGCCGCCTCGCGCGTGAGCGCCATGAGCTTGGCCGCGATCACCGAGGATTGCTCAGCGGGCTTCATAATCACCGTATTGCCCGTGACCGCCGCGGCGACCGTCATGCCGCAGAGGATGGCCAGCGGGAAATTCCACGGCGCGATCACCGCCGCGACCCCGCGCGGCTGGTAGAACATCAGGTTGAGCTCACCGGGCAGACTCCCCAGGCGCTGCGGGGTGTCCAGGCGCAGCATCTCGCGGGCATAATACTCGCAAAAGTCGATGGCCTCGCACACATCGCCGTCGGCCTCGCGCCAATTTTTACCGACCTCAAAGACCATCCAGCCGGCCAGGTGGTCGCGCCATTTGCGCATCTGCTCGGCCAAAGCAAAGAGATATTTTGCGCGCTCCGACGCCGGCAATTTTGCCCACCCCGGCCCGGCCGCCTCCGCCGCCCGCAGCGCCGCCTCGGCATCTTCCGCCGTCGCCCGCGCCACCACGCCCACCACCTCGTCGGGCCGGCTCGGGTTCACGCTCACGATCGTCTCTTGGGTCTCAATCTCCTCGCCGCCAATCACCAGCGGATATCGCATGCCCAGGCGCGAGCGCACCGTGGCGATGGCCTCGCGAAAATGCGCGCGAACCGGCGCCTGGCTAAAATCGCGCATCGGCTCATTTCGAAAGCCCTCTTTATTGAGCGGGGCGCGCGCGGCCGGGCGCTCAGAAGACGCCGAAGCAGCAGTTTTTTCGGGCTTGGCCAGCAATTCTTCCAGGCTCTTGCCGTCGGCAAACGACATGCGCAGCCAGGACTCATTCGACGTATTCTCCAACAGACGCCGCACCAGATACCCCATGCCCGGGATAATCTCGCCGACCGGCACATAATCGCGCAGCCGGTAGCCCATCGAGGTCACCGCCGCCTTCATCGGCTCGGCCATCCCGAAGAGCATCTGGAACTCAAGGTCGCGCTTATCCAGGCGCTTCGCCTCGGCGTAGGCCATCGCGTGGGCGATGCTTCGCACATTATGAGACGCAAAGGCCGCGTGGATATATTTGTGGTGGTCGAGCAGAATCTCGGTGCAGCGCTCATAGGATTGGTCGGTCTGCCATTTTTGCCCAAACACCGGGCTCTCCCAGCCCTCCTGAGCGCTATGAATCGTCTCATAATCCCAATAGGCGCCCTTCACCAGCCGAACGGTCACCGGCGTTTTTCGCCGCTTCGCCCACTTGCATAGCTCCAGAATATCGGCCTCGGCCTCCTTCAAATACGCCTGAATCACCAGCCCCGCGTGGGCGAAATCGGCGAACTCATCCTCTTCCAGAAGGCTCTTAAAGGTCGCGATGGTCAGGTCTTTATCCTTATAGGATTCCATGTCGATATTGAGGAATAGCCCATGCGCTTTGGCCTTGCGAAATAGCGGTCGAAGACGCGTTTTGACGCCCTCAATGCTCCCCTCAAAATCAATGGCGTCCAATTGGCTATACAGGCTCGAGATCTTCACCGACACATTCGCCCGCGGCACCACGCCCCAGGGCGCGCGGTCGAGCTCGGGGCGCGCCGGCCAGTCGGCGGTGGCCGCGATCAGCGCGTCAAAGATCGCATCGTAGCGGCGCAGATAATCCGCGGCTTCGGCCTCGCTAAGCGTCGCCTCGCCGAGCAAATCAAGGGTAAAACAAAGCCCCGCATCCCACATCTGGCGCAGCGTCCCCATCGCCTCGGGCGCGTCCTCGCCGGCGATAAATTTCGACGCCATCCCCAAAATTTGCTTCTCGATCTGGTCGGCCGCCTTCTTGGCCACCCAGCTATCGGGTTTGACCCGGGCGAGCCCCCACTGAAAAGAGGAGGGGAAGTCCTGGCCGGGGCGGCAAAAATACTCCTGCAGATGCTCCGCGACCTGCACGTGGTCATTGAGCGAGGGGAAGACGTCGACGAAGCGGAACATCTCGACCTTAAAGGCCTCGTCCTTCATCGACCAATCCATGACCTTGCCGCTCCACCAATCCTTGCGAAAGACCGACGGCGCCTCACCCTTCATGCGCCGAAATATCTCATTCCCAAGCTCGACAATCCGCTTCTCAGCCGCACGTGCCATGACGTTCCCTATCCGAAGTTTCCCGACAATCTCTTGTCTTCGATAAACTGATGGCTATGTATTAATCAGCCCAATGCTTATCAGATCGAATTCGGAACCGTAAACCCCGAAAGCCCCCTAAGTGACTGATAATATTGACGCATCGCGTCATTTACTGAATGCGTTATCCGCCCGATAAACCCAGCGCGGCCTGATGTTATGGACCGAGCATCCTGACAGAGGAATGACAATGTTTAGACACACCACGCGCCTCGCGATGATCGCTTTGCTCAGCACCACCGCCCTCTTTCACATCTCCTGCGGCGAGGACGCCGCAGACGATAACGCGACCGGGGGCGCAGACCTCGCCCCCTCAGTCACCGGGAGCGCCGAAATCCGCACCCTATCTGCCGCCGATAAGACCACCCTCTGCGCCGAAGTCGAGCGCTATACCCGCGGCCAAATCCCCGACAACCGCGACAAGGTCTGCACCATCGTCGCCAGTGTCATAACCTCGCAACAAGAGCCCCCGTCGAACGAATGGGCCCAGCAGAGCTGCGCCAGAACACGCAGCGAATGCCTGGACACCGACAACCACTTTATCGACGATGACTGCCTCGAAGACCTCACGACCAACTGCAGCGCGACCGTCAACGAATACGCCGCCTGCGTCAGGGCCCGCACCCAACAGCTCAAAGCACTCTTCAAAAAAATCCGCACCTGCCCGGACCTCAACCTCAACTACCTGGCCAGCGACTTCGCCGCCGAGTTCCCCCAATTGCCCCCCGAGTGCGGCATCATCAAAACGGTCTGCCCGGGCGCGCTTGAGGACGGCGATATTTTCGACGATGCGCTATATGCGGATTATGAACTCTTTGGGTCGGACGACTCCCAAGAAGCCGAGACCAATTAGAGCAGGCGCAATCGCTCACCGTTTTCGGGCACATCGATCTGGCCGCTAAACCCGGCCTTTTCGATGGCTCTCTTAAGCGAAAAAAGCTGCGAGCGATGGCCGTGGACCAGCAGCAGGCGCGCCGGATTCACGGCGAGCACGGCGTCGATGAGTTGGCGGCGCGGGGCGTGGTTGGGCAGGAGGAAATGCGCGATTTGCGCGCGCACCTCCTGCTTCCCGAGCCTAAATTGGGGCACCTTTGACGCCTTCGACGCCTTCAAGAGCTTCCCTGCCACCGACTTGGGATAGGCGCGGTTTAGCAGAATCACCGTCGCCTCGGGCTTCTCGACCACGCCCTGAAGCAGGCGCCCGGCTGGCGTGCCGCGACCGAATTGCTCACCCGGTGCCACTACCGCCTCGCCCGCCAGCAGAGCCCGCGCACACCCGCGCTCGCCGACGAAGCGAAGCCGCGACAGGTCTTCGGCGCGCCCGGCCGCCTTAAACGCAATCCGGGTAATCTCCTCGAGCGCCTCGTGGACCAGATGCGCGACGCCTGCGTCGAGCAGCCCCGCGACCACCTCGGCCCCGCACCCCAGCCGTGCCACGCCGACCAGCGCCGGCCGCCCCGCTGCTCGCCCAACCACCTCGCAAAGCCCGGCCATCTGCGCCGCATAATCCACCGCATCCTGCGCCTTTTGAGTGGCGAGCACGCCCTCCATCAGCATGATATCAATGGGGAAATCCGCGCTCCCCCGCGGGAAGAGCGCCCCGCTTCGGAGGACTTGGTCGTGACCGCAAAAATCCCCCGTATAGAGGATGCGAAACGGACGCGCGCCCCCCTGATCAACCTCGAGCAAGAGCAGCTCGGCCCCGGCGATATGCCCGGCCGGAAAGCTCATCGCCCGGAACTTCACCCTTTCCCCGCTGTCTGCACCAGAGGACGCCGTAGGCATCGAAAATCGCAGCGGGTCGAAATATTCGCGCGACACGATTGTATTTAACTGAGTGGCCAGCGCCGCGTCGCGCGCCCTGCCGCGCTTGAGCGCGACCTTTGCGAGCTGGCGGGTGCTGGGCGCGCAAAAGCATGGCAGCCGCGGGAAGCGCGCCTTCAGGGCGCTAAGCCCCCCGAGGTGGTCCCAATGCGCGTGGCTTATCCAGCAGGCATCCGGCGCCTCAATCTTTTGAACCCATTCAGGCGCGGGGGGAGTTTTCGCTTTGCCCGGCTCACGCGCACCGGCGTCCAATAGGATGCGCCGACCGCCCGCCGCGATAAGATAGGCGTTCGCGCCGATCTCACTGGCGCCAGAGAGGGCTTCGAAGGTGACCTGTTTCATGATGTTTCGACACGCAGAAATTTAAGGTATAAGAGGCGCGCAATTTTTTACGGAGATTCAAACCTATGACGGCCCCCAACAAACGCGGAATTCAACTAAGTTGGCAGCGCGGACTGCTCCCGATGAGCCTGCTCATCCTCTTCGTGCTGCGCTTTGGCCTCGGCGCACCGCTCTGGGTTATCTCGATTTTCCTGCTCTGGATTCCCATCTTCTATATCGTGCTGCCGATGCTCGTGCGACGCAAATGGGCCCGGTTTGACAAGGAGTTCGCGCGCCAATTCCAAAAGGGCGAATATAAGGCGCTGTTGATCTACTATCGGGACCAGTGGTTTTTGCGAAAATTCGGCCCCAAGGCCGAAATGCTCGGAAAACTCGGGCTGATCTACTCGGCGATGCACCAATATCGCGAGGCCGAAGACGCCCTGGAAAAAGCAATCGACCACTCCCACAAATCGCAGCGGGACAAATTATATTTCAACCTGGCCGGGGTGAAATACGAGTTGGGGCGCTATGAGGACGCGGAGCAAATCTTAAAATCGCTGCGCGTTAACTCTCCCTACGGCCATTCAGCCAAGACTCAACTCGCCCTGATCGACCTGCGCCGCGGGCGGCGCACCCAAGCGGCGCGCGCGTTTTTGGAGAAAAAACTCCCCCGCACCAACGGTGAAGTCAAAATCAGAATCGAGCGCGCGCTGGCAGAATGTTGATCGGGCAAACCCCGCTGGGCTTGCCAAGTCGCCCCGAGCACGTATATTTGGCCGCGCACGGGTGCGCAACCTCCCAAAGATGGGGGCTAAACCCGCCTGGAACACCCGAAAATCGCAGCGAAATGACACGCTTCAATCGGTCATCTCGGCATTTTTGATAGCGCGCAGGCCGCACCAAAGACACCAAATTCACTAAAGCTTATAACCACTTAGCTCCTGGAGCCTATTATGATGAACGCCAATAAACGAGACCGCCTATTTGACCTTCGCACCGTCGAGCGCAATATCGAGCACGGCTTGATTACGCGCGAAGACTACCTGGCCCACCTCGAAGGTCTCGAAGACGCGACCGACAAAGGTCTGCCGGTCGAAGCCTCCTTCAAAGCGGGCGTCCTCGAAGACGACGCCATGGACGAAGAAGAATAACCCCGCGGGGGCTCATTCGCGTACTCTCTAACGATGCAATGGAGCTTGGCAAAATGAGTGACGACACGACCGACCAAAAATCAGCGAAGCACTCGGAATCAGCGAAGCAGCAATCGGCTGCGGATAACGCGGACGCGACCGTTCTTGGAGATAACGCGGGGGTGCATATCCCCTCTCAATCCAAAAAGGCCAACGACCCGCGGCATGTGCCCGCTGATTTTGGCAGCTTTGTGGTGAGCCTTGGCACCAATTGCATGATTCATCTCGGGCATATTCCACACCCCGAGACCCAGCAAAAGGCCAAGGATATGGCCTCGGCCAAGCACACCATCGACCTGCTTCAGATGCTGCGCGAGAAAACCGAGGGCAACCTGGTCGACGAAGAGATTAAGCTAATCAATAGCCTTATCTACGATCTCAAGACTGCCTATGTGCAGGAGAAGAAGGCTAAGAATTAATCGTTGTTATGTGGAGACAAAAGATGAGCAGCACGCAAGGTCGACCGAAGTTGGCGCGATGCTTCGCCGCACATCTGACGCCTAACGCACCTTTGGCGGCGCTGCTCTCTGGCGCACTCCTGGCAAGCGCCCTCTTCGTCGGCGGGTGCGACACCCCCGGCGCGGATTCAGCGTCCAGCGCTCCGGCCGAAGAGGCCACCGCGGCGCCCACCCCGGCACAACCAGCCCCAGCCCAAACAGCACAGAATCGCCCCCAGCCAGCGCTCCCCGCAGCGACGCGCCCGGCGAGCTTCGCCGATCTCGTCGCCGAAGTCCGCCCGGCGGTGGTCAATATTTACACCCGCCAGGAGATCCGCACGCCCGGGCGATTCAACCCATTCTCGGGCTCCCGCATCGTGCCACAACGGCGCGTCGCCGAGAGCCTGGGCTCCGGCTTCATCATCGACGCCGGCGGCCAGGTCCTCACCAATTATCATGTCATCAAAGACGCCACCGAGATCGGCGTGCGCCTCTTTGACAACCGGCTATTTAAGGCCGAAGTCATCGGCACCGACCCCAAGACCGACGTCGCGCTGCTCCAGATTATCGGGGCCAAAAGCGACCTGCCGACCATCAAATTAGGGGACGCCAAAGATCTTCGCGTCGGGGATTGGGTCGTGGCGATCGGCAACCCGCTCGGCCTCACGAGCACCGTCACCGCCGGCATCGCCAGCGCCATCGGCCGCCATAACCTGCCCCTGGGCGGCGCGATGAGCTACCAGGACTTCATCCAGACCGACGCCTCCATCAACCCCGGAAACTCCGGCGGCCCCCTGATCAACACCCAGGGCGAGGTCGTGGGGATCAACACCGCCGTGAGCGCCGAAGGCCAGGGCATCGGCTTCGCCACGCCGATCAATATGGCGGTCGAGATCTTGGAACAACTCCAGACAAACGGCCGCGTGGAGCGCAGTTGGCTGGGCATCTACGCCGACGACGTACCGCGGCGCGTGCGCGAGGAGTTGGGGCTGCCCGACGATATATCGGGCGCGCTTGTCACCAACGTGGTCGCCGGCGGCCCGGCCGAAAAGGTCGGCCTCAAGCGCGGCGATATCCTGCTGCGCATCAACTCACAGCCCATCAACGACGCCAAGCACCTCGCCTGGATGGCGAGCAACCTGGGCATTGGCAAGACGGTGGAGCTCGAGTTCTGGCATTACGACGCCATCAAACGCACCCAACTCACCCTCGGTGCGCTGCCGAATTAGGCAGCCCCAGCCAGCCCACAATTTAATTGTCGCATAGCAACTTTAAGTCGCAACTATGGGCATTTCGTGCTACCGACGTCTCGTGAAAAGACGCACCCATCTACTCTAAAATCTTGTATGTATTTCCCTCTAGGAGTATTGGCTATGCCTCAGCCTCATCCTTTCGGTCCTCGCATGTTGGCTCTGCGCTTCAAGCGCTCACTGCTCGCCCTGTCGATGCTTTCGCTGGTCTTCTCCATCAGCCTCATCGCCTCGACCGCGTCAGCGACCGTGATGAAGTACGTCGGCCTTGAAGAGCTTATCGAGATCTCGGACATCATCGTCGAGGGCTCGGTCGCTGAGCAGAAGGTCTATTTTGACGAAGCCCAGGGGCGCGTCGTCACCGACACGACCTTCAAAGTTAAGCGAAACTTCATGGGCAAGGCCGACGATACGGTCACCATCCAGCAATGGAAAGGCACCCATAAGGGCATCACCAGCCAGATCCCGGGGGACCCCAAATTCGAAAAGGGCGAGTCGGTCATCGTCTTCTTGCACCGCGGCGCCGACGGCGTCGTGGCGCTGTCAGCGATGGCACAGTCGAAATTTTCGCTCTTCCCCTCCGCTCAGGGAAAACTGGTCTCGCGAAACTTCAGCGACCTGTCGATTTTGCTCGACGATGCCGCGCTTAAAAAACTCGCTGCCCCCTCGGCGATGGCACCGTCGGCTGGCCAACTCGTAAAACTCCCGAAAGAAACCCGCTCCTACGAGTCCTTCGTCGCCGAGTTGGAGTCTTTGATCGCCGGCATTAAGGGAGGCTCCAATGATTAAGAACTCACCCATGAATTATCTTCGCCACATCCTGGCCCTGTGCACCGTGCTCGCCTGCCTGATGGTCGCCCCCAGCGCATTTGCCTATCAATTTATGGCCAGCGACCGCTGCCCCAACGGCGCTACCTGGTCATCAAACCGCCAGCCGCTTAATTATTATATCAACCAAAACGGCGTGAGCACGGTTCCGATGACCAGCTTGTCGCGGATCATCCAAGACTCCTTCAACGCCTGGAGCGAGCCTTGCTGCTCGGGATTCTCGGCCAACTACCGCGGCACAACCCACCTGGGCTCGCCCAATAGCAACCGCGAGATGGTGCTCACTTTCGAGGAGAATAATTGGCCCGCCCAGATGGGCAACGTCAACGTGACCGTCGCGGTCACGCTTTTCCAGGCGAGCAACGACTGCTCCATCTATGCGGCGCCGATCCTTTATAACGCCGTTAAGTTCGACTTTTGCACCAGCGGCAACAATTGCACCGACCTTCAGAGCATCACGACCCACGAAATCGGGCATAGCTTAGGCCTGAACCACAGCAACCACGCCGACGCCACGATGTATTACGCCTATACAGGCGGCACGAGCGCGCGCACGCTCTCCCCAGACGACATCGCGGGGGTCTGCACACTGTACCCTGACAATAGCTGCAACTGCGCCACGGATCGCGATTGCGACAGCGGCGAGGTTTGTAATAACGGGCAATGCGAAAAAATGCGCTGCACAAGCGACCTGATGTGCCCATACGGACAGGCATGTAACGTCGCCAGCGGCGACTGCGTGCAGCCCACTTGTGCCGCAGACTACCAATGCGTCGACGGGTTCAACTGCGAAAACAATCGCTGCGTTTCGTCGTGCCCGACCTGCCGCGAGTGCAGAACACACGCCGAATGCGGCAGCAACGCATGGTGCGCGATGCTCACGGCAGGCTCCAATGTCGGCAGCTGCATGAATTTTTGCGCTCAGGACGGCAGTTGCCCCGGCGACTCCAGATGCTTCCGCACCCCCTTCGCGTTGAGCAGCAGCGGCGCGTGCAACCCGGGCTCATGCCAGCCTGGTGAGGAATGCGTCCCCGACACCGACAATGGCTATACCTGTGTGACCAAGTGCAACACGAACGCAGACTGTGGGACCAACCAACTATGCATGGATATGGGCATGAAAGTCTGCATCGAAACCAGCCTGCTCTGCCTGAACCCCGACGCCGCCGAAACCGGCGCGATTTGCCCCGACCAATATACCTGCATGCCGGGGAGTGGCGGCGGCACGGCGAACTCGCCGGAGCCCGTCCCGGCGATCATCCCCGGGTCGGCGCCCCCTCCGCCCGGGACGATTCCCGACGCCGGCCCCACCCCCGATATTGGCGAAGAGAATAATTTCGGCGGTGATACCGGAGTCACGCCTGATATTGGGGGCGAGCGCGACGCTGACGATGCGCTCAATGACCCGAATCAAATCGACGCCGAATTCCATGAACTTCACGGAGGATGCGGCTGCTCCAGCACCCCACTCCAAGATGAAGTCCCCGGCAGCTTGATGCTCCTGGGCGCGTTTGGTCTCGGCATCCTGTGGAAGCGCAAGCGCTAACGTAGGTTCCCGCGTGAGTATACAAAGGCTGCCGGCATTTGCCGGCGGCCTTTTTCTTTTCGCCAGCAACCTCCCCCAGGCCCGCTCGACCCCACAAAACCAGCGTGTCCTCCCATCTTATTTACAAGCCCCACCCCGAATGGCACTATACCGCCGGGACATCACCCCCCTCCATTCTAATTATCTTTATTCTCCTACGGCTCTGGGCAGCAATAATCATGTCATACCAGCAACCCTCTACGCTTCACTCTCCGTCTTGTCGGCCCACGCGATCCCTGGTCGCGCTGGCGATGCTCGCGCTTGTCTTCGCCATCAGCCTCGTGGCATCGACCGCGTCGGCGACCGTCATGAAATACGCAGACCTTGAAGGGCTGATCGAGATCTCAGACATCATCGTCGAAGGCTCGGTCGCCGAGCAGAAGGTCTATTTCGACGAGGCCCAGGGCCGCGTCGTCACCGACACGACTTTTAAGATTGAGCGTAAATTCCTGGGCGAGGTCGACTCAAAAGTCACCATTCAGCAATGGCAGGGCACCCACAAAGGGATCACCACCCAGATCCCGGGCGACCCCAACTTCGACAAAGGCGAGTCGGTCATCGTCTTCTTGCACCGCGGCCCCGACGGCGTCGTCGCGCTGTCGGCCATGGCCCAGTCGAAGTTCTCGATCTTCCCGACCGCCCAGGGAAAACTGGTCTCTCGTAACTTCAGCGACCTGTCGATTTTGCTCGATGACGCCGCGCTCAAAAAACTCGTAGCGCCCGCCAAAAACGAACCGTCAGCGGGCCAGATCGTAAAACTCCCGAAGGAGACCCGCTCCTACGAATCATTCGTCGCGGAGCTGGAATCCCTGATCGCTGGTATCAAGGGAGGAACCAATGACTAAGAAGTCCACGCCCATGAATTATCTTCGCCACACCCTCGCCCTTTGCACCGTGCTCGCCGGCCTGATGGTCGCCCCCAGCGCGTTTAGCTACCAATTTATCAGCGCCGACCGCTGCCCCAACGGCGTCACCTGGAGCTCAAGCCGCCAGCCGCTCGATTATTATATCAATCGCAACGGCTCGAGCACCGTGCCGATGAACACGGTGACGCGGATCTTCGAGGACTCCTTCGACGCCTGGAGCGAGCCCTGCTGCTCGAGCTTCACCACCAATTACCGCGGAACGACGTCTCTGACGGCGCTCAATAGCGACGATGAAGTTGTCCTGTCCTTCCAGGAGAATAACTGGCCAACCCAGATGGGCAACGTCAACCAGACCATCGCGGTCACCCTCTTTCAGGGCTACTCGAATTGCACCATCTATTCGGCGCCGATTCTATTTAACGCGGTCGGTTTCGACTTCTGCTCCAGCGGCAGCGGCTGCACCGACCTGCAGAGCATCGCGACCCACGAGATCGGCCATAACTTAGGCCTGGACCACAGCAACCACTCCGACGCCACGATGTTTTACGCCTATAGCGGCGGCACCAGCGCGCGCACGCTCTCCGACGACGACGTCGCCGGGGTCTGCGCGCTGTATCCCGACACCTGCGCGTGCACTCGCGATAGCCAATGCAGCACCGGCCAGGTCTGCAATAACGGGCAATGCGAAAAAGCGCCCTGCACAAGTGACGCGATGTGCCCGGGCGGAAAGACCTGCGAGCGCTCCAGCGGCGAGTGCGTGGTGCCCACCTGTAGCACCGACAACGACTGCGCCAGCGGCTATATATGCGACGCCACCAACCACTGCGTCACCGAGTGTGAGATCTGCCGCGAGTGCACCTCTCAGGCCGACTGCGGCGGCGGCGGCGCGTATTGCGCGGCGGTCGACGAAGGCTCCGATGTCGGCAAATGCCTGGCGAGTTGTGGCCCCGACGGTAGCTGCCCCGGCGACTCCGAATGCTTCCTGGTGCCCAACTCCCCCGCCAGCAGCGGCTCCTGCGGCTCGGGCGTTTGTGAGTCCGGCGAAGAATGCGTCGGCGACGGCAACAACGGAACCATCTGCGTGACCATGTGTAGCTCGGACGGGGACTGCGGCAGCGACCAGCGCTGCATGGACCTGGGCATCAACGTCTGTGTCGACACCTACCAGCTCTGCCTGAACCCGGACGCCGGCACCACCGGCACCATCTGCCCCGACGGCTATGAGTGCCACAGCGACTCCGGCGGCGGCTCCAACCCCGGCGCAGCCTGCAACGGATTGGGCAATTATTGCTCGACCAGCTCTGACAATTGCACCACCGACAACGATGTCTGCGTCGGCACCTCGGCCACCGAGGGCTATTGCTCCTGCGTGTGCGAGCGCGACTCCGATTGCGGCGACGGGGCGACCTGCGAGACGCTTCAGAGCGGCACAAAGGCCTGCATTATCAACGACGAGGAGCCCACCGACCCATGTGACGGCGTAACCTGCCCCTCGGAACAGACCTGCAGCGGCGGAGTCTGCGTGGGCGGCGGAACCAACCCAAATGATCCCGACGCGGGCACCTCCCCCGACGTCGGCGTTGATGTGGGAATTACCCCCGATATCGGCGGCGACAGCGACGCTGGCGATGAAGTCATCGACCAGAAGCAAGAGGAGGAACAGAATTATGCCAGCGACGACTCTGACTCCGGATGCGGCTGCTCGAGCACCCCGCTCCAGGATGACGTCCCCGGCAGCTTGATGCTGCTGGGCGCGTTTGGCCTCGGCATCCTGTGGAGGCGAAAGCGCTAAAGTAGCCTTAGCCAAACAATAAAAAAGCCGCCGGCATTCGCCGGCGGCTTTTCTATTTGAAGCGAGACTTCGCTCAGGCCTTCTCAACCCGATTAAACGTCAGCCCCTTTCCATCTTCGGCGACGTCCACCTTGATCTCGTCGCCCTCGCCGAAGCGCCCCTCCAGAATCTCGGTCGACAGCGGGTCGTGGATGAATTTGCCGAAGGCGCGCTTGAGCGGGCGCGCGCCGTACTCCGGCTCGTAGCCCTCTTCGGCCAAAAAGTCGCGGGCGGCATCGCTCAGGCCGATCAAGATCTTTTGCTGGCCCAACAACTTTCGCAGCCCGCGCTCCTGGATGTCGACGATGAGGCGAATCGACTCGCAGCTCAACGCCTGGAAGGTGATCGGGGCGTCGAGGCGGTTCAAGAACTCCGGCTTGAAATGATCCTTGAGAATCTCGCCGACGGCGTCGTTGAGCTCCTCCTGCTCGACCTTTCCGGTCAGGTCCATGATCTCGCGGCTGCCGACGTTCGAGGTCAAGATGATCAGCGTATTTGAGAAGTCGACCATGCGGCCCTGACTGTCGCTCAGGCGCCCCTCGTCCATGACCTGCAAGAGGATATTAAAGACGTCGGGGTGCGCTTTCTCAGCCTCGTCAAAGAGCACCACCGAATAGGGCTTCAGGCGCACGGCCTCGGTCAAAATACCGCCCGACTGGCTGCCCACATACCCGCGCGCCGAGCCGATGAGCGTGTTGACCTTCGACTGCTCCATATATTCGCTCATATCGATGCGAACCAGCGAGTCCTCGCTGTCGAAGAGGAACTCGCTGAGCGCCTTGGCCAGCTCGGTTTTCCCCACGCCGGTGGGGCCGACGAACATGAAGTTACCGATCGGGCGCCCCGCCGGTTTAAGCCCCGCGCGTGAGCGCCAGATAGCCTTGCAGATCGCCTCGATCGCGTGGTCCTGCCCGACGACCCGCTGACGCAGGCGATTGGGCATATTGAGCAACTTCTCACGCTCCGACTCCAACATGCGCGAGGTCGGAATGCCGGTCCAGCTCGCGATGACCGCGGCGATGTCGGTCTCATCGACATAGTCTTTGAGCAGACGCTCATCTGCGTGGATCTCGTCGAGCTTCGCCTCGGCCTGGGCGATCTCCTTCTGGATGCGCGGGAGCACGCTATACTTAAGCTCGGCCGCGCGCCCCAACTCGCCCGCCCGCTGGGCCTCGAGGATCTCTTTCTCGCTCGTCTCAAGCGCCTCTTTATGCTCGGTCAACTCGTCGAGCGCGCCCTTCTCAAGCTCCCACCGCACGCGCAGGCGCGCGGCTTCTTCTTCCTGACTCTCAATCTCATTCTCCAGCCCATCGCGCGCCTCCACCGTCTCGGCGTCGGTCGCCTCGGCCAGCGACTCCCGCTCGACCTGAAGCTGCAAGATGCTGCGCTCGATGGCGTCGAGCTTCGCCGGCTTCGAGTCGATCTCGAGGCGCAAGCGGCTGCACGCCTCATCGATGGCGTCGATGGCCTTGTCCGGCAGCGCCCGGTCGCTCACGTAGCGGTCGGTGCCCTCGGCCGCCGCGATGAGCGCCTGGTCGCGGATCTGCACGCCGTGATGAATCTCGTATTGCTGCTTGATGCCGCGCAAAATCGACACGCACTCACCGATATCGACCTCGTCGACCAAGATCGACTGGAAGCGCCGCTCAAGCGCGGCGTCTTCCTCGATATACTCGCGATACTCGTCGATGGTCGTGGTGCCCATGATGCTGATCTCACCGCGGGCCATCGCCGGCTTGAGCAGGTTCACCGCGCCGCCACTGCCCTCGCCCCCTGCACCCACGATCTGCTGGAGCTCGTCGATAAATAGAATAATATCGCCCTTGCTCTGCACGACCTCGTTGATGACCGCCTTCATGCGCTCCTCAAATTGACCGCGAAGGCTCGTCCCGGCGACCAGCGCCCCGACGTCCAGGCTCATGATGCGCTTGCCCTGCAGGCCCGCGGGCACATCGCCGGCGACCACGCGCTGGGCCAACCCCTCGACGATGGCGGTCTTACCGACGCCGGGCTCACCGATGAGCACCGGGTTATTCTTGGTGCGCCGACACAAGACCTGCATCAACCGACGCATCTCCCCGGAGCGCCCGATGACCGGGTCTAGCTCCCCGCGGCGCGCCCGCTCGGTGAGGTCCTCGGCGAATTTACCAAGGATCTCAGACACTTCGCCCTCGGCCTGCGCGACCTTTTTACCGCTGCGCCCCTCGGCCAGGGCGTCGCGCAACTTGTCGGCGCTCGCCCCGGTCGCGCGCAATTCGCGCCCGGTGTAGCTCTTGCGCTCGCGCGCAAATGCCAGCAGCAAATGCTCGGTGCTCACAAATTTATCGTCGAGCTTCTTGGCCTCTTCGGCCGCCACGTCGAGGGCCGAGAGCAGTTGCTTGTCGACAAAAACCTGGGCCTGACCGCGCTTATAATTGCGCGGCATCGTCTCTAACTCCGCAATGAGCCCGCGCCCCAGCGCGTTGGTATCGGCCCCCAGCTTCTTGAGCACCGTCTCCACCACGCTGTCGGACTGCTCGAGCATCGCCAGCATCGTGTGCTCGATGCCGACGTGACGGTGCTCAAGGTCGGTGGCCAGCTCCTGCGCCCGCGCCATCGCCTTGCGGGCCTTGCGCGTGAATTGGGACAAATCAAATTTGGTCGGCATAATATTCACTCATTTTATCAAAAGAATTTGGCGCTCAATTCATCAACTCATCAACCAATCATCGCATCAAAATATTTTATATCGCGCCCAAAACAATCAACACGACGACCGAAACCACCCCGAGACCCGCCGCCGCCAGGCTCCACGACAGCGGCATTCTATCGGCAAAAAACGACGCGCTGTCCGGGTCCTGTGCGGACTCCGACGCCCTCTCCGCCACTCTGTTATTCGCATCAGGTTCGATACTAATTAACGGACCTGCCGATAATTTGCTATGCAGAGCGCGATTATTCTTGGGGTCTTCGACGCCCGAGAACGGAGCCGGCAGCAGAAGCATGCCGAAGCCCTTGGTCTGCATGGTGGGCAGGTTCTCGCGGGTGGCGTATTTCGCCAGGCGCTCCATGCGGGCGATGCGGTTCTTGCCGTGCGGCTGGATCAGGCGCGCGACCAAGAGCGAGAGCCCGGGCGGATCCAGGTTGCTCAGGCGCTCATAGGCCAGTTGACCCAGCGGGTTTTCGACCACGGTGCGCGGCTCCTCGCCGGTCAGGATAAAGCTGAGCAAGGCGCCGAGCGCGTAGCTGTCGGCGCCGGTGCGAAGCATCGTGCCGGAGCGATCGCCGCGGACCTCGGGGGCGACATAGGGCGACTCATTATAGTGGAATTTCGCCTGGTTCGGGCGCTCGGCGATGAGGGTCGCGTTGCCAAACCCCACCACCCGGGTCAGCGTCATCTTCGGGCTGCTCGCCTCGCCATCGACCGAATCGGCCGCGGCTTCGTCGGCCTCGCCCACGATAAAGTGGCGCGGGTCGAGGTCGCGAAACACATAGCCTGCGGTGTGGACGCTCTGCAAAAACGCGACCAATTCGCCCATCAAGTCGAGCGCCTGTTCGCTGGGTAATCCCTCGGGATGCTCGCGGCGAATCCACTCGAAAATGGTCAGGCCGTCCTGCCAATCACAGACCAACACCGGCTCGACCTGGGGTTCGTCGGCCATCGACTCGGCGTCCTCGATCTCGGGCAGGTCTTCCGGGGCGATCCCGACGTTTAGCAGCGCAATCGGCGTGGGCAAAAGCGGGCTGTTCATCTTCTCTAAAAACGCCCACTCCTCGCGCACCGCCTCGCGGCGAATCCGCACATAGTCGGCGTCGGTGCTATAGCCGGTGTCATAGAGCACCGCGCGCGCGCAAAGCGTCTGCTCACTGGCGGTGTCGGCCTGGGTGTCCTCGACCCCAACGATCTGGTAGCTGCGCCCATTGGCCAATAACCCGAGCACGCGAAAGCGCGCGCTGCCGCCCTCGGCATCGACTAGGAAATTCTGTTCTGACATCTTCAGTACTCGCTATAATTTATTCCGACTTAAGCGGGTGAATTTTGAAATTCATTGCGCGAAAGCGATGCTAGCGCATTGCCCGGCGCACGTCGACACGTGCGTATCAGCGCGAGCGCGCAGGTTCAACCACGCGAACCCGGCGCATATTTCGCGCCCGCCGAGTTCCCGGGCCATGCGCTAGCGTGTGCCAGTCAGAACACCTGAATTTGACCGTGCCTCACCCGCTTTGTCAGATGCGCGCGTGCGGTGGCTCATCGCTTCCGAAATGGTCGACGGGAACCTCCACGGGCCACAGATATTGGAAGGAATGCGGCAGCATGCCTCGCACCTGACGTATCTCACCGCCGCTCACCCGTCGGGAGAGCACCGCGAAGACGCGCGTGGCGATCAACTCCGGGTTGATACTCTGCCCGGGGGCAAAGCCCGCCCGAATTCCATCCAAGAAGTCATCCACATCTCTGCCTTTGACCGGCATCTGGGAGGGGCGAAAGCCCTCGTAAAAGACGCCCCGAAGTAACCCGGGGAGTTGGGCGGCGAAATCCGCCGCCTCATCGACGCTTAACCGGTCGCGCAACGCGTGCAGAGTCGCGACCAGGGCGTGATAAGTCTTTAGCGGATCCTGCCAGCCGAACTCATCATCGGTGTCGTGGATCCACTCCATGGCGACGTTGACCTGGCGATCTAATGGTCGAATACCTGTAACGCTCATAACCGCTCCCTTGCCCCGAATTTTTTATGAACTTCTCGCTGGGTTTGACGGCCCAGGGACCTCGGCCGCGTAGTGTATACCTAAGCACTCAAACAGCCGGCTCAAGCACCCGCGCCCGACCGACGCCCTGCGCTGCGCATCGGCGCCGGATCTTTGAGAAAACCACCGCCTTTTAGATGCCCCAGATATAATCGATCCCCATCACGGTCACGACCGAGAGGAGCAATTGCAGCGGCGCGCCGATGCGAATGAAGTCGCGCACACAATACCCGCCGGGACCGTATACGAACAGATTGGTCTGATAGCCCACCGGCCCCAGAAACGCGGTGCTCGCCGCAAACATCACCGCCAGCACAAACGCAAATTCATTCGCCCCGATCTGCGTGGCGGTCGCCGCCGCCACCGGGATCATCAACAGCACCGCCGCGTTATTACTGATAAATTCGGTGATCAAACCCGTCGAGATATAGAAGAGCCACAGGACCACGATCGCCGGCAGATACTCACCGCTTCCGGCCAACGCGCTCCCCAAAAATTGCGCCGTGCCGGTTTGCTCCAACGCAATCCCCAGCGGGATGATGCCGGCCAGCATAAAGATCACCCGCCAATCGACGTCCTTATACATCTCCGAGGAGCGCACCACGCCGGTCAAGAGCATCGCCACCACCCCGGCCAGCGCGCTCACCATAATCGGCAGAACGTCAAAGGCCGCCAGGCCCACCACGGCGAGCAGAATGGCGATGGCGACCGGGATCTTCTCGGGCCGATAGCCCTTTCGTTCACTGGCATTCATCAGAATGACATCCGGACTCGCCGCCATCCTCTCCTGCCCCTTTCGGGTCGTCTGCAGCAGCACCGTATCGCCGCTTCGCAGCACCTGGTCGGCGAAGTCCTCGCGCCGCACCACGCTGCGGCTGCGATGCGCCAGCACATAGGCGTCGAAGCGCTCCGGGAAGTTGGTCGCCCGGATCGTGCGCCCCTCGAGCGCCGAGCCGGCGACCACGACGATCTGGGCGAGGCTATTAAAATCCCCCGAGATCATAATCTGGTCGGGGGTAAACTTTCGCGGCGGCAGCAGCTCAACCCCGCCGCCGTCTTCGAGCATCTTCAGGTATTTCTCGGTCGCGTGGACCAATAAAATATCTCCCTCCTGCAGCACCTGGTCACGGTCCGGGTGCTCGAACACCGCCTCGCCGCGGACGATGGCGAGCAGGGCAAGCTTGAGGTCCGAATTATCTAACCAATCGCGCAGCGACATCCCGAGCATCGGCGCATCCGCCCATAATTTTAGCTCACGCAAAAAACTGGCGACCTCAAAGTTCTCGAGCGTGCTGCCCCGCGGTTTTACATGCTCGGGCAATAAGATCGGCGCCGCAAAATACAGATAAACCGCGCCGACCCCCATCACGATCGCCCCCAGGCCGGTGATCTCAAACATCCCAATCTTATGGTCGAGCAAGCGCACCGAGATATCGGCGGCCAGGATATTGGTCGAGGTACCGATGAGCGTGAGCATGCCGCCGAGCATCGAGATATAGGAGAGCGGCAGCAGCAGCTTAGAGGGCGAAACCCGCCCCTTATGCGCCATCTCGGTGACCAGGGGCAGCAAAAGCGCGACGACCGGCGTATTATTCATAATACCCGACATCGGCCCCGCCATCGCGAAGGTCGCCAAAAGTTGCTTCTTCTCACTGCTGCCGACCATCTTGCTCAAATGACGCGCGATCCCCTGAATCATGCCGGTTCGGCGCACCCCGTCGCTTAAGATGAGCATCGACAACACGGTGAGCGTGGCTGGGTTTGAGAACCCCGAGACCGCATCCGCCGGCGTCACTTGCGTCCATTTACCCAGCAGCACCAATAAGACGAGCACCAACATCGCGGTGACGTCCAGCGGAATCGGCTCCAGGATAAAGAGCAACACCGCCAACGCCGTGATCCCCAGCACAATGATCATCCCCAGGGTCATTTGACCACCATGACTTCTACCTTGCCGCGACGCTTTAGAATCTGCACGCCGACGTCGTTTCGATAGCGCTTGAGTTCGATGTCGACCATGGCGTCGCCCACCTGGACGCGGCGGATGCGCAGCGTGTCCAAAAAGTCGGGCAGACGCGGGTTATGAAATTTGACCAGCCCCTGGCGCCCGTCGACGTAGAGCCCAAGCGCCGCGTCGAGCAGCAGGAAGACGCCGCCGGCCGCCCAGGCCTGCGGCGCACACGCCACCGGGTAGAGCGTCGGGCCCTCGCTGGGGCGGCGCTCAAACCCGCAGAAGAGCTCGGGCATTCGGTTCAGCTCAAAATAGCGCGACGCGTGGTACAGCCCGGCCATAATCCGCAGCGCCTCGTCCTTAAGACCGTAGCGCGCCAGGCCCATCGCGATCATCGTATTATCGTGCGGCCAGACCGACCCGTTATGATAGGAGATCGGATTATAGCGCACCTGCCCCAGCGGCATCGTGCGCACCCCCCAACCGTTGAAGAAGTCGTCCTCCAGGAGTTGTTTGCCGACCTGTTGGGCGCGCTCCAGCGTGGCGATGCCGCTAAAGAGGCAATGCCCGGCGTTCGAGGAGCGCACCCGACACGCGCGCTTCGCGCCGTCGAGCGCCAGCACATAGGTGCCGAGCGCTTCGTCCCAAAAGTCTCGCTGAAATCGCTCCTTTAGCTCCATCGCCTGGCGGCGCTGCGCGCGCGCGTACTCCTCCTCGCCCAGCGCCTCGGCTATCTGCGCGGCGGCGCGCCGCGCGGCGAACACATAGCCCTGGACCTCGCACAGCGCGATCGGCGCGTCCGCCAGCGTCCCATCGGCGTGGTAGACCGAATCATCGGAATCCTTCCACCCCTGCTGGCGCAAACCCTGCGCGGTGCGCCGGCCGTATTCGACATAGCCGTCGCCGTCGCGGTCCCCGTAGACGTCGATCCACTCGATGGCTTTGACGATCATCGGCCAGATCGATTTGATAAACTCCAGGTCCCCGCTTCGGCGCAGATACGCCCCGGCCAACGCGACGAAGAGCGGCGTCGAGTCGATGCTGCCGTAATAATAGCTAAACGGAACCTCGCCCGTGTTGGCCATCTCGTCGTGGCGAATCTCGTGGAGGATCTTGCCGGGCTCGGCGTCGCGCTCGTCGCTAAATTCAGCGGCCTGATGCGCGGCCAGATAGCCCAGCACACCCCGCGAAATCTCCGGGCGAATATTCAATACCTGGTACGCACAGATCAGCCCATCCCTGCCAAAAACCGTGTTAAACCAGGGGGTTCCGGCGTAGGGGTAGAGGCCGTGTTCCGTCTCCGTCGCCAACATCTGCAGGTCGGCGTCGGCGCGCCCGAGCATCAAATTATAGAAGACATTGGAGGAGTCGAACCGACAGCGCGCCGTGTGCGCGGCCCGCATGCGCTCGCTCATCTGGGCGTAGGCCTGGCGGTAGCCTGCCGCGCGCCCAAAGCCCAGGCGCGCCAACGCCTGCGGGTCCCCCGAGTCCAGGCCGTTCTCCGAGGCCTCCGCAGGGGCATCGTGGGCCAACTCCTTGATCGCGCACTCCACCGAATACGTCAGCTCACGCCGCTGGCCCGGCCCAATCTCGAACTCAAAACGCGCCTCATTCGCGCTCAAGCTGTCGGGGCGCTGCACGAAGGCGACGCGGGTCTCCCGCTGCACATGGTCCAGGCCGATATACCCAAAGCGCACGCTCACGTCCGTGACCGTGGTCTCCAAAAACTCCCCGCACTCATCGCGCGGCGTGCCCCGAACCTCGAACATATCGATAAAGTCGGCCTCAAAGCGCACCACGATCGGCACCGTCAGCGTGGCCTCGCCGTAGTTATGCATCCGAATTTTCTCGTGCGCGGTGTCTTCGGTCACAAATTTGCTGCGATGGATATGCAGGGTATCCGACAAGATGCGCGTCAGGCGCACCGGCTCCCCCTGGTCCTCATCGCCCTCGTCCGACCGCGCTGCCCCCTGGTCTCCAGGCGCGTCGCCCTGCTCCACCACCACCGACGCCCCGCCGGTCTGCGTCCCGGCGACCAACTTCTCCCGCCGAGATTTAGAGGTGCGCTCAAGCTTCTTCTGCGTCTCGGTTTCGATCAACTCCGGGTTGGTCAGGTCGACGGTGAGCAGCGAGTTATCCTCGACAATGGTCGAGCTTAGGAGCACCGGCTTTTGCTCCCACAGGCGAAACTCAAGCATCGATAGATGGCGCATATCGTTCATATAGAGGCCGTGGGAGCCCCCGCCTTCCGACGAGATATCCCCGTCTTCATCGTAGACGACGAAGAGGTTGGCCTGCTTGAGCACCCGCGTGCGCCCGGCGTTGATCATGCTCGTGGTCAGGATATGGAAGTCAGTATCAGTCATCGTCCGGGCCTATTTTTTACGGGTTCGATTGTTCCCTGGGCGTCATCGAGACGCCTGGATTTCCCAAGCCCCCGACATGGCTTCGGCCTTCGTCCCCCTTCAAGTCGGGCGGCGACGTACCGTGTCGTCGCCGGCGATGCCCATGTCCCAGATATCACTCAGACCGGCACGATAGTGGTTGAGCATCTGGTCTCGGTAGGCGAGCACATAGTCACGCGCCATGCGCGCGGCGGAGAAGCGGCGCTCGAAGGTCTGGCGCACGATCCCGCGGTCCAGGTTATCGAGCGCCCCGACCGCCTCGACCGCCTGGGTGAGGTTGTCGCACACGAAGCCGGTGACCCCATGGTCGACCACCTCGGGGATCGAGCCGCAGCGCCGCGCGATCACCGGCGTGCCGCAGGCCATCGCCTCGATCATCGCCAGGCCGAAGGGCTCAGGCCAGTCGACCATAAACAGAAACGCGCGCGCGCCTTTGAGAAGAGCGGTCTTTTCGGCCTCCCCTACTTCCCCAATAAAATCAACGAGTTCATGACCCAAAAGCGGCTCAATCACCGCCTCAAAATACGCGCGCTCGCTCGGGTCGACCTTCGCCGCGATCTTAATCGGCACCCCGGCCCGAACCGCCACCTCGATCGCGTCATCGACGCGCTTCTCGGGCGACATGCGCCCCACAAACGCCAGATAATCCCCGCCCTCGCCGGCCGAATAGAGCCCGCGCGGCAGCCCGTGATAGATGGTGTCGACCCAGGGCGCCGCCGGCAGCGGGCGCCGCTGGGCGTAGGAAATCGACACCAACGCCATATCCCGAAACTCGTCATAGAGCGGCCGGTACTCCGGCAAATCCATGCGCCCATGCATCGTACTGAGCATGGGCTTGCCGAGCCGACGCATCATCGAATAGGGCAAATAGTCGACATGCGAGTGAATGATATCGAAGTCATCGACGCGCTGATAGAGCTTCTCGAGCATCAGCATATACCAGCCCATCGGCACCCCGGCGGTGCCCGCTTCGCCCCGAAGCGCCTGCGGGGCGCCGACGACTAACTCCGCCTGGGTATGCGAATCCGCGCTCGCAAAGAGCGTGACCTGGTGTTGCTGGGCGACCAATTCCTCGCACAAATACGACACCACCCGCTCCGTGCCCCCGTACCCCCGGGGCGGCACGCTCTCGGCCAGTGGCGCGATCAACGCGATGCGCAATTGGGATGCCATAAGTACTGCTCCGAAAAGAAGAATAACCCCGCGAAAACTCAACGTTCCCGGGTCACGCTCGAAGCTAAGCACTTGTTTTGTTGAATACAGAAAATCGGTCATTGAGGGGCAAATTCACGGCACGCCCCCCCGACCGCACGACGCCTAACCCAACGCCTGTTTCAAGCGCTTGATGTGGATGGAGAGTTCCGCGAGGCCCTCGTACCAGCCGATCTCCTCGGCGATGGCGCGGGCGCGGGTGAAGAAGGTTTTGCTGGCCTCCAGGTCGTTGGCCTGCAGGGCGGTGATGCCCTGGTTGGTGAGGATGCGGCTTTGATTGAGCAGGTCGCCCACGCCCTGGGCAGCCTTGCAGGCGTTGTCGAAATAGACCTGGGCGCGCTTGACGTCGCGCATGCCCAGGCAGAGCGCGCCGAGGTTCGACAGGATCCGGGCCAGGCCGCGGTGGTCCGAGATGTGCTGGGCGCGCTGAAGCGAAGCGTTGAGAAATTTCTGCGCCTTTTGGAAGTCTTTTTGCCGGATAAATAGCGTGCCGAGCTGATTATACGCGGTCCAATAGAGTTTGCGCTCGTCCGGGTTCGACAGGTCGAGCTGGCCAAGCGCTTCGACCTTCTCGGGGACCGTCATCAGCACGTCGGCGGCGCGGCCGAGTTGGTTCTGCTTCTCAAAGAGCTGCGCCTGGGCCAACAGCGCGCGCACCTCGGTCTTGAGGTCGCCGGTCTCCACCGCGGCCAGGCGCAACTTCTCAAGCGCGACCTGGCTTTGTTCCATGCCGCCGGACTCCATCGTCGTGAGGCCGACCTCGTAGAGCAGCGCCGCGCGCACGCCCGGCTCCAGCGCGTCAACATCGCCCAGCCCATCGACCACGCGCTGGGCGTCTTCGATGCGCCCCGACTCGCGCAGCGCCACCAGAAGACGCGTCTGCACCGACACCCGGACTTCGGAATTCGCCGCGACATTGGCCTGCTTGAGCAGGTCGAGCGCGTCTTCGAAATGCGCGATCGCGCCGGCGTAATCATAGAGGTCGAGCAAGCCCGCCCCGCCCTCGCCCAGATAATACGCCGCGCCTTCGAAGCCGCCCACGGAACGATAATGAAAGGCGAGCATCAACGGGATATCGATGGGGTCGACGGCCGCGATCTCGGGGGCGCTCTCCAGGAATTCAATGACGCGGGTATGAATCTCGACGCGCGCCTTGTCGGGCAGGCGGTCGTAGACGAGCTTTCGCAGCGCGCGCGGCTCAAACGCCAGGCTCACCCGCCCGACGGCGTCGTATTGCGCGACGATCATCTGGTGCTCAACGAGCACCGCGAGGTTCTCGCGCGGGTTAAGATGCGAGGGCGTGATCTGGAAGAACCAGGCCTCGCCGAAGCTCTCGCCGAGCACGGAGGCCAGCCGAAGCAGGTCGCGCAGCTCTTCGTCGAGCTCGTCAACGCGCGCCGCCAGCAGCTCGTGCAGGCTCTGCGGCACGCCGGCGCCGGCGAGCAATTCGGCGTTCATCAGCCCTTCTTGGCCGCGGTTGCGCCGAATCGAGCGCACCAATTCGTGCAAGAAGACCGGGTTGCCGCTCGAGCGCATCTGGAGTTGCTCGACCACCGCGATCGGCGGGGTCTGCCCGAGGATCTGCGCCACAAATTGGCGCGACTCTTCGCGGGTAAACCCGCGCACTTCGAGGATGTCGAGGCTGCCCGGCAGGCCGTGGTCACGGGTCGCCGCCGAGATGCGCCGGCTCACCACGATCATCACAGGCAGCTTGCGAGTGCGCGCCAGGAGCGCGTCCAAAAACTCGATCATCGGCGGGTCTTCGACCGGAATATCGTCGACAGCCAGGAGCACCGGGCCGGTCTTGAGCGCAAAGCGCAGCAATTTATGGAGCAAGGCGGCGCTAAAATGCGAGAACTCCTGCTGCGAGGTCCACGGCAGATTCTGCGCCTGGGCGGCGGCATCGGCGTCGAGCGGGCCTTCGCGAAGATAGAGCGCGACCACCGCTTCGACATGCTGCGTGAGCCCCAGGCTGCGACATGCCTTCTGGAGCAACTCGGCCGGCGCCCGGTAGGTCTGGGCGATCTGGCGAATCCACACGCGCACCGCCGAGAGGCTCTGGGCGCGCGGTTGGTCGGCGGCGCTTACGAAAAAGGCCTGCCATTTCTTGGGCTTGGTGCCCTCGGCGCCGGCGATCTTCGTATCCTGGCGCGACTCCACAAATTTCGTCAGGAATTTTGTCTTGCCCACGCCCATCTCACCGAGCAGCGCCACCCCGGCCCCGTGGCCTTTTTGCACGTCGGCGGCGACGCGCGACAGGGACTCAAAGAGTTGAACCCGCGGCACATACAGGTCGAGCTGGTCGAGCTCGGTCGGCTGGCCGGCGTCCCCGATGGTGTCGCGGCTTATTTTGAGGACCTCGCTGACCTCTTTACCGCCGACGAGCCGCGCCTCATCGAAGCGCACCCGGCCGCGCGTGGTCTCGGCGAGGCTTTCATCGGCCAACACCACCGCCTCTCGCGACGCGCCAGAGACCGCGACCGCCCGGTCAATCGCCTCGCCGTAGGCATGCGAGCCTTCGGCGCGCGACAGCGAGACTTCGCCGTAGACCAGGCCAAAGCCCAGGTGGTCGGCGCCGTGAGGCAGTTGGCGCATCGTCTTCTGCAATTGAAGCGCACATTCTACGGCACGATAGTTATCGCCAACATGGGCGCGCCTCGCCCCAAAGAGGATGACGAAAGTACCGCCCAAAAAGCTGTCGATTTCGCCGCCAAAATGCGCGACGATCTGGCGAATCGCGGCCTTTTCGACGTTGCTTCGCCGGGCGATCTCGCTGGCGTCGACGCCATCTTTAACCCGCGAGCGCTGCCGCACCGCGAGCACCGCGACTTTGCGCTTTTCGCCGAGCAGGCTGCCCTTTAACTCTTCGACGCTGAAGGTCTGGTCGAGCACCGAGGTGCCCGAGGCGACGTGGGTGCCGGAGCGGCTCGGGTCGCCGAAATTTCCCGAACGCGTATACAGCGCGCCAATCCCGGAGTCGCCGATGCCCGTCGGTCCCGAGCGCGAAATCCGGTGCGGCGCGGAGCCCGAGAGATTCCCCGACTCATCGCGCACCAGACCGCTCTCGGCCAGCGATCCGCTGCGCCGCCCGGTCAGGCTCGGCCCCGGGACCGCCCCGGCCGGGGCGCCGCTGGGGTTCTCCTCGAACCAGCGCGCTGCTTTTTGGAGGGCGCTGCGCATCTCGGCGGCGGAGCCAAAGCGGTCGTTGAGGTTTCGCTCCATCGCCTTCATCACGATGCGGTCCAGGAGCACAGGGACCCCGGGGACCAGCGACGACGGCGGCTGCACCGGCATCTGCATGACGCGCCCGATGATGCTCACCGCCTCCTTATCGTGGAAGACCCGCTTGCGCGTGAGCATCTCGTACAAGATGACCCCCAGCGACCAGAGGTCGCTTCGCCCGTCGAGATCCTTGCGCATGATCTGCTCGGGACTCATATAGTCGAAGGTCCCGACGATATTGCCCTGCTGGGTGTACGGGCCGGCCTTCATGCCGGTCTCTTTGACCTTGGCGATGCCGAAGTCGAGCACCTTGGCGAAGTCATTTTGCCCGGCGACCTGCTCGACCATGATATTGGCCGGCTTCAGGTCGCAGTGGACGATGCCAGCGGCGTGGGCGCTCTCCAGGGCGCTGAGCACCTGAATGGCGATCTCACAGATGCGCAGCGGTTGAATCGGGAACTCTTTTTTGATGACGCGTTCGAGGGTCTGGCCGGGCAGATACTCCATCACCAAAAAGAGCGCGTCGGTCGCGGCGTCTTTGCCGTAATCGAGCACGCTGATGATGTTGGGGTGGCGAAGCATATTGATCGCCTTCACCTCGCGCATAAAATAATGCTCGCCCTCCGGATTGGTCTCGCTGGGTTTGAGGATTTTGATGGCGACTTTGCGCTCAAGCGGGAATTGCGTCGCCTGATACACGTTGCCCATGCCGCCTTCGCCGATCTTGCGCTCAAGGCGATAATTGCCGTTGAGCATCGTCCCGATCAGCGGGTCGGGCTTTTTGCTCTTGCCCTTCTTCTTGCCAGCCGCCGCGCCGTCGCCCTTCTTGGCGACCTGGGACTCGCGCAAGGACACCGAGCGCGCCTGCGCGTCGTCAGGCGCGACTTCGCCCTCTTCCAGCGGCTGCAGATTACCACTGAGATCTGGAATATTGTTTTCGTCGCTCATGCCCGGGAAGCCTAGTCAGCTTTTGGTTTCATCAATTCGGCGATGATCGCTTCGCGCTTCTCGCGCTGCTCCGCGACCAAATCCTCGACGGTTTGCTGGAGCGCCGACTCATTATGACCGAGCCAACCCAGCGAATTCTCTATACTTTTGGAGGTCTCAGACTCCATCAGCATAATATGCCATTGTTCGGATTTTTTGTCGCGGTCCAACAGATAGACTTGCTTCGCGCGGGTCGAAATTCGCGCGGCAGTGCTGTCCTTATTGACCTCCAACTCGTCGATATCGGTGCCGATGCGAATCGCCTCATCCTCGGCGAATTTCTGGGACTGAAAGAGCTTCAAAAACAGGCCCTTTCCGTCTTTCACCTCGTCGAGCAAGACCGCGCCGGATTGCTGGCGCGCGATGCGGTGGTCGGTAAGGGGCAAAAATTGCTCGATGGTCTCGTCCATCTCTACCAGATGCTCGTAGCGATCCTGGAAATAGACGTGGGTGGCCTGGTCGCTATACTTCCACACGCCTTCGCCGTCGCCGGCCAAGAGCGCGTCGCGGAAGAGATAATACGCGCCGTCGGGCTCGGTCGGGTCGAGCTCAGAACTACACCCGGGGGCCCAGGCGAGCATCATAAGCATCGTCAGCGCCCACAGGGCTGCGCGCGCGGCGCGACGCCGGTTCTTTGAGCCAAATTTCGCACAAGCGCTCGCGACGGTTTTCACCGCGGCGGGCGCGCGTTTCACAGTGTTTTGAGGATTCAATTCAGACGCTCAGCACAAGGTAAATCAAAAAATTTCACACTTGAAAACACTACTATCTCCCACCGGATATGTAAACTAATGGCGCTCGAGGAGCGCGTCCTCAACCGGTGCCCCCCCGGAGGCCCGGGGCGAGCGCGATTTGGACTATTTCAGGGTCGACAGCTCCGCGGGAATCGGCGGCGCCCCCAGGCGTTTCCAGCGCCGCTCAAACCATCGGCGCCAATAGAAATTAGCGTCCTCCTTCGACCAAGACAGGCTCGCGGGCTCGCGCTTTGACAGCCGCATCAAAATGCGCTGCGCGTTATAGCTGAGGTGGTCATCGTCGGCGACCGCCCGGCACAGGTCCCACACCTCGCGCACGCTGAGGCGCTCGACCGAATAGCCGGCCGCGCGAAACCCACCGGCGAGCCACTCATCGCGCCCCATCGCGCGGTGCTCGGCGTACCAATTTTGCCACAGCTCGGCGATCTCAGCCGGCGTAAGCTCCTCGCCCTCGACCTTTTGCGCCTCGGCACGCTGCAGCACCTCCCCGGGCGAGACGACCGCGCGCTCACGAATCGAAGCGCCGTCGGCGTCGGGCGTTTGGGCGCGCGGGACCATCCGATAATTGGTCAGGATCCGCAGCGCGCTCAACGCGCTTTGGCGCACGCCGTCATGCTCCGAGTTCAGCATCGCGATGAGCGCCGGCACCGGACGCGCGCTCTCGGTATAGACGAGCGCCTGGGCGACAAAGATCCGCGCGTCGGTCATCTCGGCGCCGGTGACCTGCGCCGCGTCAGGCATCCCGCTGGGAAGTTGAATCGGGCGCGCGACGCCCAGCGCGGCCACCAACGCGTCGACCGCATCGCGGTCGGCGATGCTCCCAAGCGCGCTGATCATCTCGACCAGCGCCTGGGGGTCTTCTTCGGCGACGAGCTGCTTTGCCAGGGCATCAGAGCCGACCCCAAACTCCCCGAGCGCGCGCGCCGCGGCGGCGCGCACCCGCGCGTCCGAATCGGCGAGCGCCCCAATCACCGCGTCCCGCTCTCCGCTGGCGTCGAGCATATGCAGGCGACGCACCGCCGCCAGGCGCACGTCAGCCTCGGCGTCGCCCGTCAACTTGGCCGCCTTCTTGATAATATTTCGACGCGCTCCGGCGTGGGACTTATACCCGCGGACCTTGCGACCCACGTCCACACAGCCGGACTCGGCGTCGGTCTTCGAGCAGTAGATCCGAAGATGAAAATGATTGTCGTGGGGCAGCGCGCCGCCCGGCTGGTGCAGCAGCACACTCGCCTTCTGAACCACGTCGCGCTTGGCGCCCTGCTTTCGCGCCTCCTTGAGCAAGATTCGCTTCAGCGGATTGGAGATGAAGATATATTGCAGGGTCGCCGAATCGGCTTGAATCAACCCCTCGACCAACGCCCAATTGCGGGGCGCGTCGAAATAATAATGCTGGATTTCGCCATCTTCTCCGACCACCTCGGCGTAGCCATTTGCGTCCAGAGAGACGAGGTTATCCGGCGTGGCAGGCTGCCCCTCCGAGTCCAACACAAAGAACCCCAGATCGGCATCTCGCCCCGAATTATGCGAGAAAGAATAGGGGATATCACCGCCACCCTCGGCGCTGAAATTCCCCAGCGGAACCACAGACTCCGGGAACTTCTTAACCACATGCGCCCCGGCCTGCTCCACCAGGGCGAGCATCGCGTCGGAGGTAAAGTTTAACCCGCGCGTATGTTGCACCCGGAGCTGCTGCAGGTAGGGGTGCGGCTGCGGGATGCGGCGCGCGTTCGCCAGCCAGCCGTGTGTGACGCTGCCCACCGAGCGACTTTCGCTCGACGACTCCTCCGGGAGCAGCGGAAAATCTGGCGAGCGTGTGCCGATGTCCGGCATCGTCCAATGCTCCTCTGAGGCCGGGGGCGGCCCGATAAAGGGCGGCGGCTGGGGGGGCGGGATAAGCTCGGGAGCAGGCTTCGCCTCGGCGCTTAGCCCACCTTCGACGGCCGGAATGCTTGACGTGGTTGCGCAGGCTGCCCAAGAAAAAGGCAGCCCAACGAAGGCGAACGCAGCCAAAAGAACGGGCCATCGCGTCGGCATCAGGGCCCGCGGGGTACGCGTTTCCATGTCGGATTTTTCCTCAGGCATGCTCATATATGAATTAGCAGCGCCAAAAAACGGGGGGTGGGATGACTTATCTTCGACGCCGTCGCGGGGCGACGGCGCCACCAGGTAGGAATCGACGGAGCGTCGATAGAATCTCCTAGCATCATCGACCGGGGTTTTGATAATTCTAGCGAAGCCCTTGAAATTAAACAACAAAGACAGAATGATAGAAGCCCCGAGCGCACCAAGCCAACAAGCAACGCCGGCGAGAATTCCAATAATTTGGCATATCGCGGGCAAAAAAAACACAGCATCTTCGCCGTCAGACCCGATAAAACCCTTGAGTCGATGGCCTTATCGTTCTAAAAGCAGCGGGTATTAAATCACCGCAATCACCGACCAAGAGGTGGCAAATGGCTGGACATAGTAAATGGGCGAATATTAAGCATAAAAAGGGCCGCGAAGACGCAAAGCGCGGCAAAATTTTCAGCAAATTGGTCAAAAAAATCACCGCGGCGGCGCGGCGCGGTGGTGGCGATATCGACGTCAATAACGAGCTTCGGCTGTATGTCGATAAGGCCAAAGCCGCGAATATGCCCAAAGACAATATCGAGCGCGCCATCAAGAAGGGCACCGGCGAGCTTGAGGGCGTCTCCTATGACGCGTTCAACTACGAGGGTTACGGCCCCGGCGGCGTCGCGATTTATCTGACCGGCGCGACCGACAACCGCAACCGAATCGTCGCCGATTTGCGCCATCACTTTAACAAAAACAATGGCAACCTGGGCGAAGACGGCTGCGTCAACTGGATGTTCAAGGACCGCGGCATCTTCAGCATCAGCGAAGACCAGATCGAGGACGTCGACGAGCTGATGATGTTCGCGCTGGAGAACGGCGCGGTCGACGTCGAGCACGAAGACGGCGTGGTCACCATCCTATGCGAGTACAGCGACTTCATGGCGCTTCGCGGCGCGCTTGAGGAAGCCGGCTATAACGAGTTCATCACCGACGAGCTCACCAAATTGGCCGACGTCTTCGTCACCCCGGACGTCGACATCGCGCGCCAAAACCTGCGCCTCTTCGAGATCCTCGAGGACGAAGACGACGTCGAGAACGTGTACCACAACCTCGAGTTGAGCGACGAAGTCGCCGCGGAGCTCGCGGCGGAATAAGTGCGCGTCGGCCTGGCTAAAATGTATGAATCCGCTGCGCCACCGGCTCGCATGTCCTGGGATAGCTGGGGTCTTCCGTATGCCGAGGGAGACCCCAACACCAGATATCGCCGCCTTCGGTCAATACACAGTTAATGCTCTGGGTTTCCCAATCTTGCGGAATCCCTTCGACCGGTTGTTGCGGCTGAAAATATGGATCCGGCAAAGTTCCGCTCGTCGCAGAATGTCGCCCGAGCTTGCAGCCCGCATTATTACCCCAACATCGAATCTCGTGATCAACGGTCACACCACAAAAGCCGTCATAGAGTTCGCTGATATCTACGATGGGAATATCCCAGGCGGTTCGTTCAGGCACATCATGTATTCTGGCCGCGCCCGGATCAATCGGTTGCCCAAACTCGCCACGTATGCTCTTCCCCCAGCACCAAATCTGCTGCTGGGTATCAACCCCACAAATGGCAGCACCGCCGCCAAAATTTGGTGCCGCCGCAAGCGACGTAAATACACTCGGCGCGGCGACCGCCACAAAGTCGTCTTGGTTGACGCGTCCGCCATTGCCCAATTCCCCCTTCACTCCCTGCCCCATGCAATGCCAGGTTCGCTCTTTTCGGGTCTGCGCACATAGCGACTGGCCCGACATAATAAACTGACTGAATTGACGCGCATCCATCAGCACCGGTATTGATGAATAACTCGCATCATCCGCGCCTGGAATTGGAAGACTACTTTTTATTGAGAGATTTCCCCAACAAAATAGCGCTCCGTCGAAGGTAAGCCCACAGGTCGTGGTGCTCCCCACCCCCAAGGTTTCGAATCGAAGTTCTGTATTGACCGCAGTTGGCGACTCAATACGTGCCGTAAAACGGTCTCCACCGAGCCTCTGATAAGTATTATTCCCCCAACAATAAGCGCGATCGTCCATCGAGAGCGCACAAAAATGCTCTTCGCCGAATTTTTGTCGATACACGGATTTGAAACGAATATCACCGTCGACTTCAACAGGTTTAAACACTGGTATCGACAACCCCTCGGTAATCTGCTCCGAATCACCAGGGCCCATCGAATACAATTTTCCATCGGTGGAGACAGCTAGGCAGTCGTACGCCGAGCAATCCAGCGCATCAAATTTTAGTTCGACCCGAAATTGCGCCTGCGCCTCTAGCTCTCCCAGCCGCGCTTGAATTCTCACCTCGCCGGGTTCGAGCCCGACGAGACTCCCCTGGGCGTCGATACTTGCGGTCTCGGGGGCATCGCTCTGCCAATCAACCTGCAGATTTCTAAATTTTGTATTATCCCCGGTATAACCTTTAACGTTTAGCGCCAGGCGTTCGCCGACACCGATCTCTTCTTGCGCCGGGAAGATTTCGATGCGCTCGATCACATCGATCGGCAGCACCGTCACCTCGACCGACTCCTCAGCATCCCCGCTGGTTGCTAAAAGATTCGTCTCGCCGGCCTCGAGCGCGCTGAGCAACCCCGACTCATCCACCGCCGCGACCTGTGTGTCTTCGATACGCCAGGTAACGATCTGATCTTCGAGTTGGTGCCCTTCGGCGTCATACGCCCGAAAAGTCATCGGGATGGCCTGCAGTTCGACGGCTTCCACTGGGTTGGGTGAAACGACCAATATGGCAGCCCGCGTCGGCTCGTATGTATCCGCCTCAACAGCATCGTGCACCGAGTCAGGCATCGAGTCCTGCGTGGCCGCGTCGGGATTTATTCTATTAGTGCCCTTATCCGACGAACAGGCAGTGCCGAATAGCGCTTGACATACTAACAGACACGGAACGGCATACAAAAAACGAAAAATATGTCTCTTATGCCCCATAATCCTTCTCAAATTAGTCGTTACTATATTCACAAAACGAAAGAAGCGTTCAGTGAGCAATTACTACAGCGTGAGCGGAAGTTGAGGAGCATTTGGGGCGGCCTGATTAAATCTTATTGCCCTGGAAGTGGGCTTGCACCAGGTAGGGACGCCGTCAGTTTAGGCTCACAATATAGTAAGATATACCCATAATTGGATATCAAACCGCTCGCATTAAAGACGCAGAAAGGAAGGCATTATTTTGAGGTGCTAGACACTCAGATAGCAGCAAGGCCGGGTCGAATATCTCGACCCGGCCTTGCCCTTTGTCTATAGTCTATTCCGCCTTGAATTTCGGGTCGAAGATCATCGCCGACAGCGGCGGCGGCTCGTGCCCCTCAACGATCTGGTATTTCGAGAAGTCGGTGACCCCCGCCTCGCGCAGGACGTCTTCGTCGTAGAAGGCGTTGCCGGTGCAGGTGCGCGGCTCGCGGGTCACGATCTCAAGGACCGTGTCACTCAGGATATAGGGGGAGCGCCAGGTCTCAGGGGTGCCCAGGTTGAAGTGGATGGTCGCCTGGGTCTGGATGGCGGCGACCGGCCAGAAGGCGTTGACGCCGATGTTATGCTCGCGCATCTCTTCGGCCAGCGACTGCGCCAAAAAGGTCATGCCGAGCTTGGAGAGCGCGTAGGCGGCCTTATTCGGGGCGCGGTCGATCGCGATGGGCGGCGAGGCCATCAGGATATGGCCGTAATTGCGCTCGATCATATGCGGCAGCGCATAATAGCTGCAGGCGTAGGCGGCGCGGGCGTTGATGCCCATCATCAGGTCGAAACGCTTGGGCGGGGTCTGGAGCGCCGGCTTCATATTGATCGCGCCGGCGTTGTTGATCAGGATATCCAGGCGCCCCCACTTGTCGATCGTCTGGTTGATGGCCGACTCAATCTGATCGTCGTAGCGCACGTCAAGCTTGAGCGGCAGCGCCTCGGCCCCGGCGGCTTCGACGTCCGCGGCGGTGGTATGAATCGTGCCCGGCAGCTGCGGATGCGGCTCGTCGGTCTTGCCGGTGACCACGATATTGCAGCCCTCTTTGGCCAGCGCGATGGCGATGTCGCGGCCAATCCCGCGGGTCGAACCGGTGATAAAGGCAACCTGGCCTTCGAGTCTCTTCGCTGAGTTCCCCATAATTTTCTCTCCCTTCAAATCAGTTCATTGATCGGAATAATCACTCAACTGCATTGAGCCCTGCGTCTGCGCAACAGCCCACGCCTTACGGACATCTCGGCGCGCCCCCGGGGGCGTTGGAATCATCGGCACAGATCGTCAATTGCAAGTCGCCGATGCGCCCGGCCTTCGCCTCGGCGTAGAGCTCGGTATATTCGGGCGGCGTGATAATTTTCATGAAGCGCAGATTCGACAGTATATGCTCAATCTTCTCCAGACGCGAGGAGGCAAGATAACCGTTGAGCACCTGGCGCCCGAAGATCGACGGGCCGGGCAAAATCGCGCCGAGCAGCGCGGTCTGCGCGATGCTCAACTCCTCGGCGGGCACCTTAAAATAGCGCTGCGCCGCGGCGCGAATCCCCTGAAACCCCGGCCCCCACTCGACCATATTGACGTAGAGCTCCAGGATGCGCTCCTTGCTCAACTCCCGCTCAAGCCGCCAGGTGACGTAGGCCTCCTGGAGCTTTCGGGCCAGGGTGCGCTCGCGGTCCAAAAACAGGTTTTTGGAGAGCTGCTGGCTCAGCGTCGAGCCGCCGCGCTTGAGCGCGCCCTGCTCGATATTAAAGGCAATCGCGCGGCGAAGCCCCGCCCAGTCGAATCCCTCATGCTTAAAAAACTTGGCGTCTTCGGCCGCGGCGAGCACCAGGGGAACCCGCATCGGCAACGCCTCATAATCCACCCAATCCTCGAGCGCGATCGCATTCACCAGCGTGCCCGGCAGGTCGATGGAGGGCGGCCCGGTGCCCGCCAGCACCAGGACATCGGCGCGGCGCGAGTCTCCCAGCACCGACACATCGCCCTCAAAGCCCACCGACAACGCGATGTCCGCGGGGAATCGCGTATGCCCGGAGGTCGCGATCTCGAAGCCAAATTCGCCCTCAAAATTGCTCCCGCGCGCGAGCTTGCTCAGCGACAGCGGCATCGCGTCGCGCAGCGCCTGCGGATGAAGATTCTCGGCGGCCAATGAGATATCGAAGATGAACCCCGCCCCGGCGTCCACCGCGTAGCCATCCAGGCGCACCGGTCCCGCCTGGCCTAGCGTCGCCGCACCGCGGTTCACGCTGAGCGTGCGCGCCATCGGCTGAAAAAGGGCGTCCAGCTCAAGGCCGAGCTGCGCGAACTCCAGCGGCTCATCGTTGACCAGCGGCAGCGACACGACGAGGTCACGCGAGTCCACGTCGAGCGAGAACTCGACCAGGTCCAGCGCCGGCTCATAGCTGAGCTCGACCTCGCCGGAATGCACCCCGCGCGCCACCGCGTGGCCGAGCCCCAGGGTCTTGGACGCCGGCGCGCTCTGAAAGTCTTTGAGCAAAATATGGCTGGTCAACACCCCCCAGGTCGAGGACCAATTCGCGCTAAATGACGCCACGCCCGACTGACCGTCCTCAACCTCGCCCTGCACAATCGTGGTCCGCGCAAGGGCGTCGTATTGCAACTCGAAATTCGCGAGTTCGTAGGGAAAAACCACGCTGCCTTCACCGTCGACCACGGACACCGTGGCGAGGTTCAGGCGGACCTCATTTTTCCCGGCGCTCAGCGACATTAAATCCGAGCGCGCCCGAACGCCATGGCCGGCCGCGAACTCAACTTCCTTGAGCGCGAAGACCGCCGGCGAGCATTGGGGGCATAGGGTCATCGACTCGGTCGACACCGCGAAGGGCAAGTGAATATTGAACCAGCGGTCGATCCGGGTGGGCTCGCGCGGCTGAATCAGATAGGTGGCCGCCTCGTTGCCTGCGTCCGCAACTTCCTTAATCGCAAAGGAGGTCCCATCGGGCATCTGGCCGTAGGCGTGGCGAAACTCGACCGGGGTCGGGCGGCCGGGGGCGATCAAAAAATCGGCGCGCTGCACCCACAGAGGGCGCTGCATCGCCGGCAGCGGCGCGAAGTCCACGCTCATCCGAACATCGTGCACGATGGTCAACAACGGCAGCGGCGCGCTGGGCTTTGCGGGCTTCGACGCCGGGGGCGTTTCTTGTGATTTAGTCGATTTGGCGGGGGTGGCCGAAGTTGACTCGGGCGGCGGCTCAGGGGTGCGCGCTGCCACGCCGGGTTGGCGCGTCAGGCGGATATCGCCGCCGTGGACCTCAACCTCACCGGGGTAGACCTCGCCACGGGTAAAGAGCGCCTGCATCGAGACGCGCACGTCGACCTCGTCGAGGTCGGCTTCGAGCAAATAATCACCGCGGCGCGCTCGGACTTCGACGCCCTCAAAGCGCAGACCGGTGAGCCCCAGGGGTTGATAGGTTTTGACCCGCAGGTTCACCCGATGGCGCCGGGCAAAACGCTCCATTTCGGCGGCGACAAGGTCGCCGCCGAGGACCGGAAGGCGCGCGGCATAGCCGGCGAGCATGGCCAACGCCAAAAGCCCCACGCAAAGCGCCATCGTCAGGCGCGTCGGCACACCAAGACTCACTCGCTCAGGTTGATCCCGAGCTCATCTAATAACTCATTGAGTTCTTCTTCATGCCCGCGTTTGATCGCGAAAGCCGTCTCGCCCAGGCGGCGCTCGATCAGCGGCTCGCACTCAGGGATATCGACGAAGCGGTCGGCGATCTGCTTATTCTGCAGCACGATGACGGTGACCTCGCGCGAGATAATCGCCTCGAGCGGCTTGTCGAGCAGGCCGCGAAATTTGAGCTCCTGAGCCGGCGGCAAGCCGCCTTCTGTGCGCGGGCCGAAGAACTCGCGCACGCCTTTGAGCGGGTTGTCGGGCCAGCGGGCGCGAATCTTGTCGACATTAAGCTCATAGAAGCGCTGGCGAGCGGTGCTATCCTCGAGGCGATCCGCGATCTTCTCAAGCTCGCTGAGCGTGACGATATCGGTCTCCATCGGGTCGATCATGACCTCGAGGATGTCGACGAAATACACGCTCGGCGGGATCTCGCCCAGGTAATCAATCAGCAGGCCATCCTGCTGCTCGACCAGCTTCTCGAGTCCGGGCGGATGGTCACAGGCCAAGAAGGCGGACTCCGGCCCAAGACGATACGATTGAAAGGTATCATTGCCCTTGTCGTCTCGCTGCGCGTGGCGCAACTGACCGAGCAAAAGGTCGAGCTTATCGGGGTCCGGATGACGCACCAGCACGCCGTTTGCGAAGAGCTGCAGCTTGCGATGCACGCGCTCCCAATCGCGGATTTGGAAGGCCACCGAGTCGGGCACCGGAGCGTGGCTATAGGTGCCCAGCGTGGTGACGATCTCATCGGCCGTCAGGCCCATGCCCAACCCGCGCTGAACGCTCTCGGCGCTGAGGTGGAAGTTCGCGACGCGCTCGGACAATTTGGTGCGCTGGCCGACCTCATAGAGGCGGTAGACAACCTCAAGCGGCGCCGGGTCCAAAAAGAGCATCACCTCGAAGTTCGGCTGCACGACCATGCACCCATGCTGCTCGGCGTTGGGGTCTTTGGCGTTCGGGTCTTTCTCGACCTTCATCCCGAGGAATTGCGCGCCCCGCGGGGTCACGCGCATCATCTCGACCTGGTCATCGCTATAACCGAATTCGATCACGCCCAGCCAGATCAAGCCGTGGCGAAGCACCGCGTCGATATGACGGCGCGGATCTACCGGCGGCTCAACCTTGCTGAGCGCGCGCGGCAGGTAATTTTTATCGAGCTGCTCGCAGAGATCGATCATCGCCTTGACGGCCGTCCACTGCGTCACACGGGCACGCTTAAGCACCGACAGGACGTAGCCACGCGCGCCGATCAGCGGCTCACCGGTCGGCTCGAATTGCGAGAAATGGCGCTCGGAGTCGGCGGGTCCGCCCGCGCGCGACAGCGAGAGGCTCTCGATCTCACTCCAATATTTCAGGCCGCGGAAGGCCGCCGACAATTGGCGGTTGCGCGCCTCTACCTTGGCAAGGAAGAACTCTTCGGTCTGCTTGACCGACCCGGCGATCGACTGGTCACGCGTCTCAACGAAGCCCAACTCGAGGCTAAGCGCGAGCAAAAAGGTCAGATAATCGAGCTGGAAGACATCATTAAGGTCGAGCGAATCCCCGGCCTCACCGGCCTGTTGGGACGCGGCGGGATCTTCGGGGCTCACCGTGATCGGGAAGCTGATGCCGCGACCAAATCGCGCGAGACTTCGCCGATTGGGCGTGCCGTCAATATTGAGGCGCAGCGTTTCCTGCTGAAGCTGGCTGGCGAGGTGGAGCAGGTTGAGCTCCAGGGTGTCGATGCTGGTGGTGTCAAGCAGTTGAATATCGCCCGACCAGGCATCGATCGCCTCGGGCCCGAGCATCTCGGCCTCGTCGCTGAGCAGCTCTTTGAGCGGCACCGGCAGCGCGAGATCACGCTGCAAAAAGGAGTCCATTTCGAGCAGGGCTTCGATGTCCAGCTCGCTCTCGCCCGGGTTGGGCAGCGGGATCAGCAATAGCTCTTCCACCAGCGCACGAAGCACCGGGTCGGTGTCCCCAAACCCGCGCAGCAGCAGGTCGCGTCGCAGATTCTCACCGCGCATGCGCCCACCGCTGGCGGCGACCTGGCTCATGGTGACGCGCTGCAATTTGGTCACCTTGGCCAACCGCTCCTTGGACACCTCGGGCTTATTCACCTGGGCGGCGACCACGTCATAATCGCTCTCGGGCGCGACGCCCCAGGTCTCGGCCAAGAATCGCTTCGAAGAGAGGCTATAACCACGCTCGAAGAGCCGGTGCAACTCGTCGGTCTCCAAAGGACCGCCGACGGTTCCCCGCGATCTATCTGTTCGTTGTCCTCTCACGCGGACTCCTCTTTACTATCGGGTTGACTTGAGTCGGAAGACTCGGCGGCTTCGGCGGCCAGGCGTTCGGCCTCGGCCTGGGCGGCCTGCTCCTCAAAATAATTGGGGCTGATGATATCCCCGACTAATTTTGGAAACATGCCACGCTCCTGAAGAGCCTGGCGAATGGGCTGGAGCTGATACGCAGGGGCGACAATCGCTCGCCCACCGATACGTTGGATATCCAGGTCGCTGATGTCGATTGAAATCAGCGTTTCCTCAAGTATCGCTGCGTTTTCGCAGACCATAAGGGCTACGCCACGATGAATGATCGACTTTGCATCGGATGCCACAGGGGGACCTCGCGGTGGGATGAGCGCAGGCGAGGCGACGAAAATAGCTGCCCGCACAGGTTGACGCAGAATAGTTTTTTAGGCCCTAAAATGTCAACCAAGCCCATAAAAGATTGTTCCCTGTTGCGGCTGGCGCTCAGCGAACGCCGGCGAAGCATGCCTGGGCGCCCTGCGGATACCGCGAGAAAATTAGGATTCAAATTCCGACAGTGTTGCAACTGAAGGCAAATTCCGGCATATACACTGGCTTGAATGGCTTCGATTCGGGAAGTTGGCTCTAGGAGGTGCCACCGGAATCGAAGGTTTTTGATTCTTACCGTCTTCGAAAATATCTGCACCCTGCCAAGCTCTTGGCCATTTATTTGAATTCGTCCTGAGAATCTGGAACCATAGCATCTCGTTCAGGCGATTCTGCTGAACAGTCTATTTCATAAAACCTCCCCTTTATTTATTTTGGAGCATTTGAAGATGAAACTTTCGACCTTAGTAAACGCAACCGGCCGAGCCCGCTTCTTGGCGCTGCTTATCACCCTCCTTATGGCATTCAGTGTCGTCGCCTGTGGTGATGACGATAAGCCGGCGGACAACAACAACAACACCGCTGACGTCGTCGACGAAGACACCACCAGCGATCCGGACACCACCACCGAGCCCGACACCACCGAGCCCGACACCACCGAGCCCGATACCACCGAGCCCGACACCGGCAGCAACGACACGCCCGTTCCGGATCACAGCGACAAGAGCACCGAGGGTTCGACCTGCGAAGAACTCGCCACCTGCCAAGACTTGTGTGAGCCGACCGATACCGGTTGCAATGACACATGCGTCAACGCCGCCTCCGAACTCGCCCTCGCGCAGATGAACGACGTCATCCAGTGCGTCACCGACAACTGCTCGGGCGCTGCCGATCAGCTCGCATGCATCAATGAGTATTGCTTCAGCATCTTCACCGCATGCTTCACTACGGCCGACGGCGTCTGCCTTGCGGACTGCGATGCCACCAACCCGAACGACCCGGTTTGCGGCACCGAGAATCAGTGCGTCGCAATTGGCCAGGGCGGCGCATGCGCCGGTGAGGGCGGCACGATCCCTGCGGGCGCTGGCGAATGCTACGGCGGCGTTGGTTGCGCTACCGGCGAAAGCTGCTACGGCGTCACCGGCGGCGGCGGCTCCGGTCAAACCGACTGCAGCCTCTTCCCCGACAATAGTGCCCCCTGCACCACCGAAGGTGAAACATGCTACCGCACCGGCAACGGTGACGATACCGCTTGCTTCCCCTACGATGACACTGCAGCAATTGGCAGCGAATGCACGGCTCCGAACCACTGCAACATCAACCAGCTCTGCATGGGCTCGGGCGATGTCGGCACCTGCGAGCAGGCCTGTGACACCTCGAACCCGACCACCTGTGGCGAAGGCGAAGGTTGCGCTCCGCTCAGCGGCGGTGGCGAAAACCTCGGCATCTGCATCACCTTCAACGCCGACGCCGAAATCGGCGCGCCTTGCCAAGGTCCTGAACAGTGCAGCGAAGTCCAAGCTTGCCTGTATGACGACAACACTCAAACCACGGCATCTTGCCAGCAGCTTTGCGATACCACCGAGACCGAGAGCAGCTGCCCGGAAGCCCACTCCTGCGAGTCGCTGAACATCGAAGGAGAGCCGACCCTCGGCACATGCAACCCGGTCTAATTGAGCGAAACGCTGCAGCATGAGCGGCTCACGCAACGTGTTTAGCGCCATCTCTCATCGGCGCTAAACACATCGCAAAAAAGAAGCCCCTATCTTCACAGATAGGGGCTTCTTTTTGTCATCAGCGATGCATCGGCTGCCGAGTCCGCTCCGAGTTGCGTCGCAACGAACAAGCCAACGACGATAGCCCGGGCCAGGCAAACCCATCTCCCAAACGCAAAAAAACCTCGCAAGCCAGATGGCCTGCGAGGGTTTCTCGATATGGGCGTGACAGGATTTGAACCTGTGACTTCCACCGTGTCGGGGTGGCACTCTTCCGCTGAGTTACACGCCCCAGCGACGGACCTTATACATAGCAATTCGGGGTTTGGCAATGGCTTTTTTCAAGCCTGCGGGCCAGGCTCCTTAAACGCTAAAAACCCCCGCGAGCCATCTGGCCGGCGGGGGTTTTTGATATGGGCGTGACAGGATTTGAACCTGTGACTTCCACCGTGTCGGGGTGGCACTCTTCCGCTGAGTTACACGCCCCAGCGAGATGCGTTTATATAGAGCGCATCTCGCTTTGGCAAGGAGAAATTTGCCAATTGGGCAAGATATTTTCAAATCACCGCGCGATCAGTCCTGAGCGGCGAAATATTTCTCGATTCCGCGGTTCACGTCCTTGAGATTCGGCGTGATCATCTTGACCACGAACTTCTCAACCGCGCTGCCGACCTTGCCGGCGATCAAACGCGGCACGCCAGGAATCTTGCTCGCGTCCACCCCGAGCACGCCGTCGATGACGATGCCGGTGCTGTCGCCGTCCTCTGAATAGCGATTTACGCCCTTGGCGGTGATGGCGTCGGTCAAAAAGCCAACCTCCATCTCCCACTCACAGCTGAAGTCATTGGGGTTCCAGGTCGCGGTGTCGGTCCACTGAAGCATCTCGGGTTTGATGAATTTACGGGCCGCGCTGGGAATCTCTTCCGGCCGCGCGCGCCAAACGCGCACGATGCGGGTGCGGCCGTCATCGAGATCTTCGCGACTCTCGGTCACGATCGACTCGATATCGGGCAAAAACTCGTCCAGCTCGTCGAGCTTGTCGCGAAAGGTCGCGAATACAACGTCTCGTGGCGAGCTAACCGAATCTTGAACACTAATTTTTGCCATCGTGATACTCCCTGAAGCATATGAATAAAAAAATTTGGACTCACGCAAAACCATCTCCGCCCTCAACGCTCGAGGCGCCCCTTAACCGAAGCGCTCGTACCAGGCGTGCCGATATTGGCATAATCCGCGAGATAACAGAATTCAAAAAGAACGCGCCGACACCACAATAAACACCGGCGTCGACTGCAAGAGGCTACCCGAAGTTACGATCTCCGTCATCCGGCCCCCGAAGAAATTATTGAGTGAGCGCTCACCCCATTCCGGCGCGACACGAGCGCTTACCTGGCGCTGCCAAACGCGACGCCGGCCATGGAGTGGTTCAGGTGCATCGTGGCGAATTGCTCGCCGTTGCTATTGAGCCCGCATACCGGCCCCTGGCACAGCGCGGTGGCCAGCGCATCCACGTGCCCGGTTGAGCTCGCCTCAATATGCCTGAATCGGCAATTGACGATGAGCAGCGCGTCGAGGGAAGGCGTCGGCGTGGACGCCGCGCTGACACGCTCAACCACCCCTTCGATGCAGCGATGCGACGACGCCACCAGGTCCTGAGCGTCCAGGATATGCAGAATCTGGCCGGCCTGGACGGTATTGGCGACCCTTAGACTTCCGTCGGGGCTAAGCTGACCAATCGAGATAGGGAAAGGTTGCCCGCGGAACCGATACCCGAGCGGGTGGGTCGCCAACACCGAGGAGGTGACCTCCTCGGGCGCCAATCCGAGGGCTTCGGCATAGGCTTCGAGCGCCGATTTGCCGTCGAGCTGTACAATATGGCGCCCGTCGCGTCGCACCCGCGTCACCTCAAGGCGCCGAGGCGTCATGGCGACATGGGTATTGTGAAACGCCTCGAAAGGTCCATCGTATTCGAGCAAGATCGTGACCGCCGCATCCCGGTACACCCGCCCATCATGGACCAATCGCGCGCCTGCGATATTGCCGTCGTCCGCCAGCGTCGCGCCGACCAGGTTCACCCGGGGCGCGGCGTTCATAAAGAACGGCGTGAGCAGATCTTCTTTTCCGGACTGCCCGTTAAACAGAAAGAGCCAGAGATGGCGCTTGGGGTGCAGCTCGCTCTTCTTTCGCCCGATGCCCCGGCAGAGCTTGCCGGGAAGGTGCACCACCGGAATCAACGACAGCTCTTTGAGTTGCGGGAGCAACTCCACCGACGCGCGCACCCCGCTGCCATGGAAGCTGATCCCGGTCATCGTATTGGCGGCGAACCCCGCGCTGTTGATCTCCCCGGCGGTGGTCCCCGCGACCCCGCGCGCCCCGGTCACCGGCTCGAGCGTGTGCGCGATCACCTGGTCGTCGTGGCAGGCCCCGTAAAAAATCAGCGTCAACGCGGCGTTGGCCGCGTCAAGCTCATCGAGGATCTCGTCGATCGCCACTTGCGTGTCGGGATGTGCGTTGCTCGCGACCTGAACCGAAGCCGATCCTAGTTGCTCAGCGACCGGCCGCTTCATGGCTGTATATCTCGCATAGGTTTGCACTTTTCAACTCGCCAAAATTGCGACGCCCTTCCCGCGTTCAATACGCAAGCGGAGTGTCGATGGAGTGTCCAGGCAGCCGCGCTTACGTCACGCGCCAATAGGCGGTAAAGAGTTCACCGGATCTAACAAGCGTCCTGATATTATTATTCGTTTATCCGGCATGGAGACTAACAATGTCAAGACAAGCACTTCATTTCATTTATTTCGCGGCCGATTTCTGCCGATCTTGATGGCCGCCGGGAGGTCGGCTAGGCTCCGCATAATTGGCGAGCAACCCCGCCTCTCCCCCACCCAATCTCAGGGCCTAGGTAGCGCGCGTTTCGGCGCGCTCGAGCGGGCAGAAATCCTCCAGCAATAGAGAACAACGATGCCTGAATCTAATCGCGAAAACGCCGACTTTGGCCAAGCCCAACCTCGCCTCGTGACGCCGGTGCCCGGCCCCAAATCCGTGGCGATGGTCAGCGAGTTGGCGCGCACCGAGTGCCCGGCCATCACCGCACGCCGCGCGCGCCGTCAGCGCGAAAGCGGCGTCGGACAGGACCCGATCGTGTGGGAGCGCTCCCTGGGCGCAAATATCGAGGACGTCGACGGCAACGTCTATGTCGACCTCACCGGCGCCTTCGCCGTGTGCGGACTCGGGCATAATCCGCCGGCGGTCGTCGACGCCGCGCGTGAGCAGGTCGGCCGGCTGACCCACGCGATGGGCGATGTCTACCCGAGCCGGGTGAAGATCGAATTGGGCGTGCTGCTCTCAAAGATCGCCCCGGGTGACCTCGACCAATCGATCTTTGGGCTCTCGGGGGGTGACGCGATTCAGGCGGCGCTTAAAACCGCCGCGGTCCACACCGGAAAGCCCGGCGTTATCGCCTTCTGGGGCGGCTACCACGGCCTGTCCTACGGCGCGCTGAGCGCCACGGCCTATCGCAAAGAATTCCGCGAACCCTTCCTCGGCCAACTTAACTCGACGATCCAACATATCCCCTACCCCGACCCCTACCGCCCGCCCTTCGGCATGCCGGTGGACACGCCGCCCGAGGCCATCTCGCGCGCCGTGCTCGCCCACCTTCGCCAGATGCTGGAGCACCCGGCCAGCGGGGCCGAGGGGCTCGGCGCGATCCTGGTCGAGCCCATCCAGGGGCGCGGCGGCGAGGTCGTGCCGCCGGCCGGGTTCCTGCAGGGATTGCGCGATATCTGCGATGAGTTCGGCCTGGTGCTGATCTTCGATGAGATCTTCACCGGCCTGGGGCGCACCGGCGACCTCTTCGCCTGCCAGCACGAGGGCGTCGTCCCCGACATTTTATGCGTCGGAAAATCGATGGGCGGCGGCTTCCCAATCTCGGCGGCCATCGGACGCCCCTCGGTGATGAACTCCTGGGGCGCGTCCTCCGGCGAAGCGATTCACACCTCGACCTTTTTGGGCAATCCGCTCGGCTGCGCGATGGCCAGCGCCGCGATCCGCACCCTGATCGCCGAAGACTGGCCCCAAAAGGTACAAAAACGCGGTGACGCATGGCTAAAAAAATTAGAGGCCCTTCGCCAGCGTTTTCCAAAGATGATCGGCGATGTGCGCGGGCGCGGGTTGATGCTCGGCATCGACCTGGTCAAAGACACCGACACCCACGAGCCGGCCGGGCACCTGGCGCTCGCGCTCACCGACTATTGTCGCCAACGCGGCTATCTGGTGCTGCCGTCGGGGATTCACGGCAATGTGCTCGCCCTTAGCCCGCCCTTCGTCATCACCGACGCCCAGGCCGACGGCTTCTTTGAGGCCCTCGCCGACGGGCTTGAGTCCCTTCAAACCACGGCGCCCTGAGCGCCCCGCCAACGCCCTCGCCGGTGCGCGTTTGAGCCCCATCGCGACGCGCACCGGGCCCCAGCAAACTTGACCTTTCGAAGCCTACACCGTACTCACAAGAGGTTAAGTTTAACCCCCAATCACCCGCATTTCTTTTTGTACTTATCTGCATATGTCAACCCATTTGGGCTCAACGCAAAACGAAGTAGAACACTCCTCCGGCGGCGTGTTGATTCGTCAATATCAGGGAGAGAACGAAATCTGCCTGGTCCAGATCCCTACGCGCGGCGGCAACCCGAGTTGGCGTCTTCCCAAAGGCGGCATCGAGGCCGGTGAGACCTCCGAGCAGGCCGCGCTGCGCGAGACCCGCGAAGAGACCGGCTGCCACGGGGAGGTCCTCTCCGAGCTCAGCCCCCTCGAATATTGGTATACCCGCCGCGATGACGACACCGGCGAGCGCATTCGGGTGCGCAAATTGGTCGACTTCTTCCTGATGAAATACACCCACGGCGACACCGGTGACCACGATCACGAGGTCGATGAGTCAAAGTGGTTCACGTTCTCACAGGCGCTTGAAACGATCAGCTACGACGCCGAGCGCCGCGTCTTCCAGGAGGCGATTCACGCCTGGGACGCGTATCTTTACCGCCAGAGCTTCGAAGAAGAAGGCGCCGGAACGAGCCTCTAACCCCCTAATATCTATACAGATTCAACGGAACTCAGCCGGCTTTTCGCTCAGCGTAGAGCAATACACGCGACGCCAGGGCGATGGGCATCGCCTCGTCGACCTCAAGCTCATGGTCCGACGGAAGCTCCTCGTATTGGGAGGCCTCCGCCCGCGTGATCTGGGTCTCCAGCACAAAGCGTTTACCCTGGCCCTCGACCTTTAGATACACAGTCGAGGGCGCGTCGGAGGGCTTGTCCTCCAGGGAGAGCCCGGGCGCCGCCACGATCTCATAGGTGGGCTGCTCAATCTCGAGCAGAACGCCCGCGTTCTCGCGCCAGCGAAAGAGCGCTTCACCCGCTAAAATCGCGCGGTGCACCTCCAACTCGACCATCCCCTGACGCACAAAAAACTTGCCCATCAGCCCCACCAAAATCGTCCAGGCGAGAACCACCAGGGCCGAGATAATCAACGCCTGAGTGGGCGCCTTTTTGACGCCCTCAAACGCGCTCCCCATCGCGAAGAGCACCACGCAAATACCGCCCAAGAACCCGCTCAGCACCGAATGCGTCCCGATCCAAACGAAGAGCCGCGCCAACGCGGTGGTGCGCGGTCTTTCGATGATCTTCTTATAGGCAAATTCGGTGCTGGTCATGCGTAGACTCGCTCAATAAGGAACCCGGTTGGTTCAGGCGGCCATCGTCTCGAGATGACGGCGAAGCGCGCGCGTGCCGCGGCGGAAGCTATGCGCCTTAAAGCCCATCTTGCGCATCATATCAGCCAGGAACGCGCTCTTAAGCCCGACGTCACACAGCAGCAAATAGGTCGCCTCTTTGGGCAGATACGCGACGTTGCCCACCGCGGTGTCAAAGTCCATCTCGACCGCGTCCGGGACTTTCCATTTCGAGCGCGCCGCGCTGGTGCGAAGGTCGATCATCACCGCCCCCTCGACCAGGGAGTCGACCTCGAGATCGGACTCGAGCATATCGGCGCCGCCGCGCATCTCGCAGACCTTCAGGGTCTTGCGATGCTCCACCAGCGACTCGAGCAGCTTGCGGCTCACCCGCTCTTCCTCGCGGTCGAGGCGCTTCGCGCTGCCGTTGGTGACCGGGCGACCGCCGTCAAGCGCGCAGAACTCGGGGACATCCGCCGAGAGGTCGTGGGTCCCGATGATTCGGGCCAGCGCGATGATATCTTCCTTATTGAGCCCCACCAGCGGGCGCAAAATCGGGGTCAGCACCGAGGTCTGGATCGCGGCCAGGTTCATCAGCGTTTGCGAGGACACCTGCCCCGCCGATTCGCCGGTGATCATCGCCGGATAGCCCTCTTCCTCGCAGATCATATGCGAGGCGCGCATCATCAGGCGCTTGAGCAACAGCTGCCAATAGCTGCCGCTGACGTTGTCTTTCATATCGGCGACGATCGGGCGCAAATCGACGATATGGAATTTGGCCTGGTAGCCGTTCGACCAACGCTCGCAGAGCATCTTGGTCACATCCCGAACGCCGCGCTCATGGGCCGGCCCGCCGAGGTTAAAGAAGATAAAGTCCAGGTCGATGCCGCGTTTCTGCATCATATACGCCGCGACCGCCGAGTCGAACCCCCCGCTCATCAGCGCCACCGCTTTGCCCTCCGAGCCCATCGGCAGACCGCCGGGCCCCACGAGCTCGTCGTCGAGGAAAAACACATTATTTTCGCGCACTTCCACGCCCACCACGACCTCGGGGTTATCGAGGTCGACCCCGGCGCTCTGGGCGTGCAGGCTCGACCCGAGCGCGCGCCCCAGGTCCATCGAGGCGAACGGAATATTGCCGCGGTTACCCACGCGTTTGCTGCGCACCGCGAACGTCTTTCCGACCACCTTCTCGCGATAGAGTCGCTCGCCAATTTCGACGATATCCTCCAGGGTCTCCCACGGATACGCGTAGGCCGGAATCACGCCCTGAATGCCGTAGACACGCGCCAAAATCTCGGGCGCGCGCGGGTCGTTGACCTCGACGTCCATGCGCGACCAATGCCGGATTAACTTATATTCGGTGATCCCCGCGTTCTCCAAAGCCATGCGGATATTGTGGAGGAGTCGGTCCTGAAAACGTCGACGAACTTGCGGGGATTTGATGCATAACTCGCCCGAGAGCCGAAGAATAATAGTGCGATATGTGTCCGTACTGACCACGATAAACTCCGCGTTGGATATATTGGGGGCGCAAAGATTGAAGGTATGGGGATGGGCCCGTGCCTAGAAACCACCGTGAGGGCCCGCGCATTTCATGGACAACCTCGCCGCCTATGTCAAGGCGTGGGCCGAAATACGCCGCGCAAAAAGAACGCCTCGGCGGTCGTTCGGCGGGGAGAAACGCGCAATTTTCGCTCGCCCAAGGACGCAGAAAAGGCGCGCAAGATGCGCGCCCTTTCCGTTCAATTCAAACCGCGCCCCTCAGGCTTACTCTTCTTCGGGCGACGCCGCGGCGGAATTCGCCTCGACATCTTCAGCAGCCTCGGGTGCTGCGGCTTCAGCAGCCACTTCGGGCTCGGGCTCCGGCGCCGGAGCCGGCTCGGGCACCGCCGCGATCATGTCGATCTCGACGAGCACATCTTTGGGAAGGCGCGAGACCTCCACCGCCACCCGCGCCGGCGGGTTGCGGTCAAAGAAGCGCCCGTACATCTCGTTGACCTTGGCATAGTCGGTCATATTCTTGAGATAAATCGTCGTGCGAAGCGCGTGGGTAAAGTCCAATCCGCGCGCGTCGAGCACCGCGGCCAGGTTCGCCATCACCCGCGCGGTCTGCGCCTCGACGCCGCCCTGGATGACCTCATTGGTCTCCGGATCGATCGGAATCTGGCCGGAGCAAAACAACAGCCCGCCATAACCCACCGCTTGCGAGTAGGGGCCGAGCGCCTTGGGAGCCTTGTCGGTATCAACGATCACTTTCGAATCCATGATTCTCTCCAATTCTATAAGCTCTATTTATAATGACTTCCAACCCATCCAGGCGACTAACCTAGCATCTTTTTCGCCCGTGCACTCTCGCCCAAAATCCAGGCGGCGAAGATCAAATCTGATGCGCCGATAATTAGATGAATCCGCACGAATGAGTAAAGGATCATTTTGTCTGCGCCGCGCCGTGTCCATCTTCGAGTGGAGCGGGCGGGCGTTGCCAAAGCGCCAAAGCCCCGCTCGGGACACAGTTCACCTTGCTTCACACTTCGCCTGGAGGTTTCAATGGCGACCCACCCACAGGGGCGCGCGCAGCCGCGCGCCATCGCAGCGAAGCTGATCGAGTTGGCCCACGCCCGCGTCGACGAGCGCGGTCGCTGGAGCAGCGCGGCGCGCGTGCTCGAATTCCAACGCACCATGCGGCTCCTGGGAGAGCAGATTCAGCCGCGCAGCCGCCTGCTCGAATTAGGCGCCACCTCCACCCTCTACACCACCGCTCTGGCGCGGCGCGGGCACCGGATGACCGTGGTCAGCACGCGCCAGGCATATCTGCAAAAGGCGCGCCGCGAGCTCAACGAGCACGCCCTCGCCGATCAGGTGCGCCTGATCTTTCTGCCCACCCTCGGCGCGCTCCCCATGCAGACCCTCGCCCACTTCGACGCCGTGCTGATCTTCGAGCCGCTATTGCACCTCCTCGACGACGACGAGCGCCGGCGCATGGCCGGCGAGGCGGTGCGATTGCTGCGCAATGATGGGCATATTATCGTGCACTTCTTCCCGCCGGCCAGTGGCTATATCCGGGCGCTCAAGCTCGCCGAGACCCACCCCGATCAGATCGATGAAGCGACCATCGATCGGGTATTTGAGTCGCATATCTTGAGCAGCGAGGACACCGCAGGCGCGCTCCAATTCGAGGCAGAGGTCTATCTATCACTCGACGAGGTCACCGAACTCTTCGCCTCGCTGGGCGTTGAATTCCAGGACGCCCAGTCGCTCAACGGCATCGCGGCGCGGCGCGAAGCCGAGTTCCTAGAGCTGGGCGACGAAAGCCCGCGCCTCTTCGAGGTCTGCCGTGACCTGTTGGAGCAATCCTCGCGGGACCCCGAGATCATCGCCACCGGTGACCGCGCCGCCTGGGTCGGGCGCAAAGTGAGGCGCCATTAGATGAGCGCTCAACCGTGCTCGGCGGCCTTGGACTCCATCAACCAATGGTAAAAAAGATAGTGCCAAACCGGCGCCTCAAAGCCTCGCCAATTCGCGCGGATCTTCTCGTAGGCCTCCTCGGTCACCGCGTCCGGGTCGTGGGGATCGATGCCGTATATCGAGAAGAGCCAGCGTCGATAGCCGACCTCCTGGCCACGGTTCTTCGACGATGTTGAGCGCTGCGCCATAAAGTTGGAGTCGGCGCGGTTTCGCCGAAACATCAACGCCTGCGCGGTCGCCGGCCCAATGCCGCGAATCCCATTGACCACCTCCCAAAATTCCTCGGCGCTCATCTTCTCAAGCGCGTCCTGGTCAATCTCACCGGAGGCGATCGACGCGGCCAAACCCACCACGTATTCGCCCTTTCGCGCCGATATTCCGAACGCCCGAAAGTCCTCGGGGTCGACAGCCGCCAGCACTTCCGGGCGCGGATAGCTATAATATTGGCGCCCCTGCCACTCAAAACCGGTGCCCCAGGCCTTGCGAATATCCTGCACCATGCGCCGGCGCGTCGGGTCATGCGAGATCCGGGTGCGCACGATATGGCGCATCGCGTCCTCAAAAAAACAGGAGCGCGCCAGGCGCTTAAACCCGTAGTGCTCCTCGACGATCGGCCCGAGCACCGGGTCGTCTGCGACCGCCGCCTCGAACGCCGTCAGGTCGATCTTCGAGCCCACGATACGCCCGACCAACCGCTCAATCTCGGCTTCTTCGGCCTTCGTGGGGCTATCCTGCTCAGGCAGCTCCACCTCAAAGACCGGCTCGACCGGGTTCTGATTATAGCGAATCACCGCCAACACGCTGCGATCGCTCAGGTTGAGCCCACGCACCAACCCCCGCTCGGCGATCTCAATGGGGTCGTCTTCGGCCTCAAAATATTCGTCGACATCCAGCGTAAGAAAGAAGTCGTGGGGCGGCTGCGAAGAAATACGGATCATGGAAGGACTCCAAAAGTAGGTGCGCGTGAGCTGCGAAATAATTCGGGCAGACAACCGGGTTCAGATTCTTTCAGACGATTAGACAATTCGATTCTTCGATAATCTGACCATGCGATCTAAACTGCTCGCGTCTAACCCATAGCATCTAACAAAAGAATCCATATGTCAGAAGAGCCAAAAAATCCGCGCGCCGCGTTGGGCCAATATTATCAATCCCTCGACGAGCGCTGGGCGCTGAGCGATCGCGCGCGCCGCTGGCTGCCCTTTTCGTTTTTCGTGGGCGGCTTTCTTTTCGACGTGCTCACGCTCGGGCGCATGGTCACGATGCTCAACCTGGCCGTGGTCGCGCTTTACGCGCTCGGGGCGGGAGCTTTTTTGGTGCTCCTTGGACGCTTTAGCACCAGCGGCGCGGCGCTCTCCGAGGAGTCCCCCTCGGAGGCCCGCCTGCGGCTCGAAGGCGCCCCCGAGCCGACCCTACTCAAATGGCTGCGGTGGGCCGGCTTCGCGTTCAACTTCTGCCTCGGCTCCCTCTTTAGCGCACTGGTCGTGCTGTATTTTAAGAGCGCGGGGGAATGGCTGACCCTTTTAACGGTTCTTCTGCTATTTGGCGCGATGCTCTTTAACGAATTCGCGCGCCTCAAGGACTCCCAGCGCCACCTGTCGTGGGCGATCTATTGCGTCAGCCTGGTGATGCTCTTCAACTTTTTGGTGCCGCATCTAGTCGGCAGCATCTCGGCCTGGTGGTTTTATATCAGCACCGCCCTCGCCCTGGCCGCGGTCTACGGGTTGTGCGTGCTGGCGGGGCACCGCTTCAAGATGGTGCGCATGGCGACCCTCGCCGCGGGTGGCCTGGTGGCCCTCTTCGCGCTGGGCCTGATTCCGCCGGTGCCGCTGGTGCTCAAAAACACATTGGTCGGGCGAGATTTTAAGAAAGTCGATAAACAATATACCTGCATGGTCGACACGCAGGGACCGATGGTTCGACTCGGCCTGGCCGAGCCCACCGTGGCCTGGCAGCCCGGTGAGCGCGTCGACGTGCTCACCGCGATCTTCGCGCCGCGCTCGGTCGAAGTTGATATGGAACATCGCTGGTTCCGTGAGGTCCAAGGGTCGTGGGAGCTCACCGACACCATCCCCTTTCATATGCGCGGTGGGCGCCAAAAAGGTTGGCGGATGCATTCGGCCAAACGCCACGTTGCTCCCGGCCGCTGGAAAGTCGAAACCGCGGTCGCCAACGGCACAGGACTTGGTTATAAGACCTTCACGATTGAAAAGACCGACGGGCCCCGCGAATGCGCGCGCCTTATTCTATAAAAAAAAGCCGCCCCAGGCGGCTCAAAAGCAGCCCAATATGAACGCCCGCGCATTTCCAGTTCCTCGCCCTTGCTGCTAAGATAGCCGCGCATGAGGACGAATTTAATTGAGCGCATTTCAACTCATCCCTATCGAACGCAGAAGCATCTATGGCGAATCATGGCACCGAAAACTCGGAGCAAAAACCGGAACTCAGCCCTCAAGAATCCGCTGAGGTAGACGCCGTATTCGAGCGTTTTGAGAAAAACGAACGTGCGCGCAAGATCAAAGTCTTCCTTCTGGCGCTGGCCGTAGTCGCGGCAGGCGCGGCGGTCTTTTTGACCTCCGTGGTCTTCCGCGAGAACCGCCTCACCGCCAATATCGATATGGAGGCCATCGACACCGAAGCCGCCGCCAAGACCAACGACCCCCAATGCCGCGATATGATCGCGCAGGTCGACGATCTCAGCGCCCGCTTCTTCAAGTTGGAGCCCCAGCTTGAGGAGCACCTGCTCGGCGATGATCCGGAAAAGATCAAAGCGTTGCGCGACGAGATCGCCCGCATTCAACAGCGCATCGACGAGATCAACGAATACTCCTTAAAAGCCAACCTGCGCTTCGAGACCTCGCGCACCGAGCTCGACGAATGGTTCGATTATGTGGCCTTGGAGTTCACCTTCGTCGACCGCCTGGGACGCGAGCAGCTCGAGCTTTTGAATAAGGCCGAAGCTGCCCAAAACGAGGCCGACGCCGGCGTGGAAGGCGAGCCCAAACCCGACGCCGACGTGGAGGGCGTCGTGGTCGCCGAGGGAAAGAAAAAGAGAAACAAAAAGGAAGCGCCCAAGAAGACCCCGCTGGAGCGCAAACAAGCCGCGCTGGTCGCCCTGCACGACTCCTTCCAGAACTTCCGCATCTGGCATACTGCGGCCGCCCACCCGTGCGGTGGCGCCGAAGAGGGCGAAACCGGCTGGGTCCCGGCCGAAAAAGACGCCAAATAATCAGGCCCGGCGTTCGTTGCCCTGAAAATGCGCATCCAATGAGATTTTCATGAGTCCTAAATATCTATGCCACGCGCTGATTCTCTCGGCGCTTCTGCTATTGATGGGAAGCGGCTGCAGCGACAATAACCCGGGTGATTCCACCGCCGACACCAGCGTAAGCGACACGCCAGACGCCACCGACCCCGACACCAGCGAACCGGTCGCCTGCGAACCCAACGAACTCCTCCGCTGCACGGAGGAAAACACCCCGGGCACCCTCCAATGCAACTCCAGCGGCGAGGGCACCCACGAGGCGCGCTGCCCGGAGGGTTCGGTCTGCCGCGACGCCGCCTGCGTCAGCGTCTTCTGCGTCCCGGGAAGCACCCGCTGCGACAGCCCGGAGCAATCCCAAATCTGCAATGAGGAAGGCACCGCCTGGGTCGACCGCGACACCTGCAGCGGCGGCGACCGCTGCGAAGCCGGCTATTGCCTGAATCGCTGCGAGGTCGCCAACGCCACCGGCAGCTATATCGGCTGCGAATATTGGGCGGTCGAGCTCGAGAACCACCTCCTCGACGACAGCGGCCCGCCCGAGACCAATGACGAGCGCGCGCCCTTCGCCGTCGTATTGGCAAACACCTCCGAAACCTACGACGCCTACATCAGCGTCTATACCGGCCCCGATGAATTCGCCCAGGCCGTGGGCTCGCGCACCGTCGAGTCGCCCCAATTCAACGGCATCGATCTGGTGACCGTCCACTCCGAGGTCCTCGGCCCCAACGGAAACCGCCTCTACGGCCCAATCTCGGGCGATATCAACCGCCTCATCTTGCCGCGCGGAAGCCTGATGACCCTGCTGCTGCCGTACCGAAGCCTGGCCTTCGGCGAGAGCAGCCTTGGGCAAAAAGCGTACCGGGTGGAGTCGACCCAGCCGGTCGTCGCTTACCAATTCAACCCGATCTGCTGCAATTATAGTCACACCAATGACGCCAGCCTCCTGCTGCCGACCAGCGCGCTGACGCCCAATTATATGTTCCTGAGCTACTCGGTTCTCTCCAACGGAAACGAACCCTTCTCCTCGACGCTGACCGTCCTTGCCACCGAGCCCGATACCACGGTCACCATCAAGCTGCGCACGCCGAAGGGACGGCTGGGCGACCCCGACGAACCGCGCCCCTATAGCGAACTATATTATCCCTTCGACAGCGCAGCGGACGCGCGCGTCAACGGACCAAGCGCGACCGGACAATTCACCGTCACCATGCAACCCCACGAAGTCCTCAACCTCGCCGGAGCCGGGGTCTCGCCGGTCGAAGATCTCACCGGCGCGCTGATCGAAGCCAGCGCACCGATCGCCGTCTTCGGCGGCCACACCTGCGCCTACGCGCCCTTCTCCTCGCCGGCCTGCGACCACCTTGAGAGCCAGTTATTCCCCCTCGAAACCTGGGGCCAGCGCTTTATGATGGCGCCGCTGAAGTTGCGCCAATCCGCCGAACAGGCAGAGAACACGCGCGAAGGCACCTATTGGAAATTCCTCGCGCGCGCCAATAATACCGAGATCAACGTCGGCATCGACATCAATCGCCCCAACGTGCTGGGTCCGGCCGACGAAGGCGTGCGCGCCTGCAGTGAGTTCGCCCGCACCTCGGAGGCCGCCCGCGCGGGCACCTTTAACCTCAACGCCGGTGAGACCTGTGAGTTCGGCACCCGCGAACTCTTCGTCGCCGAGGCGAGCCATCCGATCATGATCGGGGCGTTCATCTCGGGCCAAAATAGCGTCACCAATAACGCTGATTGGGGCTCTCACGCCGGCGATCCCTCCTTTTATATGGTCCCGCCCGAAGAGCAATACCGCAGCTCCTACGCATTCTTAACTCCGGCGACCTACTTCCAGAGCTACGTCACCGTGACCACCTATCCCGGCAACCAGATCACCCTGGACGGCGAGGTCGTCGACCTGGAAAGCCACGACTATAGCCATAATACCGAGCGCGGCGTCCTTCGCGCACATATCCCAGTCGACCCCGGTCCCCACACGATCAAAGGCCAACTTCCTTTTGGCATCGTCGTCTACGGCTATGATGATTACGTCTCCTACACATTCACCGGCGGGTTGAACTTCAAAAAGCTCACCCCCTGGAATTGATGTGTGCCCGGCGACGCGCCTAATTTTTCTCCCGATGACTGGAGCCCCGAATGGATCTCGATGAGGCCATTGATTCTTTTATATTTCACCTAAAGGTCGAGCGCGGCCTGTCTAAAAACACCGTCGACGCCTACAGCCGCGACCTGCGCCAATTCACCCAATATTGCGGCGACCGACGCAGCAAACCCAGCAACAAAGGGGCCGACCAAGACGTCGCCCCGCCCCCGGTCGAAGTGACGAGCATCGACGCCCTCGAGATCTCGGGCTTCATGTCCGAGATGCTCGACGACGGCAATAAGACCCGCACCGTCGCCCGAAAACTCTCGTCAATCCGCGGGCTCTTCGCCCATCTTCGCCGCATCGAAGTGCTCAAGGTCAACCCCGCCAGCAAGGTCGACGCGCCTAAATTCGGCCGCCGCGTCCCGCGCGTGCTCACCCTCGACGAGGTCGAGAAATTATTGGCCGCGCCCGACCGCATGACCCCCGAAGGCGTGCGCGACCACGCCATGCTCCACACCCTCTACGCCACCGGGCTGCGCGTCACCGAGCTCTGCGAGCTCATCCAACGCGAGGTCGACCTGCGCGCCGGCTACCTGCGCGTCATCGGCAAAGGAAACAAGCAACGCATCGTTCCCCTGGGCGAGTTGGCAGTCGACGCCCTGGACGAATACGTCAGTCATACCCGCGCTAAATTGCTGGCGAATCACGGCGGCCCGGGCTGCACGCCCTACCTCTTCGTCACCCGCCGCGGCTCCTGCATGACCCGCCAGGCCTTCTGGAAGAATATCAAACGCTACGCGCTCAAGGCCGATATCGACACGCCGATCAACCCCCATAAATTACGCCATAGCTTCGCGACACATCTGCTCGAGCGCGGCGCGGATCTTCGTATCGTCCAAACACTGCTGGGCCATAGCGATATCAACACCACGCAGATCTACACCCACGTCGCCCAGGCGCGCCTGAAGAAGATCTTCGAAGAGCACCATCCGCGCGCGTAAGCCGACACAACCCCACCCGCAATTTTCATCTTTCGAGGCGACTGAATTAGGCCTGACCGACCTTACCCATCATCATAAAGGTCATCGGGTCGACGCCGATCTCTTCGAGCGCGCGCGTCCAGCGATCCCTTGGCCGATTGTCGCGAATCAGCGAATCATCGAAGTCCGCCATCAGCCAGGAGCCCTCGCCGATTTCGGCCTCCAACTGCCCTGCGCTCCAGCCCGAATACCCAAGCACGGGCATAAAATAATCTTCGGAATAGCCCATGGCGAACTCCTCAATGAGCTGGCCGGACGCCGATAAAACCCAATCTTTTCCGATCGGCGTCTCGTCGGGAGCGATGGGGCCCGGATTCCCGGCGAGTCCGCCGGCAAACGCGAGTCCGAATGCCTCGGGAAATACGCCGGGGGCAGGCTCCGCTTTGGGGCGCTCGGAGTCACTTCGCTTATACAGCACCCACATCTGCTCAAGCCTAACCGGACCGCCAAAATAGACCGCCTTTTTGAAGCGGTCCGCCACGATCTTGGGCTTAATTTCGGCATTGACGCTGCTGATCAGTGTGCCAAAATCCACGTCGACGGGCTTATTGATAATATAACCCATCGCGCCACCCGAATCGTGGTGCACCAGGAGGATGACCGCGCGCTCGAACGGGCTGCCGTCCAAACGAGGCGAGGCGACCAAAAATGAGGGACTCATCGCGCGCTCATTTGGCTTGGAATGAATCATGAGCATGAGCTCTTTATAAGGATTAACCAGAATAACGGGCACGCGCAGCTTTGCTTCGAAATGCGTGCTCAACGGGTACCGACTGGGGCGTTTATGCCCGCGCTTAGCCAGCACCATCCACTCATATTAACGAAAACTAAAAGGAAATCACATGAAACGCCTTACTTACGACAAGCTCGCCACCGACCCGGCCTACAAAAATATGCGCATTATCGATGTGCGGGAGCAAGATGAATACGATGAGGTCCACGTTAAAGGGGTGGAGTTATTCCCACTCTCACGATTTCAACAGGGAGAACTCCCGACCCGCGACGATCGGGAAGTTGGGGTGATTTGCCGCTCAGGCGCGCGCAGCCAGCGGGCTTGCGAACTCCTCGAAGAGGCGGGATGGCCGGAGTGCACCAATATTGAGGGCGGTACACTCGCAGCGATCCAATTTGGCGCCGACCAGGTCGAGCACGGCTAAACGCCGGCTTAATTACGAGTCGACTGACAAGGAGGCGGTGCCGCCGTCCAGACGAATCGGTCCGTCGGCTCGTTTCTTCGGAATGACCACACCAGCCAGGTCATATTCGGTCGCCTGCGTAATCTCGACCTCGACGATATCGCCCGGGGTCGGGAAGTCTCCGCCGCGGTCAAACGACAGATAGACCACGCCGTCGATATCCGGGGCCTGTCCGTAATGGCGCCCTTCCAAAACCGCTTCGTGCTCCTCGCTGGCGCCGTCGACGATCACCTCGACAATATCTCCAATCCACTTCTGATTATTCTCCAGGCTGATATCGCGCTGCAGGGCCATCAGCGCGTCGCGACGCTCGTCTTTGACCGACTGCGGAAGTTGGCCGTCCATCAAGGCCGAGGTGGTGCCTTCTTCCGGGCTGTAGGTAAAGACACCCACGCGGTCAAAGCGCACTTCCTTGACCCAATCGTAGAGCTCCTGGAACTCCGCGTCCGTCTCGCCGGGATACCCGACGATAAAGGTCGTGCGCAGCACCAGGTCGTCGATCGCGCGCAGCCGGTCGATAAGCTCGACCTGACGGTCGCGCTGAATATTGCGCTTCATGGACTTCAGGATGCGCTGGTTCACATGCTGCAGCGGCATGTCGACATAGGGCAGGATTCGGTCCGAATTCTGCATGATGTCGAGCAACTCATCGGTGAAATTCCAGGGGTACATATAGAGCAGGCGAATCCAATCGACGTTGGTGGCCTCGGCCTCCAACGTGCGCAGCAGGCGCACCAGGTAGTCGCGGTTTTCGCGCGGGTCCAGGTCGATGCCGTAGCTGGTCATATCCTGGGCGACCAGGATGATCTCGTTGACGCCGCTCTTGCCCAGATTCTGCGCCTCGATCAACACGTCGTCGATGGTCCGACTGACCTGAGTGCCGCGAATCTTGGGGATGATGCAATAGCTGCAACTACGCGAGCAGCCCTCGGCGATCTTCAGATACGCGGTGCCGCCGCGCACCGTGTTGGTGCGGGTCACCTCGTTATCCATGATGAAGCTGCCCGGCTGGATATAGGTCTTCTCGGCCAGCTTTCCTTTGAGCGCGTCATTGATATAGGTGAAGGTTTTGGTGCCCAAGATCGTGTCGACCTCGGGGATATCTACCTCGAGCTCCCCCGAATATCGCTGGGACAAGCAACCCGTCACCACCACCTTCTCGAGCAGGCCGACGTTCTTGCGCTGAACCATCTCCAGAATCGTGTTGATCGACTCCTCTTTGGCCGCGTCGATAAACCCGCAGGTATTCACGACGACGATGTCGGCCTGGTCCGCATCCGACACCATATCGAACTCGCCATCCTCCTGAATAAGCCCCACCATAACCTCGGAATCGACCCTATTTTTAGGGCATCCAAGCGATATCATATGAACATTCTTACGCTGTGTTTCAGCCATGGTATCTTACTCTTTAAAAGCTGCGGGAGGTTTCGGCGAGATCGATGCCGATACGGTTTAGTTAAGACAAATGAGTCGGCCAGGCTCCAATGCATCGCGCAGATTATAGCGCCATGGATTAGAACGGGCCGACTTTGCATAAACATGGGTCGATTGTCTAGCCAAGCCCGCGCAAACTCTCGGCCAATCGGACGCGTTGGATCGCGCCAATAAACGCAGCGGTGCGCATCGAAACCTTATACTCAGCCATCAATTCGCGCAGATGCGCGTGCGCCCGGCGCATCGAATGCTCTAGCTCGCGGTTCACGCGCTCCTCGGGCCAGCGCAGGTTTTGCAGGTTCTGCACCCACTCAAAATAACTCACGGTGACGCCGCCGGCGTTGCAGAAGATATCCGGCAAGATCTGAATACCTCGCCCTTCCAATATCGAATGCGCCGCAAAGGACGTCGGTGAGTTGGCCGCTTCGGCGATATATTTCGCTTTGACCTCGGCCGCGTTCTGGCTCGTCAGCACGTGGTCAATCGCGGCCGGCACCAACACATCGCACTCAAGCAAGAGTAACTCTTCGTTGCTGATCGGCTCCCCGACCTCGAAGCTGCTGACCATCTGCGTGGCGTCGGCGTGGGCGATGACCGCCTCGGGGTCCAGCCCCTCGGCGTGGAAGATGCCGCCCTTGCTATCGCTGACCGCCAAGATACGCGCGCCCATCTCGTGCAAAAGCCTCGCCGCCCAGCGCCCGGCGTTGCCGAACCCCTGCACGACCACCGAGATCCCATCGAGGGTGCGCCCCTCGCATTTCAAGACCTCGCGAATCGCGAACATCGTGCCGCGACCGGTAGCCGCGTCGCGCCCCTCCGAGCCGTGCAAACCCAACGGCTTGCCGGTCACCACCCCGGGGCTAAAGCCGTTGCCCCGCGAATATTCATCGAAGATCCACGCCATGATCGACGCGTCGGTGTTGACGTCCGGCGCCGGGATGTCGACATGCGGGCCGATAAACTCCTGAATTTGCTGGGTAAACCTACGGGTCAGTCGCTCCAACTCGGCCCGCGATAGCTTGCGCGGGTCGACCTGAATGCCGCCCTTCGCCCCACCCAGCGGCAGGTCCAGGAGCGCGGTCTTCCAGGTCATCAAACTCGCCAGCGACCGCACATGCTCCAGATCCGCGTGCGGATGGTAGCGCAACCCACCCTTATACGGCCCCCGCGCGTTATTATGCTGGACCCGGTACCCGGTGAAGTTGCCAATGGACCCGTCGTCCATACGAATCGTCAGCGCCACTTCGAGCTCGCGACTCGGCGTCTTAAGCGCGATTACTTCTTGCTCGCCAAGTCCGAGCGCTTCAAACGCCTGCTGTAAGAATAGGTTGGTCGTCTCGAAAGGGGTTTCGCTCATCTAAAATCCGTGTCTGGCAAAAATTTGCTTGCGGTGTATAGCGCAAACGTCCTTGTGATTCTATGACTTCGTGTAACTTTTTGCCGAAAAAGTTCTCGGCAACCCTCACGCTACCCCGAGCAAACGACTCTCGAGCTCGCGCATACGGTCGCGACAATTCGCCGCGTCCTCAAAGCGCAGGTCAGCCGCCGCCTCCTTCATCTCGCGGCGCAACTCCAAGATGCGCTTCTCAATGCGCTCAGCGCTGTTGAGGTGCTCGACGTTATCCTTGGCCTTCTCGGCGCTCTTCTTCGCCGCGCTCGCCGTCTTCGTCGCTGTCTCCTCCTCGTCGGACTCGGCGGCGGGAACATGCTGCTCGATATCCGCGATCTTCTTGATAATCGTCTGCGGCGTAATCCCGTGCTCGAGGTTATAGGCGAGTTGGATTTCACGGCGGCGATTCGTCTCGCGCACCGCTTCTTCGATACTATTGGTGCTCTTGTCGGCGTAGAGAATGACCTTGCCGTTGGCGTTTCGCGCGGCGCGACCGATGGTCTGAATTAAACTGCGCGCGCTGCGCAGAAAGCCCTCCTTATCGGCGTCGAGAATCGCCACCAGGCTGACCTCGGGGATATCCAGCCCCTCGCGCAAGAGGTTGATGCCAACCAACACGTCATAGATACCTCTTCGCAGGTCGCGGATGATATTCATGCGCTCAATCGTGTCGATATCGCTATGCAAATAGGCCACCTTCACGCCGAGCTCGCGCAAATAGTCCGTCAAATCCTCCGACATGCGCTTAGTCAACGTCGTGATCAACACCCGCTCGCCGGCGTCAATGCGCTTTCGCACCTCGCCGTAGACATCATCGACCTGCTCAAGCGCCGGACGAATCTCAACCTCCGGATCGATAAGACCGGTGGGCCGAATGATCTGCTCGGTGATCACGCCCTGGCTTCGCTCCAGCTCGAAGTCCCCCGGGGTCGCAGACACATAGATAATCTGGTGAAGCTTCTCCTCCCACTCGTCGAATTTAAGCGGCCGGTTGTCCAAGGCGCTCGGGAGTCGAAACCCGTGCTCGATAAGCGTCGTTTTGCGCGAGCGGTCCCCGCGGTACATGCCGCCAATTTGCGGCACCGTGACGTGGGACTCGTCGGCCACCAGCAGGAAATTCTCCGGCAGATAATCCAGCAAACACGGCGGCGCCTGGCCAGGCTTTCGCCCCGACATATGCCGCGAATAGTTCTCGATGCCGTTGCAAAACCCCGCGGTGATGATCATCTCAATATCGAATTGGGTGCGCTGCTCCAGGCGCTGCGCCTCGACCAGGCGTCCCTGGCTGATCATCTCAGCCAGCACCTCTTTGAGCTCGGCCTTGATCGAGTCGAGCGCGCTGCGCTTTCGCTCCGGCGGAATCACGTAGTGGCTATTGGGATAGATCGCGACTTTCTCGAGCTTTTCTAGACGCTTGCCGCGGAAGGGGTCGATGCGCCAGATGGCCTCAATCTCGTCGCCGAAGAACTCGATGCGAATCGCTTCCTCTTCCTCATAGGGCGGGAAGACCTCGACAACGTCGCCGCGCACGCGAAACTTCCCGCGGAAAAAGTCGTGGTCATTTCGCTCGTATTGGATCTCGATCAGCTTCGCCAACAAGTCTTTTCGCCGGGCTTCCTGGCCCTGCTCCAGGTGGAGCAACATGCCATAATACGCCTCGCTGGAACCCAGGCCGTAGATGCACGACACCGAGGCGACGATTATGACGTCATTGCGGTCGAGCAAGCTACGCGTCGCGGAGTGACGCATGCGGTCAATCGCGTCGTTAATCGCCGAGTCCTTCTCGATAAAGGTGTCCGTCGAGGGGATATAGGCTTCGGGCTGATAATAATCGTAATAGGAGACGAAATACTCGACGGCGTTATTCGGGAAGAGCTCCTTGAACTCGCTATAGAGCTGGGCCGCCAGCGTCTTATTCGGCGCCATGACCAGGGTCGGCCGGTTCGTGCGCTCGATGACGTTGGCAATCGTGAAGGTCTTACCGGTGCCGGTCGCGCCCAGAAGCGTCTGGAATTTCAGACCCTCTTCGAGCCCCTCCGTCAGCTCAACAATCGCGTTGGGCTGGTCGCCGCGGGGTTCGTACTCGGTCACTAATTCAAATTTCTGAGTCATGGCGTCTTTTGCGCTTGGGATGCGTTTTTAAGGGTAAAGAACTTAGCGGGCTGCCTGAACACGCGTTTAGCCCAGCTTGGTTCTAGGTACAAGCAACCACGGGGTCAAGTCATTGGCATTCGAAGAATCACGACAGCTTGGCGCGACGCCCTGGAGCATGCGCCAATGCTTCAAAACCAGCGGCGAAGGACCAGCATTCCGCGACCCTCGATTCATGGTGTTCGTTTCCTAACCTTCGCGGCGACTTTCTGTGTCTCGACGGCGCTTTATACAGCCAGGAGGCGACGGGAGGCCGATGGCAAGCTTCTTGCTAGTTGTATTAGTGGTCTTGATGAACTCATTATCTTTCGGTGAAACTTTATGACACGACGTGCACTATATATCTTGGGTTGCCTGCTCTTATTGAGCAGCGCTTGTGGCAGTGGGGATTCGGAGCAGTCCAACTCGGAATTTGACCTCATCGATCATATCGATCTCAATGAAGCTGAGCTGCCAGACGCCGGCGAGCGGGACGTCGAACTCGAAGACGCGGGCCCCGACGCCACCAAGCCTGATTCCGGCCCAGGTGGCGTCGATTTAGGCGAGGCGTGCGGGGACGATGAGGAGTGCAACTTCGGCCGCTGCATCGATGACCCGGGATTCGTCGGCGGCTATTGCTCGACCCCCGACGCCTGCGAATTCGACGACCAATGCCCCGAAGGAAGCACCTGCTTCCAAGACGGTGAGACCAACTTCTGTGGCGCTCGCTGCGAGGCCACCTCGGATTGCCGCGACGGTTACAGTTGCCAAGAAAGCTCAGCCAGCCCCTTTAAGGCCTGCGCCCCGATCCCCAACACCCCCTCCGAAGGCGCCGTGGACGGCGCCGCCTGCGATAGCGACTCGGATTGCGCAGGCTCCTATTGCCTCAAAGACCCGGAATGGCCCGGCGGCTACTGCACCACCGTCGATTGCCAGACCTATGTCGACTGCGCGCGCGGCCCCGACGAAGCCAATAACCGCTGCCTGCAGCAGCCCGGCGGCACCAACTTCTGCGTGCGCATGTGCCAGCGCTCCGCCGACTGTCGCGAAGACTATGTCTGCTCGCCGGTGGGCGGCGGGCAGGGCTTCTGCAGCCCCGACCCGCAGGCCGACTTCGCCCCCGAGGGTCTCGAAGATTACCCCTTCGATATCACCTGCGGGCTTGAGGCTGAGAATAACCGCATCCATATCGACTACGAGATCGCGGCTGACACGACCTCTTATATGATCACCCCGTTCGCGCTTGATCGAAAGAGCATCCGAATCGCGAGCACAACGTTGCCAGATTCTGGCCAGATTGACTTCAGCGGCGCCAATGATTTCCAGACGGTCCCGGCGCTGCTCTTTGACTATGTCAATCCGACCCTCACTCCGCCAGTCGCGCAGATGGCCGACCAACTTCAGAGCGGCGCGCATACCCTCCAGGTACGCACCGACTCCACGGACCTGTGCTATTATGTCCTCGAAGAGAATTCACCCGGCGTATCCATCGACTTTAATATCTATCTGGTCGGGATTGGCTTGAGCGCCGAGCAAGCCGAAACCGACCCGAATCTGCAGGCCATGCTCGATCACTTCGACGCGGTCTACGCACAATTCGGCGTCACGACCGGTGAGGTGCGCTACCACGAGATTACCGGCGATGATGCCGACGCCTACCAGATCGTGCGCACCGAGCTCGACCTCCAAAAGCTGGTCTCCTTGAGCACCCTGCCAGAGGGCGGCTACGACGCCGCGCTAAGCGCCAACGTCTTCTTCGTGCGCGGCATGCAGCTCGGCGGCGGCGGCGGCGGGGCCATCGGCGTGTCCCAGGGCTTGCCCGGCGCCGCGGCGCTCCATGGTACGCCTTCTTCCGGCGTGATCTTCACCTCTGAATATCTTGGAATGCAATTTCAGGGTGAGCAGGGCAGCGTCGTCAATGGCAATGAATTCACCGGCATCGTGATGGCCCACGAGGTCGGCCATTATCTCGGGCTCTTCCACACAAGTGAGCAATACGGCCAGGGATTCGACCCGGTGCTCGACACCCCGCGCTGCACTCGCCCCTCGGACTTCCCCGACAATTGCCCGGATATCAATAACTTGATGTTCCCGCTGGCCGGCATCTCCCACACGGAGTTGACTCCCGGACAAATATTTACGCTCCAAGCAAATCCGCTGACGAAGGATTAATCGAATGCATATTTTAAGAAGACACCATTTCCCCATTCTCCTCAGCCTCGCCGGGCTTCTCTTCTGCACCCCGGCGCTCGCCCAGAGCATGGATCCGGGCGCTCAGTCGACAAGCCCTCGGCCGATCCCGCTGCAACCCGGGACGCCGGAGCAGTCTGGAAAGACCGGCAACACGCCGACCGTCGACCCTCACGACCAGGCCCGGGTGCTGCTGTCGGGATATCATAATATCCCGCCCAAAGCGGCCTTTGACAGCAACCTTAAGCAGCCCCAGCAAGTGCTCATGGATGTCGCGCAGGGCGAAAACACACTGCCCCTGCAACGCCAACGCGCGGTTGAGGCGCTGGCTTATTACGCGGACGCCAAGGTCGAAGGCCTCTATCGCAGCCTGCTCGAGGATAAGAAGTCCCCCGAGATGCTCCGCCACCGCGTTATGGGGCTGCTGGCCGTGAACTTCCCCAAGACCGCGCTGCCGACCCTGGAGCCATACCTGGCCCACTCGGACCTGCAATTTCGCCTCAGCGCCATCGACGCGATTCGCCGCATTCCTGGCGACGCCGCGCTCCAAACCCTGCAAAGAGCCTCGAAATCCGAGACCCATAAGGTCGCCCAAAAGCGACTCGCTCAATATCTGCGCACCACGCGCTGACCCTCACCAAGCACGAGGTATTTAAGAACCTCTTATTTGCGCCAACTATTTGAACAAGGCCCAGGGCCCGGAAGAAGATTTCCGGGCCCTGGGCCTTGTTCTTTTCGATCGGTGTTTATCATCCGCGTGCCGAAGGGGGGCATAAAAATCTGAACAATTAATGTCAGATAACTCGAGGAGGCTTAGTCATGCGTGCCACATCCGAGACTCATTCATCGAACGCGATTGCGACACCTGAGCCAAAGAGGTCGCGCCCGCGGGCGGTCATCCTGGGGGCGGGATTCGCCGGCCTCAACGCCGCGCGTCAGCTTCGCAATAGCGCGGTCGACGTGGTCGTGATCGACCGCAATAATTACCACTTATTTCAACCCCTTCTTTACCAGGTCGCCACCGCGGGGCTTAACGCCAGCGAGATCTGCCAGCCCATCCGCGGTCTTCTGGGAAAATACACGAATATCCGGGTCCTGATGGCCCAGGTCGAGTCGGTGGACCGCGCGAACAAGCGAGTCATCCTCGAGAATGACGCGCTGGAATACGATTATTTGCTGGTCGCAACGGGGGCCCAGGTGAAGTTCTTCGGACCGCCTTCGTGGCGGGAGAACTCAACCGGGCTCAAGACGGTCGAGGATGCGTTGACGCTTCGGCGCAAGATCCTGAGCGCCTTCGAGGCCGCCGAGCAATCCAAAGACCCCGAAGTGATCCGCCAATTGCTGACGTTCGTCGTCATCGGCGGCGGCTCCACCGGGGTCGAGATGGCCGGCGCGATTCGCGAGATTGCAGCGGAGGTCATGAACCGCGACTTCCGCAACGTGAACTCACGCGACGCGCGGGTCATCCTCATCGATGCCCTGCCCCATATACTATCGAGCTATCCCGAAGACCTGATCGACAAGGCCACCAAAGAACTCGAGCGGCGCTCGATTGAGGTGCTGACCGGCGAGCGTGTTACTGATATCGATGCGAACTCGGTGCGGGTGGGTGAGCGGGTGATCCCGACGCGCACGGTGGTGTGGGCGGCGGGGGTGGAGCCAAGCCCGTTGCTAAAATCGCTGGACACCGAGCTTGACGCGACTGGCCGCGCGGTGGTGGACGCCGACCTGAGCCTCCCGGGGTCAGACTGCGAGTTTGTCTTGGGCGACGCCGCCCATTTCGACCACGGTCTCGACGCGGCGCTGCCGGGCCTGGCCCCGGTGGCGATCCAGCAGGGGAGGTACGTGGCGAAGTTGCTCAAACGCCGCGTCGCCGGCAAGACCTATGAGCCCTTCGAGTATTTCGACAAGGGGCAGATGTCGACCATCGGGCGCGCCGCGGCCATCGTCGAGTTCGGGCGCATCCGCACCGTCGGATTCTTCGCCTGGCTATTGTGGCTCTTCATTCACCTGCTCTATCTGGTGGGGTTCAAGAACCGCGTCATCGTGCTGGTCGAGTGGACCTACTCCTATCTGGCGTTTAAGCGCGGGTCGCGGATTATCATCGGCGCGCTCCCGGAACCGGCGCCCTCACCCACGGTCAAGGCTCTGCCGGAATCGACGCCCGAGGTCATCCTCGCCCCTCCACTTGAGCGCGCCCCAACGAACACTCGCCCGTCGACCTAAGCGGCCGCGCGGCGCAGATAAAAAAAGACACTCCTCACGGAGTGTCTTTTTTATTTACTAGACTAAAGATTCGCAGACGCGAACCTCACGCTCAAAGCAGGGCGTCTTTAAGCGCCTGAGCTTTATCGGTTTTCTCCCAGGTGAACAGGTCGCGCCCGAAGTGACCATAGGCAGCGGTCTGGCGATAGATCGGGCGGAGCAGGTCGAGCGTGCTGACGATATCAGCGGGCTTAAGACCGAAGAATTCAGGGATGGTCTGCTCGATCTTGGTCTCGTCGACGGTCGCGGTGCCGAAGGTGTTGACCATGATGCTGACCGGCGCGGCGACGCCGATGGCGTAGGCGAGCTGGACTTCGCAGCGGCGAGCGAGGCCGGCGGCGACGATGTTTTTGGCGATATAGCGCGCCATATAGGCGGCCGAGCGGTCGACCTTGCTCGGGTCCTTACCACTGAACGCCCCGCCGCCGTGGCGTCCCATGCCGCCGTAGGTATCGACGATAATCTTACGTCCGGTCAGACCGGAGTCGGCAAGCGGGCCACCGGCGACGAAACGGCCGGTCGGGTTGATATGATATTTGGTGCCCGCGTGCAGCAGCTCAGCAGGGATCACCTTTTTGATGGTGGTCTCCATCACGGCTTCGCGAACCTGCTCGGTCGAGATCTCCTCGAGATGCTGGGTCGAGATAACCACGGCGTCGATGGCGACCGGCTCGTTGTCTTCGTAGCGCACGGTAACCTGGCTTTTGCTATCCGGGCCGAAGAAGTTGGGCATCTCGTTTTTGCGAACGTCGGCCAGGCGCTGCACCAATTTATGCGCGTACATAATCGGCATCGGCATCAGCTCGGGCATCTCGTCGCAGGCATAGCCGAACATCAGCCCCTGGTCACCAGCGCCCTGCTCTTCGACCACGCCGATATCGGTGACAACGCCCTGGGCGATATCCATGCTCTGCTCATCGATGGCCGACATGACCGAGCAGGAGCGATGGTCAAAGCCAAGCTTCGGGTCATTATAACCAATCTTGGCGATGGTCTCGCGCACGATCTCGGGCACGTCGACGTAAGCGGAGGTCGTAATCTCACCGAAGACCAGGGCGAGGCCGGTGTTGACGATGGTCTCACACGCGACGCGTGCGACCTTATCTTGCTCCAGGATCGCATCGAGGATGCCATCGGAGATCTGGTCGGCGACTTTATCGGGGTGGCCTTCGGAGACCGACTCGGAGGTGAAAACGTAGTTTTTGGACATAATTGAAGCTCCTAAATATGGCTTAATCCGCTCGTATAAGCGGCAAGATAGTTTCTTATTTTGACTCGACGTATTCGCCGATAAGCGTGTGGCTGGTGCAATCGGTGATGCGCACATCCACGATATCGCCGGGTTTGACCTCACGGTCGGCCGGCTTGGGGAAGATGGTGCGCTTAAATTGGTCGCTGCGGCCGGCCAGGTCGTTTTCGTCGCGGCGGCTCACGCCGTCAACCAAAACCCGACGGGTGCGGCCAATTTCTTGCTTAAAGACCTCAGCGCTGATCGACTCCTGCAGCTCAATAATATGGCGCAGACGGTCGCCCTTCTCCTGCTCGCTGACGTCATCGGGCATATTACGGGCTGCGTAGGTATTACTGCGCTCCGAATATTTAAAAAGATACGCGAAATCAAATCGCGTCTTCTCCATCAGCTCCACCGTCTGGATAAAGTCTTCGTCGGTTTCTCCCGGCGAGCCCACCATGATGTCGGTGGAGAGGGCGATGTCGGGGATCGCGGTGCGGATATCGTCGATGAGCTTGTCGTATTCATCGCGAGTATATTGGCGCCGCATCATCTCGAGCATACGCGCGGACCCCGACTGAGCCGGAAGGTGCAGGTATTTGCTGATCTTATCTTCGCGCGCGATGGTCTCAATCAGCTTCGGCGTGAAGTCGGTTGGGTACGGCGAGGTGAAGCGAATCCGCTCGATCCCATCGATGGGGACGAGCATAGACAAGAGGTCGGCAAAATCGGTCTCCGGCTCACCGGGCAGTTGGTGGCGATAGGAGTTAACCGTCTGTCCCAAAAGCGTGACTTCTTTATAGCCCTGCTCGGCCATCTCGCGCACCTGGCGCACGACCTCCGAGGGCGCGACGCCGCGCTCACGACCGCGCACAAACGGGACGATGCAGAAGGTGCAGAATTTATCGCACCCGCGCTGCACCGACACCCAGCCGCTGATTCCGGGGCGACGCTTGGGCGTCAAGCCTTCGTAAACTTCAGCCTTATCGAGTTTGAGATCGAGGACCGGGTCGGCGGCTTCGCCGGTGGCCTTGTCGATCATCGCGGGGAGGTTTCGATAGGAATCGGGCCCCACCACGATATCGACGTAGGGCGCCTGGTCGATGATCTTTTCGCGCAAATGCTGAGCCATGCACCCGGCGATGCCGAGCACAAGGTCGGGGTTCGCGTTCTTATAGCGCAGCAGATCGGTGAGGCGCCCGAAGATACGGTCCTCGGCGCGCTCGCGAACCGCGCAGGTATTGATGAGGATGACGTCTGCCTCGTCGAGCGTCTTCGCCGAGCCGTAGCCGGTACCGGCGAGGACCCCGCCCATCAGCTCGCTATCGGCCAGGTTCATCTGACAGCCGTAGGTCTCGATAAACACCTTTTTGCCCGAGCGGCTCTCAATATCGAGCATCGAATTTTGTTCGCCATTATGGGCGTTCGGATCGCGTACGAAAGGATCAGATGTCATGATAATTCACTGGATGCAGAGGCTGTTAAAGCAGAAGATGACTCCGTGCTCACCCGTCCCGAGGGAGGCTGCGCGCAGGCAACATTTCGCGCGACCGGTTTCTTTCCCGGGCGCGTCGAAAATATCGCCGCACGTTAGGTAAGTGAGTCCCCAGTGTCAATCTGTTCCTTCGCAAGTTTCTTAAGGGACTTGGCCCTCAAAAGTGCGCCGCGACGAGGCTCTAACGCCTGGGCAGCTCATTATTTTGGCGCGATTGCGCCTATATATATAACGGTCTATAAGCCAGCCAGATTCGACCCCTTCGACGCCATGTCCTGTCGAAGCGGGGGCAGGCAATAATAGAAGGTGATTATGGAAGAGTTAGTCGACGCGATCAGAACCCAATTGGAGAATGGGGACCTGGAGGGCGCATTTGCGGCCGTCGAGGATTTGCAGCCCGTCGACCAGGCCGAGGTCATCAGCCTGCTGGACCCGAAAATCGGCTGGCCTTTGCTCGAGAAATTGCCCGAGCGCGCCGACGCCTTCGGTGACCTGGAGGTCGACACTCAACTTGCCTACGCCGAGTTATTACCCCGCTCCTCGCTGGCCAGCCTGATCAGCGAGATGCGCTCGAACGAGCGTGCCGACCTCTATAATTCAATCGACGAAAGCCAGCGCGAGCTGCTGTTGCCGGGCATGGAGAAGGCCCAGCGCGAAGATATGCGCCGGCTATCCTCCTATGCCGAAGGCTGCGCCGGCGCTCTGATGAGTTCGGACTACGCGCTGCTCGACGCCAAGATGAACACCATCGAGGCGCTCAACGCGCTGCGGCGCGCCGCGCCCAACGCCGAGACCATTTACTCGGCCTATGTGGTCGACTCCCAGAATAATCTAATCGGCGTGGTCTCATTACGCGACCTGATCCGCGCGCGGGGCGACGAGCTGGTCAGCGTGTTGATGAACACCAACATCATTACCGCCCAGGTCGACGAGGACCAAGAAGAAGTCGCCCGACTCATCGAGCGCTACGACCTGATGACCCTGCCCATCGTCAACGCAATGGGTCAATTGGTCGGTATCGTCACCCACGACGACGCCCTCGACGTCATGGTCGAAGAGGCGACCGACGATATTCATAAGGGCGCCGGTCTGACCAGTGATGTCGGCACCATTAAGGACGCCGCGATCGGGCTTTTGTACCGAAAGCGCATCCTCTGGCTGGTCCTACTGGTCTTCGGCAACCTCTTCTCGGGCGCGGCGATCGGGGTGTTCGAAGAGATCATCGCGGCGCACCTGGTGCTGGTCTTCTTTTTGCCGCTGCTGGTCGGCAGCGGCGGAAACGCCGGCGGCCAATCGGCCACCCTGATGATTCGTGCTCTGGCGACCGGCGAGGCGGAGCTAAGCGATTGGTTGTATTTGCTGGGGCGAGAGTTGCTGGTTTCCCTGGCGATCGGCGTGACCCTGGCCGCTGCGGTCTCGGTGCCTGGCGTCATCCGCGGCGGGCCCGAAGTCGCCCTCGTCTTGGCCCTGAGCATGCTCGCTATTGTCATCATCGGCTGCACCATCGGCATGAGCCTGCCCTTTTTGCTCAGCAAGGTGAACCTTGACCCCGCCAGCGCGAGCGCGCCGCTGGTCACCTCGATCTGTGACGCCACCGGTGTGTTTATCTACTTATTTATCGCAAATCAGATCATGGGCGTGGGTTGATCACCCATTCGGTCGAGCTTTGGCCCGGGCAAGGATCGGAAAGGTGTGCGAGTGTACGCATACGATGAATCGAAACTTAGAAATTTATGTTCATCGGGTTCAAGTGGGAGCGCCCCAAGAGACCTAATATGGGGTATGACAGGAGGCGCGCGCTCGCATGGACGCGCCTAAATCTCGTCGAGTCGCACTTTTTCAAATCAAACACCCTAGCCGACCCCGTCGGGCAGCCCCTTTACCGTTGAAATACCCTAACCGACCCCGTCGGGCAGCCCCTTTATTGTTGAAACACCCTAACCGACCCCGTCGGGCAGCCCCTTTACCGTTGAAATACCCTCGTCAACGCCATCAGGTGGGGTGTTTCAGCTGACAAGTAGCGGCTCGACGCCATCAGGTGGGGTGTTTCGGCTGACAAGTAGCGACTCGACGCCATCAGGTGGGTGTTTCAGCTGACAAGTAGCGGCTCGACGCCATCAGGTGGGGTTTTCCATGCCTATATCGCTTGGCATTCGCTCTTATTATAATCCAAGCGCGATCAGAATGCTGTAAAGGATGAAGACTCACGCCAACGGGCAATCCGCCATCCTCCGGATCCTTGCTCCACCAAATATGCCGCCGCGCTACTTCGCCGCTGGCAGCGTAAAGTTAATCGGCGGCACGCGGTCACTGCCATAAAGCCACGCGTAGCTCCAAAAACTGGCGAGCACCCGCTTGGTATAGTTGCGGGTCTGACCGTAGGGGATGTCTTCAACCCACAGGTCCAGCGGCAGGTCTCCGCGCTCGCGCAGCCAGCGCGACACGTTGGTATATCCACCGTTATAGCCCGCGATCATCAACGCGGGGTGCTTGTCCACCTGCTCGCCGAGCTCCGCGATATAGGCGGTGCCCAGGCGGATATTGACCTCGGGGTCAAAGAGTTGCGCCGCGCTGAAGTCTTTGAGGCCGTCGGTCTTGGCCGAGTTACGCGCGGTCGCCTCCATCAATTGCAGCAGGCCGCGGGCGTTGGCCCAGCTCTCGATTTGAGGATTAAAGCCGCTCTCCTCGCGCATAATCGCGTAGACGATGGCCGGGGGCAAATCGCGCTGGTTGGCGAAGACCCCGACGCTCTGCTCGAAGGGGCGCGGGAAGGCCAGCGACCAGTGGGAGTCCTCCGCGCTGCGCGGGTAATTAGTGCCCCATCCCTCGATATGGCGGCGCGGCAGGTCGTGAGAGACCCGGTAGGCGCGCGCGGCGTCGAGCAGATACGTCATCGCCCAGAGGTTATCGCTGCTGGCGTGACTTCGGCGTAGCGCCTGAAACTCGCGCTCGGCGATGCTCACCAACCCCAGGCGCAACAACTCATTGCCCTTCTTAAAATGAGGGGCCTCGCGCAGGTCCGGGTCAATCACGACCTCTGGAGAGTCCTTCGCGCTGATATACCCGCAGACCTTCGCGCCCTCTATTGTGCATAGGTCGGTGATGCGCGGGTCGTGCTGGGCGGCGGCGCTTTTCCCCGACTTCGCCTCGTGAATCAGGGCGACCCGGTTAATCGCAAGATACGCAAAATAGCTAAGCGGGTAGGCGTCCACGACTTCGCGATACGCCTTCTCGGCAGCCGCGGTCGCCTCGGGTTTGCCTTCGGCGATGAGCTCGAGCGCGCGCGCCCGAAAATAGGCCATGCGCCCGCGGGTGTAGAGGTCGTCTTCGCCCGTCTCGCTGAGCCCGTCGATATAGTCGACCGCTTTTTTATAGTCTTTTTGGGCGAACAGTTCGCGCACCAGGAGCCAGCGCGCGTCCTTGGCCATATCGCCTTTGGGATAACGGTCGACCTGGGATTGCAGCATCTGGCGCGCCGCCTCCAGCTTGCCCTGCTCGCGAAGGATCCTCGCCGAAAAATACATCGCGTCGTCGGCGAATGAATGCTTCGAATAATCCTTGGCGATGCGGGCGAACCAGTCGAGCGCCTTGTCTTGCTGGCCCGAATTCCAAAAACCCTTGCCGCCGACGTAGAGAGCCCTGAGCGCGTAGGAGGTGTCCGCACATTCGTCCAGAATTCGCGTATACCATTGGGAACCATCCCGGTGGTGGCGCAACTTGGTGTGGCTCTGGGCGACCAGGTAGAGCGCCTCGCAGCGCTGCTCGAGCGCCTTGCCCGATTTGCCCTTTAATTGAGCGAGGGCCGGCGAAACCTCGGCGATGACCTCCTCGCTGCGATGGCTGTCAAAGAGCGCGCGCCAGCGCGAAAAGCGCCGCTCCAGGGTAGGAGTGGCGATCTTCTTTTGGAGCCCGGGGCTGAGCTGCCTTCGCAGGGATTTAAGACGCGCAGTGGCCGTGCTCGCCGATGAGTTCAGCGGGTGCTTTTCCAGGATCTCAAGATAGGCTTCGCCCGCGCGCTCCCACTTTTGCGACTTCTCCAAGGATTGCGCGAGCAGCAGGCGCCCTGACTCGGCCGAGCGCCCGTTCGGGTATTTCTTCAGGTAGATTTCGAGGGTCTTAATCGCGCGCGCGAGGTCGGCGTCGGTGTCGGATTTGGCCAGGGCATCGGCCAGCAGAATCAAGGTCGTGCCGAAGAGTCGGCTATCCGCCGGGACCTGCGCGGCAAGCAGGACGGCGTCGTGTGATTTCTGGGCGTTCAGGGCGCTCTGCGCGGCCCAATGGAGGCGATAATCCTCGAGCACCTCGACCTTGGATTCCAACGCCTTAAACTGAGACAGGGCGGTCTCAAAGTCGCCGGCGCGCAGGTTGAGGTAGCCCGAGAGAAGTTCGAAATAGGGGTCTTCTTGCCCCGCTTTCTCCTCGCCTTTTTCGGATGCGCCCTCCAGCAAAAGCTGAGCGACCTTCCAACGCTCCCCAGCGATGGCGTCGCGGATGGCGTCGTCGACGCTCGGCGCATCCTTGTCAGTGGCTCCGGCATCGGCCTTGGTGGGGAAGCGACTGATGACGCGAAAGTTGCCGTCATTTCCGGCGCCCTGAACCCCGGCGGAAGCCTTGCCAGACTCCTGGGAGAAAGCGCCCGAAGGCACGGATGCGAGCAAAAAGGCGGCGCATAAGATCCCGAGCAATCGGACCCGGGACCGGGGAAAGAGGCTCCGTTGAAAATGCACGCTCGCGTCTCGCTTCTGCATCAATCTGTCCTGGGTAAAAACTCCTGAATCGCGCTGACCTTCCTCGTATCCCTCATCAGGCGCGCTCCCCTTATAGCACGGAAGCGCGCCGATGAAATTATTTTGCCTCGCCGCGCCCGCTCAGCGACGCAGCGCCCGCTCAGCGATGCCGCGCCAGCCAGAAGCGCACCCGAATGCCGCCGTTTTGGAAGCGGATATCTTCTTTGAAACGAAGGCTCGGGTGATTAGGTGTTATATCCGACGGCAACAGCAGCGCGAGTCGCCAGCCCTGGAAATGCTCGGCGAATCGGTCAATCAGAATCTGATACGCCTTGCGCGGGCCGCTGCCCTGAGTCAAGCGCTCGCCATAGGGCGGGTTGGCGATGACCGTGCCGGCCGCCTCGCAGGGCGGCAGGAACTCGGAGATGTCGGCCTGGCGAATCTCGGCGCATCCGCGGACGCCGGCGAGCTCGGCGTTTTGGCGCGCGGCCTGAACGGCGTCGGGGTTCGCGTCAAAGCCGTAGAAACGCACCGCCTCGCAGGCATGGGTTCGTTGGCGACCACAATTGACGACATCGTCCCAGAGGGGCTGGCGAAAGTTGGCCCAGCGCTGGAAAGCGAAGTCGCGCATATCGCCGGGCGCGCGTTTATTGGCCAGCCATGCGCCCTCGACCAGGAAGGTGCCGGAGCCGCAGAATGGGTCGACCAACGGCTTTCGATGCACCCAGCCGCTGCGAATCAGAAGGGCCGCGGCGGTGGTCTCGCGAATCGGCGCCTCCACCGCGTGTTGGCGCCACCCGCGCTTATAAAGATGCTCGCCGGAGGAATCCAGGCTTAGCTCACAGCGGTCGTCGTTGAGCCGCGCGAGCACGAGCTGCGCGCTGCCGTCAATTTTGTCGATGATCTGCGGGGCGGCGACCTTCAAATCGTCCTCGAAATGCTCGCGAAGGCCGTGGCCGACGGTGTCCGAGATGCGGTCGGAGTGCATTAAATGAGACTCACGCGCCGCGCCGCGCACGAAGACGCGATTGGCCCCGCTGAGCAGGCGCTCCCAGCTATAGCGGCGCGTTTTATTATAGAGCTCGGGGAAGTCGCGGGCGCGGAATTCGTCCACGCGAAGGAAGACGCGGTTGGCGCAGCGAAGTTCATAATTCGCGCGATAAAAGACGCGATGGGTCGCGTCAAACTCGACGCCGCCGGTGACTTTTTCGATCTTACGCCCGCCGATTGCTTTAACCTCATCGGCAAGTTCATCTTCGAAACCGGGCAGAGTCGTGGCGAAATAACGTTGGCTCATAGAAATAGGCTGGCTTGGAAAGGTGTTGTTGAACGGTCGTGACGCCCTGGGCCACACGATTCGGGCCCGGGCAGGAAGGCTCAGGTTATACTGCTCGACGACGAGAACCAACAAGCATCTTTCAAGCTATATATTTGGGCTCAAAACGCTTATAAAAGCACATCTTCAATCAACAGACAGCGAGCCAAAACCATCGCGCTCGGCGTCCTCGCCGAAGCACTTCCTATAACCTCCTGGCAACGCATGAACATTCCGAGATCCGCAGGCGTACTCCTACACCCCAGCAGTCTCCCGGGGCCCGATGGCATTGGCACGCTTGGGGCGCAGGCGCGCCGCTTCGTGGACCGATTGGCCGAGGCAAACCAGCGCTGGTGGCAAATCCTACCACTAAACCCACCCGGTCCCGGCGCCTCGCCCTACTCCTCGCCGTCGGCCTTTGCGATCAATACGATGCTTGTCGACCTGCCTCGATTGAGCGAGGCGGGCTGGCTTGAACCTGCTGAAATCGACGAATTCCACAAAACAATCAACACCTTAAACGACCACGCGGGCCGATGTGCGTTTTGGGAAGTTGAGCGCGAGAAGGGAGCGCTCCTGGGGCGCGCGTTTGAGCGATGGGCCGGCGACGCCTCCGATCAAGCCCGCGCCGAGGTCGACGCCTTCGCCGCCGCCGAAGCCTATTGGCTGGCAGACTATGCCCTCTATGTTGCGCTCAAAAATCAATTTAAGGGAAAGAGTTGGCGCGATTGGCCGGCCGAATTCGTCCGGCGCGATGAAGCGGCGCTTGAGCGGGCGCGCGCCGCCCACGCCGAGGAGATTCGGCGCGTAGAATTCGAGCAATGGGTCGCCCGCGCGCAGTGGCAGGCGTTGCGCGACTACGCGGGCAAAAAGGGGGTGAAGCTCATCGGTGATATCCCCATATTTGTCGCGATGGACAGCGCCGACGCCTGGGCGCATCGCGAGATATTCCAGCTCGACGCGGCGGGCAAGGCGACCGAGGTTTCGGGCGTGCCCCCGGATTATTTTAGCAAGGACGGCCAGAAATGGGGCAATCCTCTCTATGATTGGGAGGCGGTCGCGGCCCAGGATTATCGCTGGTGGCTCGCCCGCGTGGGCAGCGCGCTGGCGACGGTGGATATGATTCGCATCGATCATTTCCGCGGCTTCGAGGCCTATTGGGCGGTGCCGGCGGAGGCCGAGACCGCGGTCGATGGGCGCTGGCGCCCGGGCCCCGGGGACGCTTTCTTTGAGGCGATTCGGGCCGAATTCGGCGAAGCGCCGTTTATCGCAGAAGACCTCGGGCTGATCACGCCGGAGGTTATCGCGCTGCGCGACCGCCACAAATTACCCGGCATGAAGGTGCTCCAATTCGCCAATTTTGATGACCCAAAGCATATCTTTATGCCGCCAAATTATACCGAGAACTTCGTCGCCTATACCGGCACCCACGATAACGACACCACCGCCGGTTGGTACGCGGAGCAAGACGCAGCGGCGCGCCATTCAATCCGCACCTTTTTGCGCAGCGCCGACGAAGACGTGGTGCGCAAAATGTGTGAGGCGGTGTTTGAATCGGCGGCGGCGCTGGCGATCTTGCCGGCCCAGGATATCTTCCAATTGGGAGGCGACGCGCGGATGAATGACCCGAGCGGCAGACACCCTAGCTGGGGCTGGCGAATCGACGCAGACCTGCTGGCCGATTCCCCCGACTGGAAATGGTACGCCAAACTCACTAAGACAAGCGGGCGGGCGTGAAAAAAGCGGGGCGGTCGCCGTCAAAGCCGCTAAATCTGCCCACTTGCCCCTTGAATCCTGCCGCTAACTGCGTAGACTGCCGGTGTCTTGTGCGAGGCCATTTTTTGGCGCCTCGAACCGCTATTCGGCCCGGATTCCGGTCTCGCATTTTTTGAAAAAGCTTTTGTATTCGATCGATTATTTCAATTGCGGATAAATTCGGCCATCTCAATGAGACTGCGTCGAATCCCGCGTATAAAAAGAGGCATCTGATGAGTGTATCCGTAGAGGTCCCGTCGCTGGGTGAGTCTGTTACAGAAGGCTATATCGCCGAGTGGAAAGTCAAAGTAGGGGATCATGTCCAGGCCGATGATATCATTCTGGATTTGGAAACCGACAAGATCACCGTCGCGGTGCCCTCCCCTGTCAGCGGAACGGTCGTCTCGCTCCACGGCGAGATCGATGACGCCGTCGACGTCGGCGCGGTCATCGCTGTGATCGAAGAAGGCGATGCCCCGGCCGCGAGCGCGAAGGTCGACGCGAAAGAAGAAGCTGCGCCGAAAGCGGCCGCACAGCCGGCGGCCAAAAAAGCCGACGCCGCCCAAGCCCCCGAAGGCCTGAGCCCGGCGGTCAGCCGTCTGGTCGAAGAAAACAACCTCGACCCGTCCAAGATCAAAGCCACCGGCCCGAACGGTCGCCTCCTCAAAGGCGACGTCCTCGCCCATCTCGAGAAACCCCAGGGCGGCGTGCAGCCCCCCGCCGCCTCGCAGGGCTCCAACGAAGCGCGCGAAGAGCGCGTCAAGATGAGCCGCTTGCGCCAGACCGTCGCGCGTCGTCTGGTCGAAGCCCAGCAGACCGCTGCGATGCTCACGACCTTCCAGGAAGCCGATATGTCCGGCATCCAGGCGATCCGCAAAAAGTACCAGGAGCGCTTCGTCAAATCGCACGGCATCAAGCTCGGGTATATGAGCTTCTTCGTGAAGGCCGCGGTCGAAGCCCTCAAAGAGTTCCCGGCCGTCAACGCCGAGATCGACGGCGACGAGATCGTCTACAAGAACTACTATAACATCGGCGTGGCCATCGGCGGCGGGCCCAAAGGTCTGGTCGTTCCGGTCATCCAAGACGCCGATCAGCTCGGATTTGCCGAGGTCGAGCAATATATCACCGACCTGGCCGGCAAGGTGAAGGATAACTCGCTGAGCCTGGCCGAGCTGCAGGGCGGCACCTTCTCGATCACCAACGGCGGCATCTACGGATCGATGCTCTCCACGCCGATCCTCAACCCGCCGCAGAGCGCGATTCTGGGCATGCACAACATCATCGAGCGCCCGGTCGCCGTGAACGGCGAAGTCGTCATTCGCCCGATGATGTACCTGGCGCTGTCCTACGATCACCGCATCATCGACGGACGCGAGGCGGTCACCTTCCTGAAGCGAATCGCCGAGCTGCTTGAGAACCCCGAGCGCATTCTGCTCGAGCTCTAAAGCCTCGCAGCCCGCCCTATCCTCTCGCCAGCGCCGGAGGATAGGGCGGGCTTAACTCTTTTATTTTCTTCAAAAAATACGAGTTTGATCATGTATGATCTGGTAGTGATTGGTTCGGGCCCCGGCGGCTATGTCGCGGCCATTCGCGCTGCACAATTGGGCATGAACGTCGCCTGTGTCGAGAAATATGACACCTTCGGCGGCACCTGCCTGAACGTCGGCTGCATCCCCTCCAAGGCGTTGCTCGAGTCGAGCCACAAATTCCACGACGCCAACGGCGAGTTGGCCGAGCATGGGATTAACGTCAGCGGCGTCGAGCTCGACCTTGAGAAGATGCTCAACCGCAAAAAAGAGGTCGTCAACGGCCTGACCGGCGGCATCAAATTCCTCTTCGGCAAAAATAAAGTCGACGGCATCCACGGCACGGCGACCATTCAGGACAAGAACACCGTCGTCGTCGCCCAGAATAACGGCGAGTCGAAGACGCTTGAGACCAAAAAGATCCTCATCGCCACCGGCTCCAAGCCGACCGCGATCCCGGGCGTCGAATACGACAAAGAGACCATCGTCGACTCGACCTGGGCGCTTGAGTTCACCGAAGTCCCCGAGCACCTGATCATCATCGGCGCCGGCGTCATCGGCCTCGAGCTGGGTTCGGTCTGGTCGCGCCTTGGCGCCAAAGTCACGGTCATCGAATACCTCCCTGAAATCCTGGGCGGCCGCGCAGACGCCGAGGTCATGAAGACCGCCAAGAAGATCTTCACGAAGCAGGGCCTTGAGTTCATCATGAACGCGAAGGTCACCGGCGCGAAGGTCAACGGCAAGACCGTCGAAGTCAGCTACGAGCCGCGCGACGGCGAAGAAGGCGAGGTCAAGACCATCGAGGGCAGCAAATTGATGGTGGCGGTTGGCCGTCGTCCCTATACCGACGGACTCGGGCTGGTGAATATCGGCCTTGAGACCAACGCCCGCGGATTCATCGAAGTCGACGGCGACTACGAGACCTCAGTCGAAGGCGTCTACGCCATCGGCGACGTCATCCCCGGCCCGATGCTCGCCCACCTGGCCGAAGACGAAGGCATCATCTGCGTCGAGCGCATGAACGGCATGGGCTCACACGTGATGTACGACGCAGTTCCAGACGTGGTTTATACCTACCCCGAGATCGCCAGCGTCGGCAAAACGCCGGCCGAATTGGATAAGGAAGGCGTCGAGTATAAGACCGGCAAATTCCTCTTCAAAGCCAACGGCCGCGCCCGCGCGATCAACTATACCGATGGCTTCGTGAAGGTCTTGGCCGACGCCAAGACCGACCGCATCCTCGGCGCGCATATCATCGGCCCGCAGGCCGGCGACCTCATCGCCGAGATGGCCGTCGCCATGGAATTCTGGGCAAGCGCCGAAGATATCGCGCGCAGCTCCCACGCGCACCCGAGCCTGGCCGAAGTCGTCAAAGAAGCATGCCTGGCCGTCGACGGTCGCATGATTCATAGCTAAAGCCGGCGAATGATAATCGGTCGCTCAGACCGGGATATAAACAATGCGCGGACCGCCCTGGGTGGTCCGCGCATTTGTTTTTGGTTCGCGGGATTCGCCCCATCACCCCGCCCTTCCCCCGAGCCAGGCGAGCGCCTGGGCCACCACGCCCGTGTCGGCGCCCAGACCGACGTCGAGCGACGGAGGGAAGAATACGTGCCCGCCGGCATCAATGTGGTAGGCCTCGAGGTTTGCCGGGGGATTGCTGATGAGCCCGGGGATCGAGCGACCTGGGATCATCGGATCATTTTGACTGGCCAGGAGCAGCGCGGGGATTCGCAGCTCATCCAGGCGCCGGGTGATGCTCTGCGAGTCATAATAATCCTGGGCGTCGCGAAACCCGAAGCGCGGCACGACGGTCATCGAATCCCAATCGCGCAGGGTGCGCGCGCGCCGGACCTGCTCAATCGGCGTTATCGCCCGGCCACGCGCGTCGACCTGGGCGTAGATCTGGCGAAGCTCGCGCAGGATATATTCGCGGTAGATCTTGCGCGCGGGGGCGTCGAGCCAGGCCTGCACCTCGCCGAGCTCAAGCGGCGGGCAGATGGCCGTCACGCCGCGAACGCGCGGGTCACAACCATCTTCGGTCGCCAGCGTTAGCGCGACGTGACCGCCCAGGGAAAACCCGATCACCCAGACTTTTTTATAGGCGCTAAATTTCGGGTCCCTGAGCGCCGCGTGGACATCCGCGGTCAGCCCCGAGTGATAGATATCCTCGCCGCTGCCCGCGCTGCCGCGCAGGCATAGCCGCAGGCAGGAGCGCCCTGCCCGCTCCACCGCGATCGCCGCGTCGACCAGATACGGGCTCTCGGCGTGCCCGCCGAGCCCGTGGACCAGCACGACCAGCGTATCGGCCCGCGGATGCGCGCGGTAGCGCCCGTGCAGCCGAACCTCGCCGACCGTCGCGTCCTCGAGCACCGTCGACCAGGCTTCGGCCTCGGGCGCGCGCCGCGGGCGCAGGCGGTGGCGCAACGTCGGCGCGATGGTCCAGAGATGACCGGCGAGCGTGTGGGAGAGTCGATTCATGGGCCTTCGCGTGGGTGTTAGGAGGCGTGTCAACTTCGATCAAACGCCTAATAGCGCATCGAGCCCGACCTCGCAAAATGACAATCTCCCGCGGGGCGCCCGGGAATCCGCCAAGAATCCCACAAACAAGGCGCTCAACCCGAATATCCCCCGCAATAGCCTTGACGCAACCCGCCCCGCACGCGTAATAAATTGCACGCGGATTGGACCTGTACGCGGGTCCGAAATCCCACAAAAATTTCCCCTTATCACCAGAAGTGCTGCGCCCAGTCCACTTCGCGCGCATAGCATCAGGAGAACTCCATGACCTTTGTAATCACCGAACCCTGCGAGGGCGTCTGCGACGCCTCATGCGTCGAAGTTTGCCCCGTTGACTGCATTCACGGCCCGATCTCCGTCGACGAAATCCAGAGTCTCCAGGCTGCCGGCGAAGAAGCCCAGCTCGCTGGAATCCAACTCTATATCGACCCCGATATCTGCATCGACTGCGGCGCCTGCGAGCCGGAATGCCCCGTCGAAGCGATCTTCGAGGAGTGGGATGTGCCGGAAGAGTGGAGCGACTATACGCTCAAGAACGCCGAGTTCTTCCAATAATTCGGCCGCCGAATTCGGTCGGCTCAACATCGCGTTGAGCGACTGAGAAGACGAAAAAACACCACCCGCCGGGTGGTGTTTTTTGTTCTTGAGTGGCCTAGACCCGGCCCGACTAGAAGTCGACGCGTTTCCCAAGCCCGTCGACCGTGACGCTTTGCTCGACGCCGCCGACTGTAATCTTATGCGGGGTGTGCATCACCTTCTGATGCTCGTAGGCCTGCCCCACCGCCCCGCCACTGTCATCGCCGCTCCACTCTGTGGGACGAATGGTCATCTGGGCGAGGGCGACCTCAAGGTTGCCCTGAGCGTCGAGCGCGCCGCTATAGACCTCCTGTCCGTCGACGTCTTTGATCGAGACCGACTCACCGGGCGCACCGCTCAACGCCACGGTCCACTTGACCCGGTAATACGCGCGAATACTCACCCGACGCCACCAAACATCATCGACCGCCGCGCCGCCCTCAAAGACCGGGTCGATGAGTTCGTGGTCATAGCTCTCGTAGGCCCCGTCAAATACGATGGTGTGGTAGTCGGGATGATCGCCGGTTTTCACCAACTTCGTGCCAATGAAGGTATGGCGATTGCCGCGCCCATAAGAGTCGCCGAAGCGGATATTCGCCAGGTTCGACACGAGCATATTGTCGATATAAAACGTGGGGTTATGGTCGGGACGCGTGGCGTGGACACCCTGGGTCACCACCGGCGCGGCGTCGAGGGTCTGGGGGTCCTCGGCGCTGATATTCACATAATTATCCTCAAAGATCGTGTTGGTGATGGTGGCGTCGCTGAATAGCTCGGTGCCGCGCATGATGGCCCCGTCGCGCGCGCGCCCCACGATGACATTGTCCCGGTAGTGCAGGTTCTCGCGCACCTGCCCGCCGCCGCCATAATTGGTGATGCGAAACCCGTTGAGCGAATCCATATCGCCCCAGTCTTCGAAATAACGCCGGCTCTCGGTGCGCACGCTCTCGAGCTGCACGAGGTTCTGCTCCACCGACAGGTCAAGGTGCGCCCAGCCCAAGGCGATGGAGTGATAGCCGCTCAAAAAGATCTTATTTCTGCGCACCTCGCCGGCTGGCGTGTCGGGCCTGGAGTGCGGCTGGATGGCAAAGGAGTTGGTCGACCAACTGTCAACATAGATCTCATTATCGCGAATCGAGTTCGCCTGGCGCAGCCCATTTTGCCGGGTGCGTTTGACCAGGTTATGGGCGAATTCGTAGTCATTGGCGATCTCGTTCTGGGCGTTGGAGTCTGTGATCTGCACCGGACGCCCACCACCAGAACCGTGGCGATTGAGGATCTCAAAGCCGCGGTCCATAAAGTTATTATGGTGCAGGCGCACGCTATTTTTGGGGTACCGCAGGAAAACCGCGAATACCTGGGCTGCCTGGTAGAGCACCGAAACACCTGCAATCTCGACATCACCCACGCCCGACAGATAGATGGCGTGAACGCCGTTGCTGCCATTATTTCCGACGTGCCCCTCTTCGATGATGCCGTTGAGCACGCGCACGCCCTGCACCTCGTTGGAGCGCGCCCAGATACCGCTGGCGGCGGTGGCGGCCTGACCGGCGTCGGGGTTCGGCACGGCGACGTTGGCGTAGACGATTCGATGCCCGTTCAGGTCGACGGTCACGTCGCTGGCGGTGATCGCGAGCGCGGTGCCATCGCTGATAATATCCTCGGTCAACACGTAGGTCGCACCGGCCTGGTCGAGCATATAGGGCGGCCCGGCGAGTTGACCGGGCAACTCAATGACCCCGTTGAGGTCACCGGTCTTAAACTCACCGAGGGTCGACACGAGCGTCTCGCCGCTCTCGCCACGCGCGATGCGCCGATAATAATAGGTCGTGTCGGGTTGCAGCCCACGCAGATGATGCACCTGGGTGAAGAAATAGCGCTCACTCTCGTCAACCGACTCGGTCAACGCGTCAGGCGACGTCCCGTATTCGATCGCGCCGCGCACCGGCAGCGTCGTCTCGAACGCGATGGTGGCCGAGTGGCTTGACGCATGAAGCCAATCCCCGGCGGGGACAAAATCGAGGGTCTCGCCGGTGTATTTCTGCAGGAGCGGCTGGTTGGTCGGGCCAAAATAACTGAGCGCAAATTCGTTGAACGTGTCGTAGAGGGCCTCGGGCGAATAACTCGCCTCAAGCGCATCTTTATCGAGCGCCTCGTAGGCCGCGCGCGCTGCGGCGCGCCGCGCTTCGTCGACCTCGAGCGGGTTTTCGCTGCGCACCTCATCGACCGCCCCGCTCGGATAACCCCCGGCGTCCTCGCCGCCACCCTGGCCATCCTCGCCGCCGATATCCTCGGCATTGGCATCCGGAGAATCCCCCGAATCGCCCAAGTCACCGGACTCATCCGCGTCTTGGGAGCCGTTATTTGAAGTAGATATTCCACCGTCCAGGGTACCGCTATCATGCGTGGATTGGTCGCTCCCGCAACCGATCATCAACGCGAAGATGGCGATATAGAGTATTTTGGCGGCGATCGGCTTTTGGCTCATCACATTAGACCTCATCGAGTTAAATCAGGATCAGTCAATTTCATCGCCCAACATTGATGAACGCTCGCAAATGGGCAGTCATTATTCGGGACGATAGGCCACGCGCTCGAAACGCGCGAGTGAGCGGATAGGTACGGATTGATGGCGGCGAGGTTAACATATTTTGGCCGTATTCCGCCAGTATTTGCGGGCGGATGGCCCAAAGTACTCGCGAAATCTAATGCGGTGTTCATATTATAAAATACGCGAATCACAACCTGCCAGCAGTCGATCTACCACTTGGATCTCGCGCCAGAATTCAGCAAAAAGACCGCTCTAGCGAGGGAAATCATGACCCTAAATACCCTGCGCCCCACCGACGACCCCGGGCTTCGTGCGCTCGCCGAGGACACCGAAAAGATGCTCCAGCGCATCGACGCGCTCTGTGAAGCGCTGCAAAAAGAGGTGCGTGGAGCCAGGGGCGTGGAGGCGGCGAATCGCACGCTCTATGCCGACGACGCGTCGAACTCGCGTGCGATTCCGATCGGGGTTATACTGGCGGACGACGACACGGAAATCATGCGCGCGATTGGGCTGATCGGCACCCACTCCCGCGGGGTAATGTTGGTCGAGGCGAGCGTTAGACGACCCGGCGCGACGCCCGCGCGGGGTGAGCGATTGGGGGAGGAGCGCGTGGCGCGCGACGCGGCGGCGGAGCCGAAGACCTATTTCAGGTTTCCAGACGATAACGGCGTGTTCTCGCAGGCAACCCTGCGCTGCGTAAACGCGGGCAAATCGCGGGCCGACCGCTTGCTTAGCTGCCCGATGGACTCGGGCAGCAATGAAGAACCCGCGCGCTTATGAGTCGCTCAGGGCCGTGCTCGCCACGGCGGCGCCGTTGATCTCAGAGGGCTTTTTTAGCACCCCGAAATAATACATCACCACCGCGCCGGTCCCGAACATAATCAGGCTATAGACGCCGGGAATTACCGCAAGGTCGCCGCGCTCCAGGATCGAAGTGGCGATGACGATGGCGAGTGTGCCGTTCTGGATGCCGGTCTCAATCGAGATGGCGACGGCCTGCGGCGCCTTGAGCTGCAGCAGTCGCGCGCTGGCGTAACCAAGCGACATCATCAGGATATTGAGGGTGCCGGTGACGACGCTCAGTTCGAGGAAATGGACCTTAATGACCTCGATATTCGCCGCGACCACGCCGCCGAGAATCGCCACGAAGATCACCGTCGAGCCGATGCGCGCCGGGCGCTCCATCTTGGCGGCGAACGCCGGCTTGAAGCGGCGCACCAACATCCCCAGGCTAATCGGCACCACCGTGATCGCCACGATCTGAAGAATCGTGTCGAGCAGCGGCACCGAAAATTGCTGCGCCTCCCCCATAAAGGTATTCATCGAGAAGATCAGGATCAGCGGAATCGTCACCACCACGATGACCCCGCTGATCGCGGTGAGCGTCACCGAGAGCGCGGCGTCACCGCGCGACACAAAGGTGATCAAATTCGAGGTCACCCCGCCCGGACAACACGCGATCAGCATCAGCCCAACCGCCATCACCGGGTCAAGCTGAAAGAGGTGCGCCAGGCCAAACGCCACCAACGGCAACAACACGAGCTGGTTCACCAGCCCGACCGCCACCGCCTTCGGGTAAAGCACCACCCGCTTAAAATCATCGACCACCAACGAAAGCCCCACCCCAAGCATGATGATAAACAATGCGAGGGGCAAAACCACCGACGTTAAGACGCTCTCTTCCATGACGACGCTCGGGTTCAAGTCATATTTATATGCGTTGCAGAGCGTTTATTATTCGTCGGAAGAGGGGTTGGCGTCAATGGGGGTGGGGGGGCGTAATCACAACCGCCCCGCCTCCTTCAACTTCCAATAGCGCATCAACCCGGTCACCGACATAAAGCTGGGGTTGCCGGCCTCGTAGCGGGTGAGGTCGGCCTCGGAGACTCCGGCCTTGCGCAGTTGTTCCTGGGTATAGGCGACGAAGTCCGTGGTGACCTCGGCTGGCGCTGCGCCCGCATCGAAATGGGGTTTTATCCACATGGCCCAGTCGTCGAGGGTGGCCTCGAGGGCGTCGAGGTGCGCCAGCGGCGCGTCGACCGCGCCGAAGTGGGCCAGGTAGAGGTGCGTGGGGTTGAGGTCGCGAAGGGTCTGGATGGAGCGCTTCCAGGCGTCGACGTCGATGTCTGGCGGCGGGCATGGGGGCACGGGGGGGCCGCCGTGGATCTTGACGCCGGCGACGTCTCCGGCGAAGACCGCGTCGCCGATCTGGTAGGCGTTGTGGTGAACCGCGTGGCCCGGGGTGTAGTGGACGTCGACCTGGACGCCGCCGAGCGTGAGGCGGTCGCCCTCATCGACCGCGACCAGCAACTCCGGGTCGATCGGGTGCATCTCGCCCCACAGGGATTCCATCGCGCCCTGGTAGATGCGCTTGGCCGAGTTCCACAGCTTCTCGGGGTTCTGCATATGCGCAAGCCCGATCGGATGCACGTAGACCTTGGCGCCGTTCTGGGCGAATTTCCAGGCCGCGCCCGCGTGGTCAAAATGGATATGGGTGAGCAGGACGTGGCGCACGTCCTGCCAATCATAACCCTCGGCGGCGATGGCGGTTTTCAAGCCCTCAAAGACCGTCTCAGGCCCGCAGTCCACCAGGATCAGCCCGTCGTCGGACTCGAGCAAATAGACCGCGATGACCGAGGATTCCCCCATAAAACAGGTGTCGAGTGTTTTAATCGTCGGCTGTGAATTCATGGTCTCCCTGGTGTGCCTGGGTCACTAAAAACATAGTAAAAACATAAACTTACCCACCCACGGCGCTGCCGTCGCTGCCCGAGGCTTCCTGGGCTGCGGCCATCTCCTCGGCGGTGAGGCGGTCGCGGATAAATTGGAAGATCTCGAGCAAGATCGAGGTCACCGGCACCGCCAAAAGGGCGCCCACCAGGCCGAAAGCGCTCTCGCCGGCGAGCAGGGCGAAGATGACGATGACCGGGTGGATATGGGCCGAGTTGCCGATGATCTGGGGGTTCAAGATATTGGCTTCGACGAAGTGGATAAACATGATCCAGGCGAAGGCCAAAAACGAGGTCCAGAAGCCGGTCATCAGCCCGACCAGCATGATCGGGATCGTCGAGATCACGGTGCCAAAGACCGGGATCAACGTCAGCACGCCGGCCAAAAGCGAGAGCATCACGCTGAATTTCACGCCGATGAGCGCCAGCCCGATATAGGTCAGCACCCCGTTGATAAGACAGATGATCAACTGGCCGCGCACCACGCCCGACAGGCCGCGGTCGATGCGCCGCATCAGGTCGTCGTAGCCTGGGCGATACTCGCCGGGGAGCATATCGCGGAAGAACCCGTTAAATCGCGGCAAGTCGATCGACATAAAGGCGGCGACCATAAAGGTCAAAATGATCGTGACCAATATCTGGATGATCCCGACGGCCAGGATATGCGCGTAGCTAATCACCGCGGTGATTCGCTCCTGTGAGGTGCTGACAATGCCCTCGATCATCTGGTTAACCCGGGCCTCCAGGTCAATCAGCGTGGCCGGCACTGGGGTGGATTCACGCTTATAGTGGTGGCGATTGCCGCGCTGAACGCTCCAGGAGTCGTCGTCGATTCGGGTCACGACGACCTCGCCCTCGCCCAAGAAAAGCTCAACTTCGCCCTTGTCGCCCGGGACCATGCGCACGACGGCCGAGGGTTGGGCGTCGACAAAAGTCCAACTCCCGTGGGTACCGTAATCGGCGAGTTCCTCGGAGGCGGCAGGCTCCGGGACGCCGCGATAGGTGACCTTGGGGCGCGCCTTTTCGGCGGCGGCTTCGCCGCCCGTTTCGGGCAACTCCGTGCGCACGGTGACGTTCACACCGTTGTCGACCTCAATGATCGTCTCGCCGGTCGACGCGGTCTGTTTGCCCGTCTGTCGGTCCACCTGAAATTTAATATTGGTCGCGCCGCGCGCGCGAGTCAGCGCCAATCCGGTGGCGGTGGCCCGCTGGGTCGCCTCGGTCCAGGCGCTGGCGACGTGCGCTCGCGCCGCGACATGCTCGGTGCCCGGCGGCATAATGGGCAAATATTCGCGCACAAAATTCTGTAATTTCTCGTTAATCCCCGGCAGATTCTTCTGGCGGAAATTCGCCACGGTCTCGGGCACCGTCTCGGCGAATCGCGCCATCTCGTTGAAGAATCGCGGCACCACGACCACGAAGCCAGCCGTCAGAATCCCGAAGAACGCCAGATAAACCGTGATCACCGCGACCCAGCGCGGGAAACGCACCGACATGCGCTTGACGATCGGGTTCATCAAATAAGCGATGGCGATCGCGAAGATGAAGGGCAATAAGATCCGGTGAAAGAGGACCAGAATCAGGGCCAACAGGCCCATCGTCAGCAACGGCAAAAACAAGCGCCGACTACGGCTCATATGCCGATACCAACGCTTCTTATTTCCCTGCTTGGACGCAGATTCTTCGGGAGATTGCTCCGGTTCGTTCAATTGCTGGCTCATGGTTGGACCTCGCGGAGCATCGACATAAAGTCCGCCACGAAATCACTGGTATCATTGGGGTTTACGAGCGCCGGAGGGTCATATTGACGCGCGATAAGCGGCAGCGTTTGATGACGAAAACCCTCGACGCTTCGGTCATTGAGGTTGAGATGAGTAATCTCGAGGGCCTCGGGGAAGCCATCGGCCTGCAAGGCGTAGCCGCGGTTTTGACGGGTCATAAAAACCCGCGAGTTGCGGACTTCCTGGACCGGTTGATTCGGGCCTCGGTGCCCGTTGGCCAACGGCGCGTGCTCTGCGCCGAAGGCGCGCCCCACAAGTTGAAAGCCCATCGAAACCGCCAGCGTCGGCGCGACTTCGGCCGCCTCGCGCAGCATGGCGAGGTCGACGTCCGCGCGCTCCGGGCTCCCCGGACCGCTGGACAAGACAATCCCAGCGGGCGCCAACGCCTTGATATCGGCGAGGCTTGAGGTCGCCGGCGCCAGGGTGAGGCGCACGCCGTAGGCGCTCAGGCGGCGCATGATGCGAAAGCTCGCGCCGAAGTCGACCACCACGATATGGGGCGACGCGTCGGCGGGATCTTTGGGCGCCTCATAGGGCATATATTCGATGCGCGCGTAGCCGAGATCTTCGTGCCCGTCGGGCAGTTTATTGGCGTGCACGCGCACCGAGGTCGGCTGGCGCACTCCGTGCTCGGAGAAGTCGCGCGCGCGAAAGTCGGGGTGCTCGGCGAGTTGCTCGACCCAGCGGGGCGCGTCAGCGGCGGTCTGGCCGCTGACAATGGCGGCCTTCATCTCGCCGTGGTCGCGCAGATAGCGGGTGAGCGCGCGGGTGTCGACGTCGCGGATGGCCACCAGGCCGTGGGCGCGCAGCCAGTCTGGGAGGCTCGAATCCGCGCGATGATTGCTCGGTTTCTCGGTGATGCTGCGCACGATCAAGCCGGCCGCGGCGACGCCCGCAGACTCCATATCCTGGGCGTTCACGCCGTAATTGCCGATATGGGGCGCGCTCAAGCAGAGCAGGTGCCCGGCGCTGGCGGGGTCGCTTAAAAGCTCCTGATAACCCGTTAAGCTCGTATTAAAAACAGCCTGGCCGATGGCGACGCCGGGGGCGCCGGCCGCGTGTCCTTCAAAGCAGCGACCGTCTTCGAGGACGAGAATCGCCGGCTCATTGGGGGAGAATTCACGCGTTGCGGAGGCAGCTTTTTGGGTTTCCATCACGTTTTATACCAGGCTTCCAAAAGAGAGACGGGAGTGCGGCGAATGAGGCGGGGATTATCATGCATGCTCGAGGCGCGCGGACCCACGCCTGCTCAGTGAATCATTTGCCCGATGCGGTTCCATCGGTAGGACTCCTCGCCGATCGACCACCAAATAAACAGCGCGCGCCCCTTTACATTCTGCAGCGGCACTTGCCCCCAACAACGCCCGTCGGAGGAATTGTCGCGATTGTCGCCCATCGTAAAGATATGGCCGGGCTTGACCGTAATCGGCCCGAAATTCTCGTCGGCGCCCGAATATTGCACGGTGTAGGTGTGCCCGTTGAGACGCTTGGTCTCAACGATCTGATGCGGGTAGAGGAAATTGCCGGTGGCGACCTTTCGCAGCCCAAGGCTCTCGACGGGTTTATCGTTGATGAGGATCTGGTTGTCGCGCAACTCGACCTTGTCGCCGGCGACGCCGATGACGCGTTTAATGAAGTCGCGGTCCTCGTCCAGGGTGCTCATCTCGATGCATTGGCGGTGCGACGCGGGTTGCTTGAGCAGATATTCACGCGCCTCTTTGCTGGGGAATTTGAAGACCACGACCTCGCCGCGCTCCACGTCGCTAAACTCGACCATATAGGATTGGGTGAAGGGAACGCGCAGCCCGTAGACAAATTTATTCACGAAAAGATGGTCCCCGACCAGCAGGGTCGGGACCATGCTCTTGCTCGGGATCTTAAACGCTTCGATGACGAACGCGCGCAGCGTCAGCGCGAAGAGCACGGCCAGGCCGATGCTCTCGGCGTATTCGCGGAAGACGCTCTTTTGCTTGCCCTCGAGGTGCTCGTCAAACCAGGGGGTCAGGGTTTCGATATGCTGGTTGAGCGTCGCGATATCCTCGGCGCCGATATCGACCGACTCGATGAGCTGGCGCAGCTCATTAAGGTGCGCCTGGCCGCGATTGCGCACCTCATCGGCCAGACCCAGCGTGCGATCCAGGCGAGTCTGGTTATGACGGACGAACTCCCGCGCGGGGCGCAGGTCGTTCGTATCTATATTTTCCGATGTGCTCACTTCAGGCCTCGTCGCGCCGTCCAACCCTACTGCAATGATGCCACAAAAATCGTATCGCTCGCGTTTCCCCAGACGCCGAAGCGTCTCGGGAGCCGCGCTTTATTCTTCGTCGATGCTCAGCACCGCAAGGAAGGCTTCCTGTGGGATCTCCACGCTGCCGACCATCTTCATGCGCTTTTTGCCCTCTTTCTGGCGCTCAAGCAATTTGCGCTTTCGGCTGATATCGCCGCCATAGCATTTGGCGGTGACGTTCTTGCGCAACGCGCGGATCGTCTCACGCGCGACCACGCGGCTGCCGATAGCGGCCTGGATCGGGATCTCGAAGAGCTGCTGGTGAATGACCTTCTTGAGCTTCTTGGTCAGCGATTTTCCGCGCTCAAACGCGAAGTCGCGGTGGACGATGACGCTGAGCGCGTCGACCACGTCTTTATTGACCAGCACGTCGAGCTTGACCAGGTCGCCGCGGCGATAGTCGATGACCTCATAGTCCAGGCTAGCATAGCCACGCGAGCAGGATTTCAGGCGGTCATAGAAATTATACATGACCTCGTTCATCGGGATCTCGTAGGTCAAGATGATCCGATTCTCGCCGGCGTAGCGCATGTCAACCTGGGTGCCGCGGCGCTCTTCGCACAATTTCAGCACCGGCCCGATATGCTCCGGCGGCACGTGGATCGTGGCGCTGAGATACGGCTCCTCAATGAAGTCGATATATTGCGCGTCAGGCAAATCACAGGGGTTCTCAACCTCCAAGGTTTCGCCGTCCTCGGTGTGCACCCGGTAGATGACCGACGGGGCGGTGGTGATGAGGTCCAGGCCGTATTCGCGCTCCAGGCGCTCCTGGATGATCTCCATATGCAGCAGGCCCAAGAAGCCGCAGCGATACCCGAAGCCCAGCGCCTGGCTGGTCTCGGGCTCGTGGGTGATGCTGGAGTCGTTGAGCGTGAGCTTTTCGAGCGCGTCTTTGAGCGCGGTATAATCCGAGGAATCGACCGGGTAGAACCCGCAGAAGACCATCGGCATGACGTCTTTGAAGCCGGGCAGCGGCTCGGCGGCCTCTTTTTTATATTCGGTGATGGTGTCGCCGACTTTGGCGTCGCCGATGTCTTTGATCATCGTGATCACGAACCCGACCTCGCCGGGCCCAAGGCGGTCGACCGCCACCGGGGCTGGCGTGTAGGTGCCGAGCGCGTCGATCTCACCGCGGGCGCCGCTGGCCATCCACTTGATCTGCTGGCCCTTTCGCAGCTCACCCTCGACCACCCGCACCAGGTTGATCACGCCGCGGTACGTGTCGAACCAACTGTCGAAGACCAGGGCCTTAAGCGGCGCGTCGACGTCGCCCACCGGCGGCGGCACCTGCTTAACGATCGCCTCGAGGATCTCGTGGATGCCGATGCCGTTCTTGGCGCTGGCGCAGACCGCGTCGGTGGCGTCCAGCCCGATGGTGTCCTCGATATCGGCTTTGACCCGTGGGATATCGGCCGCCGGCAGGTCGATTTTATTGAGGACCGGGATGATCTCCAGGTCGGCGTCCAACGCCAGGTACACGTTGGCCACGGTCTGGGCCTCGACGCCCTGAGAGGCGTCGACCACGAGGATCGCGCCCTCACACGCCTGCAGGCTGCGCGAGACCTCGTAGGTGAAGTCGACATGCCCCGGGGTGTCGATCAGGTTGAGCAGGTAGGTCTCGCCGTCGTCGGCCTCGTATTCCAGACGCACCGACTGCGCCTTAATGGTAATCCCGCGCTCGCGCTCGAGATCCATGGAGTCCAGATATTGCTCTTTTTTGTCGCGCGAGGCGATCGCGCGCGTTTCGTCGAGGATGCGATCGGCCAGGGTCGATTTGCCGTGGTCGATATGTGCGATAATCGAGAAATTACGAATTTTGCTCTGGTCAATCTTGCGTTTGGCCATGCTTGAAGTTGTCCGTCACTAAATACGCTCCCTAAAGGATGCGCGATGGGGGTTGCCTGGAACCTGAGAATACGCGCGAGGCACGCTTATTTCCCCGTCGAGGCTTATATTTATTGAGACTTATATCTTATGGATGCTCTTTTTTTTGCGAGATGCGGCTGTATGCAGCCCGACATCGGCGCCGGCTCGACTGCTGGGGCTCCCGAACACAACGATTCGAGTGGATTTTTTATGCCTAATTCAGCGCGAACTCGGCCGCGCGCCTACATAACCCGATGCGCCAGCCGAGGTCAAATAGTCAGCGAGATCTCCCCAGGTATATGGCGGACAAAAAGACGCACTCAGGAGGGAATCTCCTCGGCGTTGCGGATGACCTCTTCCCACTCGCCGGGCTCCAACTCGACCCACTTATCCTGGCCGATATCCCATTTGAGCCGCGCCTGACACCCCTGGCATTGCCGGTACATCCAGGCCGCCGGGACCTTTTCGCCGTCCACCACCAGCGTGGCGGTGCGCATATCGACCGGGCGGATGCGGTCACCGCCGCACTCCGGGCAATTGGGGTGACTCAAGACCTGGCGCATCATCAGCCCGATCAAGACCATCCACACTATAAATATCGCTACCGAGACGAAAAGAATCATATGCACCACCCTGCTTTCGCATCTGCAAGTTTATCCGCGACGCTCTCAACGTCTATCCTAGTGCAATCCCTGCGGCGATGAAATAGCACGCTTTCGCAGCCCTTGTTCAAAGATGCTCACCGATGAATGGGAGGACAACGCGGGAGGGTGGGGCCCAGGTCGCGTTTTTGGCGTTCATGGGTGGGGTTGGGTGGGGTCGTGGTCGCGTTTTGGGCGTGCATGGGTTGGGTCACGTCGCGTCCCGCGGGCTCCCTACGCTTCGCTCCGGTCACCGCGCGGCTAGGAGCCCCCGGGGAGGGAGAGGCGTCTAAAACGTAAGCATGCGCCGGGCCGTCGGCTCGCACCGAGTGGGCCACAGCGGGTCGCCCGTCATTCGTTTCGCTCCCCAGCACCAGACATCGCCACCCTCGGTTAGAACGCAGGCATCAGACAGGGTCACCCAATCCTCGGGCACACCTACGATCGCTGGTTGAATATCATAACGATGGTCCGCAATTCCCCGCTCTGGCGCCTGCTGGCCAAGTCCACAACCTGAATTATCCCCCCAGCATCGAATCTCGCGCTCGGGCGTTGCGCCGCAAAAACCATGCCCATTCTTATAGATATCTACCATGGGGACTTCCCACGCCGTTCGTTGAGGGGTGTCGTGATTCGTTGGGGGCGACTCGATCGGCTGCCCACGCTGCCCGGCATAATTTTGTCCCCAGCACCAAACCTGCTGCTCCTGGGCGTCAACGCTACACAGCGTCGTACCACCACCCACATCATAGAGAGACGCCAGCGCGATAAACGCGCCTGGGGCGCTAATCTCCACGAGGTTATCTTGATCAACCCGCTCGCCATTGCCTAGTTGACCGGCCTCACCCGCCCCCATGCACCGCCAGATCTGCGTTTTGTGCTCTTGCACACACAGGGACGCGCCGGTCATTAGGAGTTCACTAAAGGGGCCCTCCTCCATCAGCACCGGTTCGTATGAGTGCGTTTCGTAGAGGTCGAGGCCGCGACGTATCCAATTACCGCTGATCAACAGATCGCCCCAACAATAGAGCGCGCCCTCTAGCGTAAGCCCACAGGTTGAGTAGGTCCCTACTCTGAGCGCCTTAAAACGCAGCTCGGCGTCGACCATCGTTGGACTTTCAAGAACGTGCGTGTCGAAATCGACCCCGATTCTTCCAAAATAGTTATCCCCCCAACAATACGCCCGGTTTTCGGTTGATAGCGCGCAGGAGAAATTCCCAACACCAGCCGGTCCCCCATACACCGATTTGAAGCGCATCTCATCATCGACCTCGAGCTGCGTAAATTCAGGCATCAAAATACCATCATTATTTTCCTCGCCGGCATATCGATCCATTGTATAGATCTTGCCTTCGGTCGAGATCAGATAACAACCGTTTAAGCATTCCAAAGTCTTGAACTTCAACTCGACACGGAACTCCGCTCGCCCCTCCAGTTCACCTACCCGCGCCAGAACCCCAACCTCGCCGCGTTCGATGCCGGCGAGATTTCCATCATCATCAATCGTCGCAATTTCAGCGGCATCGCTTTGCCACTCGACCGGCAGATTCAGGTTCTCAATTTCGGTATCATCGCTGCGATATGCCTTAAGCCCAAGCGCTACGCTCTGGCCCACACCAACCTCGCGTTGTTCCGGGATGATCTCGATACGATCGATCGAGCTGATCGGGAGCACCTGCACTGCGACGGACGCCCGCGCATCGCCACTGCTGGCGACCAGCGTTGTTTGGCCGGCCTCCCGCGCGCTGACGAGCCCCGATGCATCCACAGTCGCAATTTGAGTGTCTTCGATCTGCCACGACACCGTCGCATTTTCGAGTTGAAGACCCTCCGGATTATAGGCCCGAAATCCCACCTGGACGGATTGGGTCTCGACCGCCTCCACTGGATCTGGCGAGAGAATTAGCTGAGCAACACGCGTCGCGTCATCGGTGTCGGCTGTGCTCTCGTTTGAGTCGAAACCTATGTCGTGAGCAGTCGCATCAGGTGCCGATATATTTTCACGAGTATCGGAGGAGCAAGCCCCCAGGAGGATCAAAAGCAAGCCAAACGATGAAATAAAACAGGAAAAATAACGTGTACGCATCATTTGATACCTTTGATTTAAACACAATTTAGCCCGCCCCGCCGCGGGCTCCCTACGCTTCGCTCCGGTCACCGCGCGGCTACAAGGCCCATGCTACGCATGGTGGAGAGGCGTTCGGTCAACGGAGGTGAATACATGGAACAAAACACCGACCACACGACGCCTCACCCACGGACGAAGCGAAGCGGAGTCCGGCTTTGTAGTCGGGGGTGAGCCCTCGAGAGAAAAGAAGCCCCCGGACGCCACAAAATAATCCAACTCCACGAGCTCTCGCGCCGCTAGGAGCCCCCGGGGAGACGCCACGGACCCGAACCAGGCTCCATCATCGCGACGCCGCGCGCCACGGAACCGAACCACGCGCCATCATTGCGACGACACGCGCCCGATACCCGAACCGCGCCCCATCATCGCCCGTTAAATCCACTCCAGGGTGTGCAAGAGGATCAAGATGATGGCGACCGGCGCCACAAAACGCATCAAAAAGATCCACACCGCGAAGCCGGTGCGGCCGAGGCCGTCGTCCTTGAGCTCGCCCCACAGCTGCTTTGCGTCCACCGCCCAGCCAGCGTAGATCGCCACGCCCAGCCCGTTGAGCACCAGCGCCCAGTTACTGATAAAATAGTCGAGGGTGTCGAAGATGGTCAGCGGCCCCTTGCCGGGCACGGGTATCTTGAAATCCGCCAGGATATTGGTGGACATCACGCTGAGCAAACCGATGGCAAAGATCGTCCCGCCGAAAAAAAGCGTCGCTTTTTTGCGGTCGATGCCGCGCTCGTCGACAAAATACGCCACGGCGACCTCGAGGATGGAGATGCCCGAGGTCAGCGCGGCGAAGCCGAGCAAGAGGAAAAAGAGAGCCGCCCAGAGGCTTCCCATCGGCAGGCTCGCGAAGAGCGACGGCAGGGTCACGAAGACCAGGCCCGGCCCGGTGCCGGGCTCCTGGCCGGCGCTAAAGACGATGCCGAAGATGGTCACGCCGGCGATGAGCGCGATGGCGGTGTCCAGCAGGGCGATCATCATGCCGGACTTGAAGATGCTGCTCTCTTTTTTGAGGTAGCTGCCGTAGACGATCATCACGCCCATGCCCAGGCTCAGCGTGAAGAACGAGTGGCCCACCGCCTCCAAGATCGCGCCCGCGCTGAGCTTGGAGAAGTCCGGGTAGAACATAAAGTTCAGGGCCTGACCCGCGCCGTCGGTGGTCAGCGAATACCCCAGCAGCGTGAGCAGCAGCACCGCAAAGATCGGCATCAAAACCTTGGCGGCGCGCTCAATGCCGCCGGAGACCCCGCCGATGACCACCCCGATACACGCCCCCATAAAGATCGTGTGGAAGGCCAGCGTCTGGTAGGGGTCGGCGATAAATTCACCAAACGCCTCGCCCGAGTTCGCCGCGCTCTCCGGGCTAAATGCGCCGCTGACCGCCTTGACCAGGTACCCCAGGGTCCAGCCGCCCACGACGCTATAAAAGCTCAGCAGCAAGACGGCGGTGACGATGCTCATCCAGCCGAAGAAACCCCACCATTTGCCGCCTCGCGCGGCGCTGGCCAGCGAGCTAAACGCGCCCACCGGCTCCTTTTTGCTCAGCCGGCCCAGCGTCATCTCGGCGAAGAGCAGCGGCAAGCCCACCAGGGCGATGCACACCAGGTACACCAACACGAACGCCCCGCCCCCGTGCTCGCCGGTGATATATGGGAATTTCCACACATTCCCCAGCCCCACGGCCGAGCCGACCGCGGCCAGAATGAAGCCAAAGGAACCGCTCCAGGTCTCGCGCTTTTTTCCTGCTGCGCCCATCAATAATCCTTATACAAATAGATACTATTTTCGCCCCGAACACCCTGCGTCACCTCATGGGCGCGCAGAATTGACCGGGACGTGCGTTCTTATTGCCGGTTCATCGGCAATCATTTGGATGGCAGAAGCATACGTGCTTGGCGGGCGCGCGACAACGCTGCCTCGCAAATATCAGTGTCGGGCGAGTTGCACGCCGAGACCTGGCGGCATCGGAGTCGCTGGTGCGCGGCTCGCCTCAGGGGTTTACGACCGGTTGCGGGGTCCAATGCTGGTCTTCGTTTTCGCCGTTCCCGAGCGGACCACCGTAATTTAAGCCCCAACAATACGCCCGATTCGCGTTGAGCGGCAGCGCGCACGAATGCCTTGCCCCCAGTGAGATGCTGCGCCACCGCTCCCCGCCGGTCACCAGCACTCGGGACTCCTCGCGCGGAGTACGCCCGCCGTTTCCGAGGTTTCCGTAGCTATTATGCCCCCAACAATAGACATCGTCATCGGCGTCGAGCCCGCAGGTATTCGCGGCGCCCGCCGCGATGCTCACATAGGTGTGCGCGGGGTCGGCGCGCACCGGCCTGCTTCGGTCCAGGGTCGTCGCGTCGCCAAGCTGCATCATATCGTTGTGCCCCCAGCAAAAAACCTCGCCGGCGGTGTTGAGCCCGCAGGTATGGTCGTAGCCTCCGGCGAGCATCACAAACTGCTCGCTCGTGTCGACTTGAACCGGCAGCGGGCTATCGACATCTCCGCCATCGCCCAATTGCCCCTGGGTACCGGATCCCCAACAAAATGTCGGCCCCGCCTCACTGATCGCGCATGCATGGTATCCGCCCAGGGTCATCCCGACAAATTTATGCCCAAGCACACGCTTAGGCACCGCGTAGTTCGAGAAATCCCCCTGCCCGAGCTCACCCGATGCATTATACCCCCAACAATAGAGGTCGTGGGATTCCTCTAGCGCACAGCTAAACTCTCGGCTGGCCTCAATCTCAACAAAATTATACGCCCCGCTGACCGCAACCGGCCGCGCAATGATCTCATAATCCGCGTTTCCCAACTGCCCATAATAGCCTGCGCCCCAGCAATAGGCCTGGCCCTGCGCGGTCAACCCGCAGCTATGAAAGTGACCCAGCGAGATCGACTCAAATTTGATCCCGCCGAGCACCGGGGTGGGCACGTAGGCGTCGGTGTCGTGGGCCAGTTCGTTGCCGTCTCCCGAATCGACCGTTCCATGCCCGAGCATACCGTCGGTGCCATTTTGCCCCCAGCAATACGCGTCGCCATTGCTGAGAAGGCCGCAGGAGAAATAGCGCCCCGCTTCGATCTGCTTCCACTCCACGACCTCGACGCTGATGCGGCTGCTCTGGCCTCCAACGGTCGCGATGAGGTCGGTGGCGCCGAGGTCGAGCGCGGTGATCATCCCGCTACCATCGACGCTTAGGACCGCGGCGTCCTCGACCGCCCAGGAGACTTCGACGTCGCCAACCGGGTTGCCGTGTGCGTCGGTCGCGGTGACGACGGCCTGGCGCTCATCGCCCACGAAGACGGCGCCCGGCCCGATCGACAGCTCCAGCAGCGCGCTCACGGACACCGGCACCTCGACGCTAAGCTGACCGCCGTGGCCATCATCGATCGATGCGCTCACGGTGGTCGTGCCGACGCCCACCGCGAAGAGTTCGACGGAGCCAGGCGTCGCTGAGTCAATCGTGGCGACTTCGGTGTCGGCGCTGCTCCAGCGCAGCTCCTGCGCGCTGAACTCTTCGCCCAGACCCGCGGTGATCGTGGCCGTTAGTTGGGCTGTTTCGCCGACGACAAACGCGACGGACGCCGGCTGCGCGGTGAGGGCTGGCGCGGAGGCATCGGGCTCGGTGTCCGCCTCGATATCGACGGCGTCGCCTGCGTCCGGGCCTGCGCCGGTATCGCCCACGGCGTCGACAGAGTCGCGCGACGATACGGGCGCCTCGATTTCTTGGTAAAGTGAGCAAGACGAGGCTCCCACCAGGGAAAATAGCACGAGCGAAATAACGCGATCCCAGCGTATCTTGGACGAACTCCAACGACTCCTCACACCGTCTCCTTCTGGCTCGCATCTATTGAATATCGACGTGCTCAAGGTAAGCCGCGGTCTCGGGCATCCAAACCCATCCCCTCAAACCGCCACATCGCCTGGGCCCTGGCCGCACCTAACCCCAACGCCTTCAACTCACTAAGCACTTATAATAAATCAGGTTATCGCATCAAATAGCGCTCCACAACCCCGTTTGAGCGCATTCACCAGGCGATGATAATCAGGGGTTCGAGACAGGCTCGGGCTTAACATAGACCTCCATTTCCCCGTCATTGCCAACGCTCCCGAAGCGGTTGTCTCCCCAACATAGCGCCGCCGTGGAATTCCTCGCCTGGCCGCAGCTATGATGGACGCCCAATGAGAGATCGAGCCAGGCAAAATCGCCGGAGACCAGCGTTCGGGACGGCTCGACCAGGTTGGCCGCGCCATTCCCCAGGTCTCCAAATCTATTGCCCCCCCAACAATGAACCTTGTCGAAGCCATCCTTCGCGCAGGTCGAGTCGCCCCCGAGGTAGAACTCGGAATATCGGTACGGGGCGTCCGCGAGGACGGGCGTTGAGCGATTGACGAATCCGCCATCCCCCAATTGCGAGGATTGATTGTGCCCCCAGCAATAGAGCTCCTTACGCTCGTTGAGCCCACAGGTATGATTTCGACCTGCCGCAATTTTTTGAAAAGTCTCAGGGGTCGAGACGCGGACGGGGACCACGCTCGAGGTATTGCTGCCATCCCCTAATTGCCCGAACTCCCCGGCGCCCGAGCAATAGACATCCCCGATGCTATGAAGACCGCAGGAATGATTGGCCCCGATGGCGATGGCCTGAACATCGTCGATAATGAACTGAGGCAGGTTGTAGTTCTCCAATCCCCCCGCACCGACCCCAATCTGGCCGACGTCATTGCCGCCCCAACAATAGAGCTTAGACCCGGTGTCAATCGCACAGGTATGGTGCTCGCCGATCTGTATTTCCTCGAAACGAAGCGTGGTGGCTACAGCGACGGGCGCCGCGCTGTCGCTATATGCCCCCTGCCCCAACTGCCCCAGATCTCCGGCCCCCCAACAATAGGCTTTGCCAACGTCGGTAAGCCCACATGTATGAAAATAGCCGGCCGCGATGGTCTTAAATTGAACCCCTCCAACCACCGGGACCGGCTCCTTGGCACTCTGGTCGCCTACCAACCGCTGGTTATCGGGCCCGGAGTCAACGTTACCGGTGCCGAGCACGCCATTGGTGGTATTTCGGCCCCAGCAATAGGCGTCGCCATTGGAGAGAACGCCGCAGGAGTAAAAATTGCCCGCGCTGAGTTGCTGCCACTGGACAACCTCGACCGTGGCGCGCCCCTTTTTGCCATTGACGGTGGCAACAATCTGGGCGGTGCCCAGCGCTTGCGCCGTGACCAACCCATTGGCATCGACCGTGGCGATGGATGGCATTTCGGAGCTCCATGCGACGTCAGCCCCGTTGATGACGGCGTCATTTTGGTCGTGGGCCAACGCCTCGAGTTGCGCGCTGTCGCCGACTAAAAGCAGCACCCTATCTGGAACGGTCCTCACGCTGGCGACCGCCGGCAGTGAGATCACCGGGACCCCCGCCATGACCCGCCCGCCGTCCACGGACGCGGTCAACGTCACGGATCCGGCCGATATCGCGTCCACCCGCGCGCTCATCCCGGAGGACTCGCCGATCCTTACGGCGTCGGGGTTCGGGCTCGACCAGGCGACCTCCAGCCCACTGACCGGCCGCCCCGCAAGGTCCAATGCCTCCGCCAATAACTCCCTGGATTCGCCCACGTGAAATTTAAGGAAGCCGGGCGACACACTTAGGGAGCGCGGCCGCGACACGACCGTCAGCACCGCCGCTCCCTCCACCCCTTCGGCCGTCGCCGAGATTCGCGCCCGCCCTGCGGCCTGGGTGACGACCCGGCCGCCACCGTCGACGGTGGCCACCCCGGGGCTGTCACTCTCCCAGGTCGTTTGCACCGAGCGCGTCAGGATATTGCCAGCCCCGTCTCGCAGCTCAGCGCTGAACTGCAGGGTGCTCGTCACCTCTAACTCCTGGCTGCTCGGGGTGACCTCCACCTCGCGCACCGGGTCATTTACGCTGAACTCCACCGACCCGGTGACCGCGTCAATCGTCGCGCTGATGCGCGCCAGCCCGCCGCGGTGGGCGGTGAGGAGGCCGTCGCCAGAGACCGACAAGACCGTGGGGTCCGAGCTGGCCCAGGTGACTGGGCCAGCGGGCATAACATCCCCACGAATATTTTTGGGTATCGCGCTCAACTGCAACGTCTCGGCCACCTCGATGCTCGAGACCTCCGGCGAGAGCGCGACCTCGGTGAGGACATTCTCGACGGTGACCTGAGCGCGGGCCTCGACGCCGTCCACGCCGGCGATGATGCCGACAACCCCGCCGCCCTCGCCGGTCACCAGCCCCTGGGCGTCGACGCTTGCGATCGCGGCGTCCTCAGAGCGCCAGTCGACCTGCCGGCCACTGAGTTCGTTGCCCGACGCGTCGCGCAGAACTGCGCTCAGCTGCACCGTGTCGAGCACGTCGATGACCGCGACCTCGGGGGACACCACGACCGTCTGAACCGCAACGCTGACCGTCACCTGCGCCTCGGCCTGGTGACCACCGCTGGCCGCGATAATCGTGGCCTCGCCCAACTGGAGCCCTTCGACCAACCCCGAGGAATCCACCGACGCAACCTCGGGCTTTGAGCTCAACCAGCTCACCTCGCGCCCACTCAAGACCTCGTCGCCCTCCCCATAGAGCGTGACCGACAACTGACGCGTCGCCCCCACGCCCAGGTCAACGAGCGCGGGCTCCAAGGCGACCCTCGCCACAGGTATCGGGAGCGCGGCGTCCGCAGCATCGCTCGCGTCCGGATCGCCCTTCTCGGCGGTGGTATCCTCCGAGCCCGCGTCGTCGTCCTTCGTCGTCGCTTCCTCAAGCGGCTCAACGTCCTCGTAAATCGCGCAGGCCGACGCGCCCAAAAGTCCGACACAGACAACGAAAATCGCGAGCGGCAAGCGCAGGCTGTACAATAATAGATCGCGCTTCATTGGGGCTCCTTCTAATCCAGCGAATCGACGGCGAGTGCCGCGGTTGACAGGGTGGTCGCGCGGATATGCCTAAAAGGCTGGGGCCTGACATTCCCCAAGCAACCCACGTCCATATGGCGTTCGGTTCAATTCGAAAATTATATAAATGAACCACCCAGAGCACAACACTAAGGGTCGCCGGGTGTTGTGATTTATCGAGCGACCCTTGAGTGTGGCTCTGCCTGGAGCCCAATGCAAATTTTTGGGGGGCGCATCGCCCCAAAAGCGCTGCGCGCGGAGGGGAGGCGGGGCTACGGGTTTGTGACGGCCTTGGGGATGGAGAGATATTCCTGGGGAGCGCCATCGCCGACCTGGCCGAAGTCGTTGTCGCCCCAGCAGTAAGCCGGGTCACCCGCGGCGGTCAGCCCACAGGTATGTTGGAGCCCGAGGGAGAAATCCATCCACTTATAGCCGCCCGAGACGAGCACGCGCGAGGGCTCGCTGCCATTTACGGTGCCATTGCCCAGGTTCCCCTGGCCATTGAAGCCCCAGCAATAGACGTCCTCATTGGTGTCGCGCCCGCAGGCCGCGACTCCGCCGGCGAAGACGGTCGTATAGGTATAGCCGGGGTCGGCGCGAACCGGGCTTAGGCGGTTGGTCGTGGTTGCGTCGCCCAACATCGCGCGGTGATTATCGCCCCAGCAATAGACCTCGCCGCTGGCGTTGATCCCACAGGTGAAATTATTGCCCGCCGACAGGGCCACGAATTCCTCGGCCGTCTCGACCAGCACCGGCGACTGGCTGCCGGTCGTATTCCCGTCCCCAACCTGCCCGAGGTTGCCTTTTCCCCAACAATAGGTCGACCCGGTCACGGCGATCGCGCAGGTATGCAGGCTGCCGACGGCGAAGTCGGTAAACTGATGCCCGGAGATGCGCCGCGGGGCGGAATACGAACTCGCTGAGCCGGCCCCCTGCCCGAGTTGGCCGTCGCCGTTATAGCCCCAACAATACAGGTTATTCTCGGTGTCGAGCGCGCAGGTATGATTGGCGCCCAAACGGATCGCGGTGAACTCATACGCCCCGTTGACCGGGAGCGGCGTGGGGCTGCCGGAACCACCGCCGGTTCCCAAATGACCCGCGCCGTTCGCCCCCCAACAATAGGCCTTGCCCGTCTCGCTCAACCCGCAGGTATGAAACGAACCGGTCGAAATGGACTTAAAGCGCCCGCGCGGCCCGCTGACGCGCACCGGCGTGACGGCGTTCGCGTCACCGACCAGATTATTCTCATCCGGCCCGGAATCCTTGGTGCCATTGCCGAGCACCCCATCGGTCGTGTTTTGCCCCCAGCAATAGGCATCGCCATTGCTGACCACGCCGCAGGAATAGTGCTGGCCGGCGCTGATGTCCGTCCACTTCACCACGTCGACGATCGTGGAGTCGACCTTGCCGTTGCTGGTCGCGATAATCTCCGAGCGACCAACCGCCACGGCCGAGACCAGGCCAGCGGCGCTCACCGTAGCGACCTGCGGATCCGACGAAGACCAGCTAATCGCGGCGCCGCTGATGATTTCGCTATTAAAGTCGTAGGCCTTTGCCTCAAGCTGGGCCTGGTCGCCGGGGAATAGCGACACATAATCCGGGTTGACGCTCACCGACTCGACCACCGCCTTGGAGGTCACCGAGACCGTGGTCTGAATGGTTGCGCCACCGCCACTATTCACCACCGCGACCACGATCGCGTTCCCGCTTCGAAGCGCGGTGAGATCGGCGGTCAACGGTGCGCTCGACGTCACATTCACGGTCGCCCCCGCGTTGGTCGACCACTGCACGGTGACGTTGGTTATCGGCTGATTATTCGCGTCGCGCACGTCGGCGATAAGTTCGCGGGAGTCGCCAATATTAAAGACCACCGTGCTCGGCGAAACCGTGATGGAACGCGGCAGCGTCACCACCGTAATCGCGGCCGAACCCTGGATCCCGCCGACGCTCGCCACGATATTGACGACGCCCTTGGAGACCGCGGTCACCCGACCGCTGGCCGAGACCGTCGCGATCGAGTTATTCTCGCTGCTCCACACAATTGGGCTGCCGCTGGAGATCGTGTTGCCGCCTTTATCCTTCAGCGTAGCGCTCAGGTCGAGCGTTTGGGTCACCTCAATGCTTGCGCTCGACGGCGTCACCTGGACGCTATGGACCGGGGCGTCGACCGTGACCTCGGCGGTGCCAGTGATATTGTCGATCTGGGCGGTGATGGTCGCCGTGCCGCCCTTCATCGCGCTGATCACGCCGCTGCTACTGACCTGAGCGACGGTGGGATCCGACGAGGTCCAGGTGGCCGTGCGGTTGGGGATCACGTTGCCGCGGATATTCTTGGCCAGCGCCGTCAACTGCATAGTGTCGGTGACCTCGAGGGTCGGGGTGTCCGGCGTGATATCCACCGAGATGACCACGTTCTCGACCGTGACCTGCGCGCTCGCGGTGACGCCCTCGACGGTGGCCGTGATCTGCACGATCCCGCCCTCTCGCCCGGTGACCACGCCGAAGGAGTCCACCGACGCGATGGAGGAGTCCAGCGAGCGCCAGGTCACCACGCGGCCGCTGAGTTCGTTGCCCCCGGCGTCGCGCACAATCGCGCTTAATTGGACCGTGCCGAGCACTTCCACCGACGCCGGGTCCGGCGACACCAGCACGGTCGCCACGGGATTGGCCACCAGGACGTCGATCGAGTCACTGACGCCCTCACTGCTCGCTGTTATCCGGACGGTGCCGCCGACGACGCCGAATACGAGGCCGTCGGCGTCGACCGTGGCGATGCTCTGGTCCGCGCTCGACCAGGAGATCGCGCGCCCGCTGAGTTCATTGCCCGCCGCGTCGCGCAAGGTCGCGCTTAATTGCAGGTTCTCCGAAACCCCCACCGAAGCGGGGCGCGGCGAGAGCTGGAGCGTCGTCACCGGCGCGCTGACCTCGACCGACACGTCGGCCTGCTTGCCTCCGCTGACCGCGCGCACCGTCGCGCTGCCTTCGCGCAGCCCCTCGACACGCCCGGTGTCGTCTACCGACACGATAGTGGGGGCCGAGGTCGACCAGACGACCTCGCTATCGACCAACACAAAATCATTGGCCCCGTAGACCGTGGCGCTCAGCTGTGCGCCCTGAGTGACGTCGAGGGCCAGCGAAGACGGGTCAATCTCGACGCGCTCCACCGGCATCGAAACGACGACATCCACCGTCGCGCTCACACCTTCGGCGCTGACCTCGATGGCGGTCCGACCGAGCGCGACCGCCTCAACCAGGCCGGTCGCGTCCACGGTCGCGATGGTTTCATCGTCGCTTCGCCAGACGAACTCTGCGCCGCTGACCGCCTGGCCATCGGCGTCGTTGAGCACCGCAGATAACTGATGTGTTTGAAGCACTTCGAGCATCAAAGACGCATCGGAGACCACGATTTCGAAGAGTGGCTCTTCACCCGCGTCCGCGTCGGATTGGGCGTCGGTGTCAGCGTCAGCATCGGGCTGCGCGTCGACATCCAATTCGGCATCTGCACCGGCATCGGCGTCCTCGCCCGCCGCGTCCGCCACATCCGCATCGCTACGAATATCAGCGTCATCGGGCTTGGCCCCGAGCGGCTCAAAATCCTCGTAGAGCGCGCAAGAAGACCCGCCCATGAGTGCGATGCAAACAAAGATAATAGTGAAGGAGAAGGGGAGGCGCCTCATTGAAGATCCTTTTTTCCTGGCAGAAACTCGACTTGCTAACTCGGACGTGCGCCCACTCCTCACTATAAGACACGACCAAATACGGTTCAAGCACGTTGACGCATAAGCTGAGGTCGATACGCCCAGGCCCATGTGCTCGGAGAACGCCGTATTTAGGGGCTCTCAACGGCCGTCGGGAGCAGCACGAACTCCTGATTCATCCCGTTGCCGATCTCACCGTTGTCATTGTCGCCCCAGCAAAACGCCCTGTCGTCTCCGTGGGCCAACCCGCAGGTATGTTGAATCCCCAGCGACATCGACCGCCACGTATAGCCGCCAACGACCGGAAGTCGCTGCAGCACGGTCTCTGCGGGCGCGCCGTTGCCGAGATTCCCCTGCCCCCCAAAGCCCCAGCAATACACACGATCATCGGCCTCTCCTGCGCACACCGATACGGGGCCGACATAGAGGTTCTTGTAGGTATGCCCGGGGGATGCCCGCACCGGGGCATGACGCACGGTGGTGGTTCCATCGCCCAATTGCCCATAATAATTGTCGCCCCAGCAATAAATCTCACCGGCCGCGGTCATCCCGCAGGTATAAGTCATACCGGCAGCGATCTTCACGAACTCTTCAGTGGTGTCGACGGGCGTTGGATCGACATATTTGACGACATCACCGACCCCAAGTTGCCCGTAGCTATTTCCGCCCCAGCAATAGGTCACCCCGGATGTGTCGATGGCGCAGGTGTGCACCGAGCCCAGCGAAAACTCGACAAATTTGTGCCCGCTCAGCATGCGCGGCACCGATGAATAGTTGGCGCCCCCGGTGTCGAGCCCGAGCTGCCCCTCCCCGTTATAGCCCCAACAATGCAAATCGTTTTCGGCGTCGAGGCCGCACGCATGGTTGGTCCCCAACTGAATCTCAACGAAAATATGCACACCCGCTACGGGCACCGGGACGGGGCTAAACTCACTGCCGCCATTTCCCAGGTGGCCCGCTGCGTTCACCCCCCAACAATACGCTTTGCCCGCCACGGTCAGGCCACAGGCGTGGTAATTGCTCGCCGAAACTGACGAAAAGGCGAGGTTCCCGCTGATTCGCGTGGGGCGATTAACATTGGCGTCGCTATTGGGATGATCATCATCGACCCCGGAGTCCAAGGCCCCGTTGCCCAGAACCCCGTAGACGTTATTTCGCCCCCAGCAATAGGCATCATGATTGGAGAGGACCCCGCAGCTATAATAATAGCGGGCGCTGATCTGCTCCCAGCGCACCACCTCCACCTGCAGGGTCGCGCTGACATCACCGACGCTCGCCCGAAGCTGGGCGTCGCCAAGCCCGACCGCCGTCACCCGCCCGGCGGCGTCCACCGTGGCGACGGTTTCATCCGAGGTCGACCAGTCCAGGCTAAAATCATCGCGAATATTTCCGGCCCCGTCGCGCACCGTCGCGGCAATTTGGGTCTGCTCGCCCGGGAAGAGCAAGACCTCAGCGGGCGCCAAATCGACGCTGGCGGCCTGCGCTGGCGCGCTCGCGTCTACGTCGTGGCTGAGCGCGTCGGCGTCACTGCCCGCGTCGGTATCGTTGACCGTATCGACGTCGCCCTCAATGACGTCTCCCTGCGGCGAATCCGCGTCGCCATCCGCTTCCGGAGTGCCCCCCAGCGGCTCGAAGTCCTCATAGAGCGAACAGGACGCGGCCCCCGCGAGCAAGAATAACGCAAGGAGCGTCGCCGCTGAGCGTCGCACGGTAAATATAGTTCGAGCGCGACTCATTGCGACTCCCGTAATTCTTTAGAAGCAGTTCGCCCGGAAAGGTTAAGCCTGGCTTAATTTGGGCAATGTCAAAAACGCCACAGCGCCCCAACGCGCGCTCCATCCGGGCCCACCGATCCGCTGAGCGCAGGCTTCAAGGACGCGTCGGCGGACTCCTGAACTTCAGCGCTTCCGAAATAATCCACCGCCCACAACGCCCCGCCCAAGGCGACCAGCCCGGCGCCTGAATAGAGCATAATTTGGCCAAGAGATTGGCGGCTCTCAATCGTATTCTGCAAGTCGAGCGCCCGCTCATACTCTCCGGCGGTGCGCGCCTTCTCGTAATTATCGAGGTCTTCGCTGAGCATAAAGTTGAGCACCCCGGTGCCAACCAGCGCCGCAGCGCCCACGCTCGCGGCGCCCACGCCCGCCCAGCCCAGCGCGCCCATGCCGGCCTCCGACCCCGGCGGCACGCCCGCGCCGCCGGCCTGCGGCGCCTTCACCGATTTGGCCAAAGCCTGGTCCGCCTTGGCTTTGGCCCCGGCGATCTTCTGGGCGCCCACGACACGCTGATACGCGCGAATGCGCGCTCTATTTTTGAGGGAAGTATCGTCGGGAAGCCCGCCCATCGCGTCGGCCTTCAGGCTCGCGCTCAACGCCTCCGGAGCATTGCCCAGGCGCGATTGCGCAAGGGAAATATTATAGAGGACGACCGGGTCGGGATCGAGCGCGTTCGCGCGCTGAAAATAGGTGATCGCCAGGGAATAATTTTTATTAAAGAACGCCTCGACGCCCTTATTATAATACGCCTTCGCGTTCTCGCCGCTCGCCGGTTCCTGCGCGACGGCACTCCCCGCCGAGCAGGCCAACAATAGCGAAAATAAGAGTCCGCCTAGCAGATATTTCTTGACCGCCGCTCCCGTCGTCATACTCATAAAGCACACCCTTCGAATTGCGAAAATTATCGGCACGGACCGCAGCGTTCACTCAAGCATAATACTACTCAAGCGGCAAATATTTGAGCGTATCGCCCCCATCATTGTCTGCGGGCTCAGGTTTGGGTTTGGGTTTGGGTTTGGGCTGCGGCATAGGCCGAGGTTTCGGCCTGGGCTTCGCAACCGGAGCCGTCGGCGTGTTTTTTTGCGCCGCGGCTTCCTGCGCTGGCTCCTCGGTGTCCTCGTCCGACACGGATGTGCCCGCGCGCTCGGCGAGTGCATCCTCGTCCGCGGGCACCGCGATATCGAGCCAGAATTCGCCGCCGGGCTTCTCCAGGGTTTTCTCCACGCTTTGCTCCGCAAATGTGGCGCGCACCGTCAGAGGAAACTCGTATCGCTCGGAGGTAAATTGCACCGGCGCCATGCCGATGAGTCGGTCCCCCGACCACACGCTCGCGCCGCTGGGACGCGTGCGGATCACAGTCACCACGGGCATCGGCTTGACCGGCGGCGCCTCGACTTCTTCGGCGCCCTCGAGGGTCTCCTCGACCAGCGCCTCCTTCGTCTCCGCGGGGCTGGAGTCCTGCCACAGCACAAACCCGATGCCGACCAACACGACCACCAACAAGACCACCAGCGCGACCGCGCGTTTGGTGCGCTTGTCACCCATGGGCTCCGAGTCAAAATGATCGAAGCTTCCCATAAAATCATCGTCGATCGCCTCGATGAAGCTCTCATCGAGATCGGCGATCGCGGTCTCATCCCCAGGCGGCCTGGTGATGTCGGGCGGCCCGGCCAGGCGCAAATCTCCGTGGAGCTGCTCGACCGCGTCCAGGTCTTCGAGGACCTCCGAGACCGAGGCATAGCGCTCCGAGAGCTCCTTGCTGAGCATCTTATTGACCAGGCGAACCAGCTGCGGATGCAGAATATCTTCGCGCGGAATCCGAAAGGACTCCGGCGCCAGATGCGCCCCCAAAATCTCGATGCTATCGGTGTTGGTGATCGCCTTGGAGCCCATCAATAACTCATAGGTCACCAGGCCCAGGCTATAGATATCGGAGGCCGGCCCCATATCTTTGCCCCGGATCTGCTCGGGCGACATATAGCGCGGCGTGCCGATCAGCGAGTCCGTGGCGGTCAGGTCCGCCCCGGCCCCGTTGGCCACATCCCCGATCGCCTTGGCGATGCCAAAGTCGAGCAACTTCACCTGGTCTTTTTGCCCGTAATGCTCGTAGACCATGATATTGGCGGGCTTAAGGTCGCGGTGCAAAAGATCGCGCGCGTGCGCCTCGTGCAGGCTTTGGAGCACCTGACGCAGAATCTTAAGCGCCCGACGCGGCGCGATCGGCACCGCGATCTCGCTGAGCTCCACGCCGTCCACAAACTCCATCACCATATAGAGCAGCCCGTCGCCGGTGCGTCCATAATCGTAGATGGTGATCGTCTGGGCGCTGTTGAGCTGCGAAATGATGCGCGCTTCGCGCTCAAATCGCAGCGCGATCGACTCCAGCGCCGACTCATCTTCGGAGGTCTCGGGTGACGTCGCCGAGTTGACCCGCAGGCTCAGAATCTTGATCGCAACTTTGCGCCCAAGGTCGATCTGCTCGGCCAGGTAGACACGCGCAAAGCCACCGCTACCTAGAAGCCTCTCGACACGATATTTGTCCTCGAAAATCTGATCGGGTTCGGGGAAGCGTCCAGTCATGAGAAGTTAGAATCTCCGGAAGTGATTTGCAGCGCTGATAGCCAACTTGTCTAATGTTATCCATGCGCAAGCTATCACGCTCCAATAGCGCTCGCAATTGCGACCTTTATCATATACTTCGCTCCCCTTTCGTCCATTTTATCGCCCCTTCGATTTGGGGTTGATGAATCCATCCAAATAATGCCATGAAACACTCCGACGATTCATGGCATTTTTTGAGGAGCATATACGATGTCGAAGTTGGGTCTTGATCCGAAGATGATTGCCCGGGGGCGCAGCGCCGCCGCCGAAATCGCCCACCAGATGGACGGGTTCATCCGCGAGCGCACCACCGTCGCCGTCGAGCGCACCGTGCTGCGGCTGATGGGCGTGGACGGCGTGGATATCGACGAGATTCCGCTGCCCAACCGCGTCATCGAAGCCGCGGTCGACGCGGGGCTGATTGAAGAGGGCATCACCCGCACGATCGCCCGGGCGATGCTGCACACCGACCGCAGCCCCCAGCAGATCGCCGAGGCCGTCGCCGAAGGCACGCTGAACCTGGCCGAGCTGCCGCATTTCGACGAAGAGAGCATCCGCGAAGTCGGCGAAGAACTCGCGGTTGAAGCCGCCGACCGAATCAAGCGAAACGTAGACGCACGAAACGCGCTCCTCGCCCGCTCCGAGGATCGCCCCGCCCCGCTGCACTATGTCATCGTCGCCACCGGAAATATTTACGAAGACGCGGTCCAGGCCAAAACCGCCGCCCGCCAGGGCGCCGATATCGTCGCGGTCATCCGCTCCACCGGCCAGAGCCTGCTCGACTACGTCCCCTACGGCCCGACCACCGAAGGCTTCGGCGGCACCTACGCCACCCAGGGCAACTTCAAGGTCATGCGCGACGCGCTCGACGAGGTCGGCGAGGAACTCGGCCGCTATATCCGCCTGTGCAATTATTGCAGCGGCCTGTGCATGCCCGAGATCGCCGCGATGGGCGCGCTTGAGCGCCTCGACGTCATGCTCAACGACGCGCTCTACGGCATTCTTTTCCGCGACATCAACCCACAGCGCACCTTCGTCGACCAGTATTTTAGCCGCATGATCAACGCCTACGCCGGCGTCATCATCAACACCGGCGAGGATAATTATCTGACCACCGCCGACGCGGTTGAGGCCGCCCACACCGTGCTCGCCAGCCAATTTATCAACGAGCAATTCGCGCTCAAGAGCGGGCTGCCCAGCGAGCAAATGGGGCTTGGCCACGCCTTCGAGATGAACCCCGACCTGGAGAACGGCTTTTTGCTCGAATTGGCCCAGGCCGAGATGGCCTCCGAGATCTTCCCGGACGCCCCGCTCAAATATATGCCGCCGACTAAATATATGACCGGCAATATCTTCAAAGGTCATATCCAGGACGCGCTGTTTAACCTCATCGGCGTCTGGACCAAGCAGGGCATCCAACTTTTGGGCATGATGACCGAGGCCATGCACACCCCGCATATGGGCGACCGCCACCTGGCGCTGGAGAACGCCCAATACGTCATGAATAACGCCCGCGATCTCGGCGACGAGATCCAATACAAGCCCGGCGGCGTCATCCAAACCCGCGCCCAAACCGTGCTCGCCGACGCCACCGAACTGCTCGAAGAAGTCCGCGAAAAAGGCATGTTCAACGTCCTGGCCGCCGGCACCTTCGCCGACGTCTTCCGCCCCACCGACCAGGGAAAGGGCCTCGACGGCGTGTTCAAGCGCTCCGCCGATTATTATAACCCGCTCGAGGATGAATTGCGCCGGCGCTTGGCGCTCTAAGCCCCCCGTAGACGCTACCGGGGCTCCTTGCTTGGCGTCGCTTTAGGGTGTTTCGGGCATTATTAGTTCCCGAGGCTATTGGGTGTCTAGGGCCCCCCCGGCTACAGAGGTGTGTCTTCGCTGCGCTGCGACACACGACGCTTCGCTCATTAAAGGCGTCGTGGGTCGACGGCCTTGATTAAACGGAAATTTGTGAGATCGATGCCGTTAATGAGCGTAGGCGCAGCCGAAGCGTCGTCCCGCGTAGCGGGACCTTTGTAGCTGGGGGTGAGTCCTCATAACGGCAAGCGCCTCCGAGAATTATAGAATCTTCGAGAAACCTCTATTTTTCGCCAAGCAAGGAGCCCCCGGAGGCGTCGCGCACCAATAAACACCCATCATGATGCGCCGCGCACCATAAAAAACACCCATCATGATCCGTCGCGTACCATCGAAACGCATATCTCGAAACGTCGCGCCCCTACTCAGGCCCCGCCGACTCACACCCCCGCCACCAACCGCGCCACCCGATACCCCGCGCCGTCCCCGGCCACCACGATCTCCTTCAAACAGCTCGCGAGCCCCGCAGGCACCGCCAACACCACCTCCTCGCCTGCCCGCGCCTGCTCGAGCGCCGCGGCCATCGCGCCAAATCGCGCCACCCATTGGGTCAGAATCTCCAACGACTCGCCGTGATACCACAGAATATCATCGTGGCGATTCACGCCCAAGAACTGGCGCGCGTCGGGGTCGGCCAGCAGCGCGTCGAGAAGCTCGGCGGCGGTAATTTCGCGGGCCGACGCCTCCGAAAGCCACCCCTGACTGCCCAGGCCAAATCGCAGCAACCCAAGGGCGCGGGCGATCTTCTCGTGGGATGCCTGCGGGTCGATATCAAGCGCAGTGAATAGCTCCTGGAGCACCCACTCGAGCGACCACTCATCCCAGAGACTTCGCGCGCGAAGCCCCGCCTCGGCCGTCGGCGCGGCGCCGCCCAGCGGGCGCATGATGGCCCAGGCGAGCAGCGCGGCCCAGACGACGAGGTTCGCGTCGGAGGCATCGTCGGCGCTGAATTTGAGGGCGGGCGAGAGCGCCGCGTAGGCCTGGAATTGGAGCAAGACTTCGACGTCGCAGGCGACCTCGCGGGCGTAGTCTTCTTGCATATCTTCGGCGCTATCAGGTTGGGCTGCGACGAAACTTTCAAGCATCCCCACAGCCTCAAAATCAACGCCTTCAAGGTGCTCCAAAACCAACGCTTGAGTCCCGCGTCCCTGCGCAATTGCGCGCACCAAATCCGGGCTCAAAATGCGGGCAAACTCAGCGTGAAGCGGGCGCAATTCGCGGCGACGGATCTCGGCGCTCAGGCTTGCGGTGCCGCGTCCACCGAGGTGTTCGCATAGTTGGCGGTACGTCTGCTCCGCGGTATCGCGCACCGTCTTAAAATCGAGGAAGATATGGCACTGATAGGCGCCTAAATCGACGAAGAACCCGCGCGCCTCAAGCTCCTCGGAGTGGCGAATATACTCCAGCCCGCTTCGCTGCTCGCGGAAGGTCACAAAGATGTCGCGCCCCGGGCGAATATCGAGCCCGTGGATGAGACGCTTTCGCACAATCGGGGCGGCCGATGCGTCACCGGCCCCGCGGGTGTCGCGGTAGGCGGCCGAGTCGCGAATCCACCCACGGGTGTCGCCGTAACGATTATGAAAGACGACCAGCGACGCCTGGTCACCCAGGCGATTCGAATAGGCGAAGACATTCTCATCGACATGGCCGGCGGCGTCGCCCTCCACCCGATAGAGGTCATAGAGCAGGAAGTTTTCGACGCCCGAGAACAGCCGACGCGCGCGAAGCAGCGGAAAGATCTCGCGGGCATGCCGCGCGATGAGGCCCTCGTTGGGCTCTTCGTGCAGGCGCGGCTCATTAAAATCCATGCCATATTTTTCGGTGAACCCCTCGATCTGCCCGTGCCCGATCATCGGCAGACCGGGCATGGTCGCCATCAGCGCGCAGACGCCAAAATACTTATCGCCGCTGCCAAATTGAGCGATGGCGGTGTCTTCGTCGGGGTTGCTCATGAAGTTGACGTAGCGTTTGAGGATCTGCGGGTCGAACTCCAGCGTCTCCTTCATTACCCGCCGATACCCGGCGTTATCCTCGTCGGAGAGCATATTCATAAACGCGCTATTATAGACCCGGTGCATGCCCAGTGAGCGCACGAAGAACCCCTCCATCATCCAAAACGCCTCGGCCAATAGCAGCGTGTCGGGCGCCTCCTGGGCGACCCGCGCGACCACCTCGGTCCAGAACTCCTGCCCCGCGACACGCTCGAAATCCTCCTTGCTCATCGCGTATTGGGCGCGCGACGGGATCGCCCCGCCCGCTCCGCGCTCGGGAAACCACAGCCGCTGAATATGTTTTTTGACCAACGTCATCGCCGCGTCAAAGCGGATGATCGAGGCGTTTCGGGCGACCTCCAGGATCTGCTGAATCACCGCCTCGCGCGCCTCGGGGTTCAGATAATCGAGCTGCGCGGTGTCATTCCACGGCATGCTGGTGCCGTCGTTTCCGTGATAAACATATTGCACCTCACCGCTGGAAAAATCCTCGCGCTTAAATGTCACCGCGGCGTCCGTGCGCTCATAATAATGGTCTTCGAGATAGATCCCGACGCGCGGATTATCGGAGAGATTCGGCCCATTAAATTGATAGGAGGGATACGGAAGATCGTCGCGGCGGATAAACCACTCGGGATGCTCGTAGACCCACTTCGAGGTGATGCCCATATGATTGGGCACCATATCGGCGGCCATGCGCAGCCCGAGCGCGCGGGCCCGGGCGCGCAGCGCGTCCCAGGCGGGCTTGCCGCCCAGGTCCTCGGCGATGCGATACTCGAAGATCGAGTAGGCCGATGAGACCACATGCGGGCTGCCGCTCAATTCCTTGATCCGCCGCGAGGCGGGGCTTCGCTCCCACACCCCGATAAGCCACAGACCGCGGATGCCCCGCTCGACCAGCGCCTCCAGATCCCCATCCGGAATCTGGTCGAGCCGGCAGATCTCGCGCCCCTCTCGCCGGCTCAATTGGGCGAGCCAGACGTGGACATTTTTGGCCAAAAGAACCAGGTCGGCCATCCAATCCGCGTCGGCGCTAAAGCGCGCGCCGAGCGCCTCGAGGCCCGCAAAGGAAGGCGTCTCGATTGGCCCGGGGCCGCCGCCTCCGCCAAAGCGTCCCTTCGACTCTTCGCGCAGCACGTCGAGGGTGCTCAGGATCTGCTCGAGCAAACCGGCCGGCAAAAGATGCCCGAAATAGCGCCCCAAAAACTCAAGCTGCGAGTAGAGCGAATCGCCGCCGCGCTCAATCGGCAGGCGCAATAATTTGAGCAGTGATAATTCAAGCAGTGACGCCTCCGGCGACGCCCCGCTCTTCGGCGCGATGCCCCCTGCCCCCTGCGCCGCGCTGACGCTCGGGTCGAGGCCGGGCTGGGTCTCAAAGAATAACTCAAGGCCGCCCATCAGCGCGTCATAATTGGCGCGCGCGAGCCCGCTATCCTCGAAGAGAACCCGCTCAACGCCCACCGCCGGGTTCTCGTTGAGAAGACGCACGGTGATAAGATCGGCGATAAATTGCACGTCTCCGCCAAGCGCCTCGGATGCCAACGCCTCGGGCGCGCCCATACTCCGCGCCGCCTCGGCCGGAAAAAGCTGCGCAAACTCCCGCTGTGCCTCGCCCAATGTATCGGCCCCGACCGAGGCCTCCAACCAGCGCATCGCCTGCGCAAAGCCGCCAGGATTGACCTCGGCGCGCCAGATCTCGAGCAGGCGACGCCACACATTATTCAGACACGCCACCGCGCCCAATCGCCCGGTCTCAATGGCCGCGTCTTGGGCTCCACCCGGCGCCTGGCTCCGCAGAAACGCGTTGGCGTGGCCGCTGAGCTTTCGGAGCTCGTAGAAATTCTGCAACTTCGCCCGCCCGCGCGCGTCGATCTCCAGCGGCGCCTGCGCATCCTCGCCGGCCTGCGCCGCACTGAGCGCGAAGGCGTCGCGCGCCCGACCGCTTAGGAGCAAGCCCAGCGCCACCCCAGCCGTATTATGTCGCGTCATCTCTCTCTGACTCATCCCGATCATCCTGCGATATAGAGGTAACCTGCCGGCGCACACGTATCGAATCTATGGAATGGCGAGCGTACACACCAAACCGAGGTTGTCCAACCCGCGATCCAGCGTTGCGATGTTCGCATATCTCGACTAGCCCCCACCACGCGCTTGATGCACAATGCGCGCCGGGTTGGACGGCAAAATACTCGGATAGCCCATATAATTCATGACACTATGATGCAGCGGTAGATGTATGAAACGCGTTCAATCGACCTCCTTAAACAGCGCGAAGACGCCCCTCAACCCCCTGAAAAAACTCAGCTTTCTGAGCATCATCGGCTGCGCCCTCATGCTCCCGAGCGCGGCGAGCGCCAGCCCCTTCGAGATGTATGGTGCGGGCGGGCGGGCGTCAGCGATGGCCGGGGCGCAGACCGCTTCGGCCGAAGGCGCCGCGGCGATCTTCTATAATGTCGGCTCGCTGGCGCATAGCGAACCCGGGGTGAGCGGCGGGCTGACCGTCGGGCTCAATCGCTCGCGCATCCTGCTCATGAACCGCCCGTTGGGCTACGATATCCCGGACCTCGGCGGCTATTCGCCCGCCATCCCCAGCGGCATGACCAAATACGAGCGCCGCGACACCACCGACGTCGACAACCTCTACGTGCTGACCCTGGGCGGCGTGACCTCATTTGGCATCAAAGACCTGCGCGCGGGCCTGCTGCTGGCGATGCCGACCTCGGGTTATGTCGACGCGAATACCCACTTCGCCGACGAGCGCGAGCGCATCTTTAGCAACCAACTCCACTTCACCCTCACCGACCAGCGGCTGCGCCGTTTGGACCTGGAAATGGGCATCGCGTATAAGGTCGCCGACTGGATCTCAGCCGGCCTGGGCGCAACTTTCTCGCCCGGCACGGTGATGAGCACCAACGTCTATCTTCCCAATGTGGGCGATCAGAGCGACGTGGACCTCAACTCTCAAATTGACAGCGAGAGCCTCTGGGGCCTGCTCGCGGGCGTGCAGGTCGACTTCAGCGAGCAACTTCAATTCGGCCTGCAATACCGCAGCGAGGTCTATTTTCGCATCCACGGCCAGAATACGATTCGCGTCGGAAACACCGGCGGCAAGGACACCCGCGAGATCGTGCAGGTGCTCGACTGGACCCCCAGCTACTCGCCCCATAGCGTCTCGGCCGGCCTCGCCTGGACCCAGGGCGCGTCGAAGATCATGCTCGACGGGCGCTATGAGCGCTGGTCGGATTACCGAAATAACCATAGCAAGCCGACGAATTTCCACGACACCATCTCGCCGCGACTCGGCTATGAATATAGCCTGCCGGGCAAGGACGATAAGCCGGGCAATAAGTTGCGCGCGGGCCTTGGCTGGGTCCCCAGCCCGGTGCCCGACCAAACCGGGCGCACCAACTACGTCGACAACGACCGGGCGATGGCGAGCATCGGCGCCTCCTACCAGCTCGACGCGTTCGGGCTGCCGCTCGAGATCGACTGGGCGCTCCAGCTCCACGTCCTGATGTCGCGCGTAACCCACAAAAAAATAAAAGCTAGCAATCCGAACTGTGGTGCCGATGTTGACGTGATTTGTGACGAGGTTCCCGACGACCTGATCAACCCGCGCACCGGCCAGCCCTTCGAGGGCACGCAGGGGTTGCAGACAGGCAATCCGGGCTTCCCGGGCTTCACCTCGGGCGGCTGGATGGGCGGCGTGGTCGTCGAGGTCTCGTGGCTCCCCTGAGCGCCCCTGCCTCGATATGATCGCGCTGATTAATCGCACCATCGATTTTGCTGAGTATTAAAATGACCAAGATCACGAGATTCGCACAATTCGCAACCGGCACGCTCCTGGCGAGCAGTCTTCTGTGGGGCTGCCAGGTGGGGCGCGGGGATTCCGAAATTGAAGACCAATATATCGCTGACGCCGGCTTCGACGCCCTCGACGACGCCGACGCCGGCTGGGAGAACGACGCCGGCATCGGCCAGGGCGCCGGCGCAGGAACCATGAGCGGATCCTGGCTCCTGTTGCACGAGCGAAGCACCTGCCTTTTAGGCCAGGAGCAGCTCACCCACGCGACCTATATCATTGATATCGACCAGGAGGGCTCGACGCTTCGCGAGACCCGACGGCTCTGCGAGACCAACCTCTCCGAGGTCCTGGGCATGCGTATTCGCATCCCGCAGAAGGTGATCGATAATATCGACTTTATCCAGCAAGATCAGGGGCTTGTCTCGACCCTTCGCGTCGGAGGCAGCTACTTATCCTCGACCGAAGTTGCCCAGTGGGGGCTGGCGCTCGAGGACCCGACGACCGACTCTATCCCGGAGTCCGCCGACGATCCGCGGGTCATCGACACCGACGAAGACGGCAACCCGGCGGTGACCTTTCAGGTGGGCGACGACTGCGAGCGCTACCAGGCGCAGCGCCAATTGCTGCGCTATAGCGGGCGGTTCACCGCGCCCAATCAGATCGACGGCAGCTCGGCGGGCGTCACCGACATCGTCGTCTACGGCGGGTCCAATAACTTCTGCACCATCGCGCCCCCGGTCGAACCCAACGACCCGGCCAGCCGCTTCCGCATGGTCCGCATCGACGGCAAAGGCGGCGCGGTCAACGCCGACAGCAATAATGATGACGCGATTAGCTGCGAGGAGGCCATCGCGCTGTCGCCATTCGTGATGCAACGACGCGAATCCGACTCATCGAATTGCGCCAAATAATCAGATAAAAGCGCAGCGAGGCTAGGCGGAGGGGGCCGTGTCCCCCGTGTCTTCCAACAGGTCGTCGGCCTCGCTAAAATCGAGATGCAGGGTCTTCAAGAAGAACGACAGCGCGTCGGTCATCATATCGGCCAGGCGCAACATCCCGCGCACCCGCTTGAGGCGCGCGGGGTCCACCTCTTGCTCGCGGGCAAAATACAGCGCGTCCTTCAGGTCATCGCGCACCCGCACCACCAGGCTGAGCTCGCGCGCCTGGATCACCCGCCGTAGCATCTGCAAAAAGTCGACCTCCGCCACAAAATGGCGCACCTTGCTCTGGGGCACCTGCACGCGATGCGCCACCCCCCAGGCCTCCAGGTCCCGCGAGATCATCGACACCGCGCCCTTGGACAACCCAAGCTCACGCTGCAGATCCGCCGCCGACATCGGCTCGCCGCGCAGATACAGCAGGCACCAGGCGTGCCCGTGGTTGCGCTTAAACCCCCAGAACTCAATCACCCGCCCGACCGCGTTGATCGCCAGCGCCTCCCAGCGATCCAGCGCGGGAAAGTCGATATCATCCTCCGGGCTGTCCCGATACGTATATCCGTGCATCTCGATTGTCTCGAAAGAGTGCGGCTTCGCCACCCGATGACGCGGCGGCCAACTATAAAAAACCCCGGTGCTCATAATGAGCACCGGGGTTTCAAATCAAACACCTAAATCAGGTGCGGTCAACGATGCAGCCAGACTTACTGGACCGAACCGATTCCCGAGATTTTGGCAGCGTCGGTGTCGAAGGTCGTACCGATGCTCAACGCGTCGTCTTCGCCGTCGCCGTCGGTGTCGACGTCAACGAGAATACCGATGGTGGGCAGGAAGCCACATGCCTGAGTCAGGCTTGCGCAGGTCGAGTCGGCCTCGCAGGTGTTGTTCGGGGTATCTGCGCAGGAGGGCGCGACGCCTTCGAGATTCACGAAGTCGGCGCCTTCAAGGCCTAAGCACTCGCAGGAAGCAGCCGCGAAGCTGTTGACCGCGCTGACAAGGTCGTCAACGCGAACCGCGCCGCCGAGTTTGCCGCCGTTGAGGGCCGGATTCGCGTCTTTGATAACAACGCCGTCTTCCAGCGTGCTGCTGGCGTCAACGGTCGCTTCGATCTGAGCCTTGGAGATGCGCAGGCTGAGCGGCGCGTCCAAGAGGCCTTCCAGGGAGACGCTGATGTCGACGATGCCGGGGCCTGCGGTCAGGACGCCGTTCTCGATCTTCGCGTTCGGAAGCGAAGCCTGCGGGTGGGTGCCCTGGTCGACGCTGGTCGGGTCGATCACGAACGGGCCGGTCACCGGCGCCTCCACGCTCTCACCGAGCCACACGTTGAGCGTGTAGGGCGAGGAGTTCGCGAGGTCGTCAAGACCGTCATGCTCGAAGAGCAACACGAGGCTGCCCGACTCAATGCTGCCTTGGATACCTCCGTTGACGTCACCGAGGCTGTTGACGATCGAAAGAGCATTGTCGGGCTCACCGTTGCCGTTGAGGTCGAAGCAGCAATTCTCATCGCTCTCGGCGATGCGGAACGCCGTGACAATCGAAGAGGGACCGAACTCAGCGTCGGCCGGAGCCTCGTCGCAGCGCGCGGGGCGGTCTTCGCCGGTCAGGTCGCAACCGGTGGGAGCCGGCACACAGGCGGTCGCTTCAGCGTTGCACTCATAACCCTCGGCACACGTGTCCTGCTCGCATCCGGTCTCCGGGTCGCTCGTGTCGGCGTCGCCAGTAGCGTCGCCTTCGCCGGTGGTGTCGCCTTCGCCAGCAGTATCACCTTCGTCGCCAGCGTCGGGCTGGGTGTTATTTGTGTTATTGTCTTTTTTACCGGCGTCGTCATCGCCACAGGCGCTCAACGAAAGGCCCGCGCTAAGAAGCAATGCCAACAATCCTATCATTTTACGATTCAACATCGGTAATCCTCCAAATAAATCATGTATGAGCCACGCATCGGAACCACTCCGACCTGACCATTGATTCAAAAATGCAACATTCGTCTTCAGCCCGCGCGGCCGCATCAAAAGCCTTATTTAGCTCTTTGAAATGGGCCCGCATCTTTAAGCAAAAGCAAATTAGCAAAATCACCGCGCCCAAGCAAGTTTTAAGCCACGCCCAGGCTGCCTTATTTAGTTTGGTAACATCCAACGCGCGCCAGCCGGGGCCGGCGCGCGCGATCAGCCAGTCATTCTCATAGCGGATTAATCGTCAGGCCGCTGAGAATTTTGGGATAAAAATAGGTCGACTTCTGCGGCATTTTCCCGCCCGACTGACACACCTCGACCACCTGAGCAACCGGCGTCGGGTTCATCAACACCACAAGCTGGTGCTCGGGATTTTTGCGCGCAGCCACGGCCGCCTCAAGGCTCTTGATATAGCGCAGGTTCGTCTTGGCAGCCTGCGCCTCCATGCTGATGCCGATGATCCGGTCAAAAATCCCCTCATGCAAAATCGACACGTCCAGCCGGCGCACCTGCTCGGGGGTGTCGGCGTCGAAAATCGGCGCGCTCTCATCTCCCTTATATTGCACCAGAATCGGCTGCTCGAGATGCTGCGATAGCAATATGAAGCTCGGCGCATCTTCGGCCGCCTCGGCCAACTTCAGCTCAAGCTCCAGCGGCGTGTCGACCAGCTCTTTGGCCAGCGGCTGCAGGTCGTAGAGCTTGGAGTCTTCGAGGGTCTTGAGCAAAGCGCTCGCGTCGAAATCCGCCACACCGTGCACCACGCGATGGGTGCCGAAGACCTGCAGGCCCGGGTCGTGAATATTGACCATAAACGCCATCACATAATCGTAGGGCGCGGGCTGGTCGGAGCCGCCGTCTTCGGCCACGGAGCGGCGGAAGTCACGGTAGGCCAGCGCGGTCTCATAGCGGTGATGCCCGTCCGCGATCAGCAGCTGGGCGTCCTTTAAAATCTCGGCGACCTCGGCCTGGGCGTCCGCGTCAAAGACCGGCCAGAGTCGGTGGCGGATGCCGTCGGTATTCGTCGTCACGTCGAGCTCCTGCTCCTGCACTCGGTGCGCCTCAAGCAGGGCGTCGACCTTCCCTTCGGGATCGTCATACAGAAAGAAGATCGGGCTTAGATTCGCCTCGCAATTCTTCATCAGCTCCAGGCGGTCGACCTTCGGGCCGCGCAGCGTGCGCTCGTGCGGCAGCACGATGCCCTCATCATAGGTCGCCAGACGCACCGCGCCCAAAAACCCGCGGCGGGTGTGTTGGTTACCCTGCGCATCCTCAAATGTCTGCTGGTGCGCGTACAGGCCGGGGCGCACATCCTGGCGCAGTTGCCCGGTCGCCAGCCAATCCATCAGGTGGCGGCGCGCGCGGGTATAGCGGTTATTCTCGGCGCTATCGCTGTCATGCTGGCGGCCCAGCACCAGGCGCACGATATTGGCCGGATGCCCGGCGTACAGCGCGTCCTGCTCCTCGGTGTCGATGACATCGTAGGGCGGCGCCAGTAGGTCGGCAGGCTCGTCGCCGGCTTCCAAATGATAGCGAATTGCGCGAAATCCTCGAATTTCAGCCATTATATTATCGTCGTCTCAAAATGATGAATCGTTAACTTCTCTATAAAATACGCGCGGCGCTCACCCCGATGGCGGCGCCGCGCGCGGCCCTAAAAACCGTATTTCTTATTGCTTCTCGGCGAGCGCCTCGCGAATCACGCGCACAAAACTCTCGGCCGGCTGCGCGCCCACAACGGCGGTGCCGTCGATGATAAAGGTCGGCGTCCCCTGGAACCCCAGCGCCTGCGCCTGGGCGGTGTCCGCCTTGATCTCGGCGTCGTATTTGTCGCCCGCCATATCCGCCTTAAACTTCTTCATATTCAGGCTAAGGCTCTTGGCGAGTTCCTCGAAAATGCCCGGCTCACCGAGGTCGGCCTGGCGCTCAAAGAGCAGGTCGTGCATCTCCCAGAATTTACCCTGCTCACGCGCCGCGATCGACGCCTTCGCCGCCGGATGCGCCTGCGGATGAAAACTCAGGGGCATATGTTTAAAGACCACGCGCACCGAATCGTCCACCTCGGCCAGCGCCTCTTTGAGGTTCACGTCGGCCTTGGCGCAATAGGGGCATTCAAAATCCTCGAAGGCAAAAATCGTCACCTTCGCGTCTTTGGGCCCGCGCACCTGACCGGGATGAATGGTCAACTTGCTGGTATCAAAGCGCAGCACCTCTTCGGCCGGCTCCCCGAGGTCGCCCTCCCCGTCCTTCATCGACGGGCCCGGAATCATCGGCAATTGGCGCTGATAGTTCTCGGCAACCAACGAGGCGTAGAGATTCGGCGGGACGTCGCCCTCGCCGATCTTCTCTTCGGCCTGGGCGCGGCGCGCCTCGACGACCCTGGCAAACTCATCAAAGGGCAGCGCCCCGTTCATGCGCTCCCCGTTGATGAAGAACGCCGGCGTCCCCTCGACCTTCAACTCGGCGGCGAGCTTCAGGTCGCGCTCGATGATCTGCGTGGTCTCTTGTGCGTCGAAATCCTTGCGGAATTTCTCCACGTCCAACTTCAACATGCCCGCGTATTTGGCGACCCATTCTTTGAAATCGCCGTCGTGCTCGCGGAACGCGTCCTGGTTCTCAAAGAGCCAATCGTGCATCTCCCAGAAGCGCCCCTGGCGCGACGCGGCGATCGACGCGCGCGCGGCGTCCTCGGCCTGCGGGTGGAAGGAGAGCGGAAGCTGCTTAAAGACGATCTTCGTATCTTCCGGGAAGGTCTTAAAGATCTGCGACAGCGTCCCCGCGCCGCGGCGGCAATAGGGGCATTGGAAGTCCGAGAAGGTCACGATGGTGACCTTCGCCGACATCGGCCCCATCATCGGGCTGCGCATAATCGGGATGATATCACTATCCTGAAACGCCACCTGGGGAGCGCCCCCGACTTTCTTGGTCAGCGTCCCCGCGCTCGACTCGTTGGAGCTCGACGCGTCGGGCTTCGACATCGACGTACACCCCGCCGCCACAAGGATTGCCCACACCAGCAGCAGGGCCATCGGTCCAAGGTGCCCCAGGAAATTTGTTCGCTTTGAGGTCATTATTTATCCGAACGCAATGAAGTGAATACCAACATCCTCGGCGACCCTACTTCGCTCACCGAGCTTCATCAAGTCACACGCCGCGCCATATTCTAGGCACCTCTTCGCCAAGCCAAATAAAAAGCCCGCGACTCCAAAAGGAGTCGCGGGCTTTCGTGCTTTTAGCGCCGATAGCCGCCGAGAATCTCAGCGGCTATCAACTCGGCCAAATTACTTGGCTTCTTTCAGCGCGCGGTCGATCGCTTCTTTGAACTTCGAAGCAGGCTGTGCGCCGACGAGACGCTCGCCGTTGATGAAGAACGCGGGCGTTCCACGAACGCCAACCTTGGAACCCTGCGCCATGTCGGCGTCGATGATCTTCTGATACTCGGGGTTCTTCAGGTCTTTTTTGAACTTCTCGACGTTCAGGCCGAGCTTCTCGGCGTAGCCGATATAGGTGTCGTCGGAGCCCAGGTTACGCTGGTTCTCGAAGAGCAGGTCGTGCATCTCCCAGAATTTGCCCTGCTCGCCGGCAGCCATGGCGGCTTTCGACGCGCCCGGAGCCTTCTTGTGGAAGGGCAGCGGGTAATGCTTGAACGCGACTTTGACTTTGCCGTCATAGTCAGCGATCGCCTCTTTCAGGCTGGCATCGCCACGTTTGCAATAGGGGCACTCAAAATCGGAATACTCGACGATCGTGACCGGAGCGTTCTTCGGTCCGAGGATGGGCGCGTTACCCAAAGCGAGGTCCTTGACGTCGACCTTTGCAGCCGGAGCGGCCGGTGCGGCCGGAGCTTTCGGGGCGCTGGCCTTATTCTTCTCGACCAGGGCTTTGTAGAGGTCATCACCCGACAATTTCTTGCTGGCTTTGAGCTCCTTGGCCAATTTGATCTGCTTGTCGATCTCGGCTTTGAAGGACGGGAACGGCTGCGCACCACGAAGGTTGACGCCGTTGATCCAGAAGTTCGGGGTGCCACGCGCGCCAACTTTGCCGGCCAGCTTAAGGTCACGCTCAACCTGAGCGGCGATGGCCGGATCGTTATAATCCTTTTTGAATTTGGCGACGTTCAGGCCAAGCTGCTCGGCCAGGCCGGCAGCATATCCCTCGAAGTCGGCCGATTTGCTCTTGAACTCACGATGCTTCTCGAAGAGCAGGTCGTGCATCTCCCAGAATTTACCCTGACGGTCAGCCGCCAGCGAAGCGCGCGCAGCCGGCTTGGCTTCAGCATGCATGGCCAAGGGCAGTTGCTTGAACACGAAACGAACTTCGTTGCCGTACTCTTCTTTGATCTGCTTCACGGTCGGAACGACCTTGCTGCAGAAGGGGCATTGGAAGTCGGAGAATTCAACGATGGTGACCAACGGATCTTTGGTATTTCCGAAGACCGGGTCATTGGACTCGACCGGGATGAACTCAACGGAGGGACCAGCCGGCTTTGCAGCAGAAGGCTTGTTGTCAGCTTTGCCGCCGTCGAAGTTCTTGGCGACCATTTTGCCGTAGACGTCAGCGCGAGCCACGCCGCCTTTCATCAGGCTCTTGGCCTCTTTCAGGTGCGCTTCAACGATCTCTTCGAACGCAGCCAGCGGCTTGGCGCCGACGACGCGCTCACCGTTGACGAAGAAGTGCGGGGTGCCACGAACGGCAACCTTTCCGCCGAGTTCCATGTCGTCTTTGACGATCTGGTGGGTCTTGGGATCATCGAAATCCTTATTGAATTTCTCGATATCAAGGCCGAGCGTTTTGGCGTGTCCGCCAGCCCACTCTTTCATATCGTCGCCGTGGTTGCGGATCTCTTTCTGGTTTTTGAACAACCAGTCGTGCATCTCCCAGAATTTACCCTGGTTGCCGGCAGCGATCGCGGCATACGACGCGGGGGTCGCCTGCGGATGCATGGGCAGCGGGTAATGCTTGAAGACGACCTTCACGTCGTCGGGGTATTTCTTCTGAAGCTGCTCCATCGTCGTCGCGCCACGGGCGCAGAAGGGGCATTGGAAGTCCGAGAATTCAACCACAGTAACCAACGCCGATTCTTTTCCAAGAATGAAGCTGTCGCCGATCGGAAGGGCCGTTCCATCGCCCTCGGTGCCACGCTCGCCGCTGGGGCTCGGCGCAACTGCTGCCGAGCCGGAGTCGCCGGCGTTGCCGGATTTGTTGGTCATATTTGAGACGAAGAAGCCGCCTGCAAATGCAATCAAAGCTACGACGACGATCACCAGAAGGCGCGCCGTAGGGTTTCCACTATTTTCTTGTGCCATAATCTTGAAATTCCTTTCAAAGGGTGTCCGACCGCTCGCCATCGAGAGGTCATCCGAACTAAAATTTAACGTCTTAAAAATATATTAATCTTCTCGTCACTCATCCGATATCGCTGGAAGCGGGCAACATATTCTATCCAAATATGCTGCGGCGCCGCTTTTTAGCCATCGATTCGTCGTTTCGCGCTTGCCTTTACCCCGAACCCTGCATTTGATGCAAGTATTCGGACGCCGAAGTAATCCCTCCCAGTAGAGAGGCGATCACCGAGGCTCAGGAATCATTGGCGGGGCACTGCGCCCGCGCTGATTAAAGCGGAAACACGATAAGTTCAGAAGTTGAAGCGTACTTAGACCCGTGGGGGCTGCTCGGGAAGACGCGGATGCCCGGATTGCGGTCCCACACGAAGATGGGCCCAGGGGCGGGTTTCGAGGGTAGGTGCATCTGCAGGATGCTCAAAATGATGACGCGGGATAGGAACGCCAGCAGGCGCTGCGACGCGCATCGACTCGGCCACCGGTGGCATGGCGTTGCATTGCTCGAGGTGGCGGGTCGTACACATCAAATTATCTTCAACCGGCACATGTCGCCGCGGCGCGGTCTCGACGGAGAGCGCGACCAGGGCGGAGCCGACCTGATGAATATTGCGCGGAGCTTCTCGCTCACCCGCGCTCTCTTCGAGCGCGAGAAAGATCGAGTCCACCACCGAGGCGGCCTCTTTCTCGCCGCGCCACCGCACGATATAGCGCGGCAGCGTCGAGATGGGCTCGCCTGCCGACTCGAAGCAGAGGTTAAACGAGGGGTCGGCATCGGCATCGTCGCTCAGACCAAGCCCACAGGGCGACGCGCCAGCGAGCTCATCCGAGGCATCCTCGGTGACCTGCGCGAGGGTCTCACCGTCCCAATCCTGGCGCACCGAAATATCTTGCTCCAAAAACCCGTGCAAGCCGACCGTATCAAACGCCGGCGTATTCATGCAGCGCTGCGCCCCGGCCATCGCATGCGAGGTCGCCGGGATCGCAAACACAACCATGCCGATCGCCAACAACACCCCCGCCAAAATGGCGATGCTGATGCATTCACGGACTGAGTTGTGCGGGGTGGGGAACATGATATCTGGTAATTATCCGAGCAAATAATGCGAATTAAACTTCAACGAACGCCAGGGTGTTTTTGCGATAGCGAAACCACGACCTTCGGCGATTCATTCCATCGCAGGGCGGCCCAACGGGCGAAAAAGCCCGAAGAACCTGCAATTGGCGGATTCTAAAGCACTTCCAATGCCGATTCAAGCCGCCCCGCACTTAGGCCGTGCGGACCTGCGCCGCAGCCGCCACGGCGCGCCTGGCGATAATAATCGCCAGAGTCTGTTGCATCAGCGCGATTTACGATAAATCATGGCCGCGTTGGGTCTCATTGCAACCGCAGACCCTCAATTTACCCACCACCTGAGCCACCTTGTGAAGTCCACCCCGATCACTTTTGCCCTCGTCGGTTGCGGCCGCGTCGCCCGCCAACATCTGCGCGCGCTTCGCCACCACAGCGGGCGCGCCGAGCTTATCGCGGTGTGCGACCCCGACCCCGAGCGGCGACGCGCGGCGAGCCTGGAGCATGGCGCCCCCGAGTTTGCTTCGCTCGAAGTGTTGCTCAAAGACACGCGTCCCGACGTGCTGATCCTCACCTCGCCCAGCGGCCTGCACCCCGAGCAGGCAATCCTAGGCGCCCAGCGCGGCTGCCATATCATCTGCGAGAAGCCGATCGCGACCCATTGGGAAGATGGCCTGCGCATGGTCGAAGCGTGCGAGGCGGCCGACAAAACACTCTTTATCGTCAAGCAATTGCGCTATAACCCGACCCTGCAATTGCTCAAAAACGCGCTGGATGCGCAGCGCTTCGGCGATGTGCACCTGATCGATATCGACGTCTTCTGGACGCGCCCGCAAGACTATTATGACGCGGAAGACTGGCGCGGAACCCGCAAATTGGACGGCGGCGCATTCCTGAACCAGACCAGCCATTATATCGATCTTCTGAGTTGGCTCTTCGGCCCGGTCGCCGACGTGCACGCGTTCACCGCGACGCTCGGGCGCAAGATTGAGGTCGAGGATTCGGGCGTGCTCAACCTGCGCTGGCGCGCCGGCACGCTGGGGTCGATGAGCGTCACGATGCTCACCTACCCCGAGAACCTTCGCGCCTCGATGACCATCGCCGGCAGCCGAGGCACCGCGGTCCTGGGCGGCAAGGCCTGCGATCAGATCGAGACCTGGCGCTTTGAAGACGCCAATACGAGCGCGCCCGACGACGATATCGACGCGATCAACCAGCAAACCCGCGACTTCTATGGCAACGGCCATCTTCGCTATTATGCCAACGTCCTCGACGCGCTCCAGCACGGCGCGCCGGTCGACGTCGACGGGCGAGAAGGGCTAAAATCGCTGGAGATCATCGAGGCGGCTTATCGGTCGGCGCGCCTGAAAACCAGCGTGGAGTTGCCACTATGAGCGCGGTCACAGCCCACCCCAGCGCCATCATCGACCCGGGCGCGACGATCGGCGACGGCACCCGCATCTGGCACTTCTCGCATATCTGCGCGGGCGCCGAGATCGGGGCGAATTGCTCGCTGGGGCAAAATGTATTCGTCGCCGGCGGCGCCCGCATCGGCGCGGGCTCAAAGATCCAGAATAACGTCTCGATCTTCGACGGTGTCGTGCTTGCCGAAGACGTCTTCGTCGGCCCCAGCGCCGTCTTTACCAATGTGCGCCACCCCCGCGCGCACGTCTCGCGCCGCTCAGAATACGGCGCGACCCGCGTCGGCCGCGGCGCCAGCATCGGCGCGAACGCCACCATTGTCTGCGGCTCAACCGCCCACCCCCGAGTCATCGGGGAATACGCGCTGGTCGGCGCCGGTTCGGTCGTCACATGCGATCTCCGCGCGCACGCGCTCGTCGTCGGCAACCCGGCGCGCCAAATCGGCTGGGTATGCGCATGTGGTGAGCGGCTCGACGACGACCTCATATGCGCGCGCTGCGCAAATCAGTACCGCTTGGCCGGCGAGCAGATTGAGCGCGTCCCCGCCCAATAAGATCTTTATTGCGACGTCAATCTCGGGACATCGAAAATACCTGCAAAATAGTTACTTGTCATTTGATCAGGTGTGCCGATAAATATTAGCCCGGGATTGAGCACTCGAATCCACTGACTTTCTGTATTTCAGACGGACAACCTGCAAGCGCGGGCTGTCAGTTTTTTTATACCTCAAATACTTCTCAAATTTTGGTTCCAAAGGGAGCGCGCGATGACCCAAGATGCAGTCGAAACAACTCAAGACAAAAAAGATCCGACGCAAGAATTGGCCGAGGCGCTTTATCAGCAATTAAAAACGCACGCCCGGCGGGTCAAACGCACCGAAAAACTCCTCAAGCAGGTTCAGGGGAAGGCGCCCTCGCCGGCCACATTTACCGATTGGCTCGACATCGCCCAGAGCCTGGAGGGCTATGCGCTCGGCGTGCCCGAGCTCGACGCCCAACGCGAAGCGTTGCTCAAGCAGATCGACAGCGGCATGCAGAAGCTGCGCCTAAAAACGCGCATGACCTTCTTCGCCGAGTTGGAGAAGCGCGCCGCCGAGAGCAATATCAAATTGCAAAAGCTCTCAGACACCCCCTATGTCGCCTACGCCGACCCGATGACGCTTGAGGTCGACTTCGATCTGGGCTGCACCCGCGTGCTCTACGGCCACGAGCTTATCTGCGAGGTCGAACTCGACGCGCGAAAACTCCTCGACGCCCGCGAAAACGCGCTCAAAGAGATCAAGAAACAGGCGCTCGATTCCGAGGAGTTTTTCAACGCCCTGCACGCATCCTATCGCACTGTTCTAGCGGCCGAGGGCCTGCCCTACGGCGAGCGCGTAGACCTGGTCGATGTGTTGATGCCGATGTCGATGATGCGCCTATCCCGCGCGAACTGGCGAAAAAAGGGCGTCGACGCCCTTCAACCATTCACCCGCCACCAACTCGCCTGGCAGCTCAGCCAACTGCGCCGCGACGCGATGCTGGAGCACGACGGCAAGCGCCTGGATATCGGCGCCGCCACCGGTGGCTCCACCCGCGACAAACGCAATGTGCTCTATATTCCGATCGGCTCCGGAAACGGGCAATATTACCGCTCTATTCGATTCACCGCCGCGCCTGCGGCCTGAATCAGCCTCATCATGCACAAGATTCATCGAGCGAGCAGCGCGGCGCGCGTGAAGCACGCGTGCTCATCAAACTTGTCTCGCTCAAGCATTCCATATACGGCCCGAGAAACCAGCTATGACACAACACGCCACCATCGACCCGCGGGTCGCATCTCATATCCTGCAGCGTCTGGGCGAGAGCGGACAGCCGCCTGAATTCGGCGTCGAATGGATTAATGTCGGCAACGAGAGCTACCTCAAAGTGCTCGAAAGCGAGTATTTCGAGCGCCAACTCAAAGGCGGCGCGAGCTTCAAGCTCGTGCAAGGTTATTTCGGCGGAGGAAAGACGCATTTCCTCTATTGCGTGCGCGATATGGCCTGGCGCCACGGCTTCGCGGTGGCGGTGGTTGAATTATCGCCCACCGAATGCCCCTATGATGACACCCTTAAGGTTTACTCGACGGTCGCCCGACGCATCGCCATGAAGTCGCCGACCGACGGCGAAGGCCCGCGCTACGGCATCACCGATATGTTGCGGGATCTGGTCGACCGGCGCGTCGACGAATTCGAAGAAGACCTGCGCGCCCAGGGCCACGAGCGCCCGCATGTCGAGGCCCGACACCAGGTGGAGCGCTGGATCCAGCGTCACGTGGCGCGCGTCTCCTGCGAGAGCGTCTCGTATCGAAAGGCCATCGTCGAGTTCGCGTTAGGTTGGCTCGAAGAGGATTATGAGCGCGTCCAACGCCTCGAGGCGTGGCTGCGCGGCGAGCCCATCCCGCGCGCCGAAGTGCGCGATTGGGGAATCTACGAGGAGATGAGCCGCGCCAACGGCTTTTTGATGCTTCGAAGCCTCACTCAAATGGTCAAAGGCCTCGGGTTTGCGGGCACCGCCCTGCTCTTCGACGAGGTCGATCGCAACCTCTCGGTGAGCGCCAAGCGCAGCCAAACGATCGGCGATAACCTGCGCCAGGTCATCGACCTCTGCGGGCGCCATCAACTCCCGAACACCCTCTTTATGTACGCGGTTCCGCCGGAGTTTATGCGCACCGTGGTCCCGGATTACCCGGCGCTTTTTCAGCGCCTCAAGACCCCGGTCCCCCTCGGCGTGCGAAGCCCGCAGGCCGTCCTCATCGACCTCGAAAAGCTTGACCTGGAGCCCGCGGAGCTGCTCACCGCGATCGGCGAGCGCCTGATCCCGATCTTCGAGGCCGCGCGCGGCTTTAAGCTCGACGCAGAGATTCAGCGAAATAACGCCGACATCCTGGCCCGCGCCTGCGTGCAATCCCAATTCGAGGTCAACCACCGCCGCCTCTTTGTCAAAACGATGGTGGACTTTTTGCACGCCCAAATGGTCGACGGCGAGAAGGCGCTTGGCCTGGATAGCGCCATCGATCTGGTGCTCGATGGCAACGAGTCGCTCAACAACCTCGTGCTCGTCAGCGATGACGAATTCCAAGACTTTTGAGACGCCGGAACGAGTCCATGAATAAGAATCTTGAGACAAGCATTCGCGCCTCACGCACCCTGGAAGCCATGCGCCTGGGCGTGGTTCCGAGCGCGTCGCTGGACGCCTATACCGTCGGGCGCGAGGCCGAGGTGGCCCTGGTCCAGAGCGATCTCACGCGCGCCACCGAAAACGGCGGCGCGGTGCGCGCCTTTTTAGGCGGCTACGGCGCGGGCAAAACACATCTGCTCGAGTTGATCGGCCAACACGCGCTGCGCCAGAATTACCTGGTCTCACACGTCGTCCTCAACCCCGAAGAGACCGCCCCCAGCCACCCCAAACGCGTCTATCGCGAATTGATCCACTCGCTTCAATACCCGGATCTGCCCGACTCCGACGGCCCCGCTCGCGGGTTGCAACCGCTCTTTGAGCGCGCGCTCAACGCTCCCGCCGCGCTCGACGCATTTCAGGCAAACGCCAAGGGACAGGTTCGAAACAACCTCGAAAGCGGCGCTCACCTCTATATTACGACCGCCCTTCGCTACCTCAAACGACTGGCCGACACCGAAGATCTCAATCGCGAAACCCAGGAGCATATCCTTCGCCTGCTCTTCGATTGGCTCGAAGGACACCCGACGATCTCGACCACCGAGATCAACGAAGACCTGCGCGGAGTGCTCGGCAACCGCGGCCATATCTTCAGCATGAAGGACTACCGCCCCTGGGCTCGAATCTACGGTTATCTGCTCAGCGGCCTCTCCGCGATGGCTCGCCAACTCGGCTATAACGGCTGGGTTATCCTGGTCGATGAGGCCGAGTTTTACTCGCTTCTGTCGAGCGAAAACCGCGAATACGCGCGTAATCTATTTAAGGCGCTCACCTGGGCGTCGGTCGGCAACGATGACGATATCTTGCCCTTCGACCCCTCGGAGCTAAGCCTCGGCGGCAGCGGGATCCTGCAGGATTTGCCGCCGCAATATCCGATGCCGACCTCCGCTGGCCCAGCGAATAGCGACGCAGCGATCTTCGCCGGCCCCGGGCTCTATACCGTCTTCGCGATGACCCCGAATACCGAGGGGCTTGAGGCGCTGGGCGAAGCGGTCCCTGCGAGCGCCATCGCCGAGCTCAACCCGCTGAAACTCGAGGACTATCAGGCACTTGTAGAGCGGGTCTTCACCTATTATCGCCGCGCCCGCCCCGAATCCATCATCGATGAACGCGTCGTCGGCGCCCTCGGAAAAGTCGTCGCCGGATTGCTCGGCTCGGGTTATGTCGAAAACCCACGCCAGGCAATGAAATTCATCGTCGAGTTCCTCGACCTCGCCACACATCGCCCCCACGATATGAAGCGCGTCGTCCAAGATCTGCGAGGCCTCTACGCATGACGAGTTCCTCCGATAAGTCGTTCGCGCTGCAGGATGACCCCTTCGCGGGCCTTGAAGACGCGCTCGAATATAGCCCTGCGCGCGCGCCCAAGGGGGACTTCGGCGAACGCGAGGCGCGCCGGCTTTTGCCGCACGTCTGGCACGCCTTCTTCGGGCGATTCGGCCGCCTCACCGACCCCCAACTCGCCGCGATCAAACCGATCGTTGAGGGGAAATCAGTGGTCCTCTGCGCGGCGACCGCCTCGGGAAAGACCGAAGCCCTGCTCGGCCCGATGCTCGAGCGAACCATGCAGCGCGCTGCGAGAAAATCCACCGCGCAGCGTTTTTTACGCGTCATCATCCTCTGCCCCACCCGTGCACTATGCAACGACTTTTTGCGACGCGTGCGAAGGCCGATCCAGGCCTGCAATCTGAGCGTGGATCTCAAAAGTGGCGACAGCCCAAATTTCGACCCGGATCGCCCGCCAAATGTCCTGATCACCACTCCGGAATCCCTGGATTCACTCCTCAGCCGAAAACCGCACGGCCTCAAACACGTCGAATCGATCTTCCTCGATGAGGTTCATCTGCTCGATGGGGGCAATCGCGGCGACCATACGCGCGCGCTCGTCGCGCGCATCAAAAGCTTTCGCCCCAACCTGCAGATTTGCTGCGCCTCGGCCACCGCCCCGCAGGCCGAGCGCCTGGGGCTCGAATTCGCCCAGCCCAACTCCCCCGAGGATTTAGAGATATTGCGCGTCCAGGGTGGCCGCGACCGCGACCTGAGCGTCGAATACGAACAATTTCACCGGATGCGCGACGCCGCGGCGAGTATTTATCGCCTCACCCAGAATCAGCTAGGCAGTAAGATTCTGGTCTTCGCCAATAAACGTGACGAAGTCGAATATATCGCCGCCCTATTGGCCGCCGAAGACGGCCTGCCGGTCTTCGCGCACCACGGAAGCCTGGCCAAACCCGAGCGACTTCGCGCCGAGCGCGGCTTCCTCAACGCGACCCACGGCGTCTGCGTCGCCACGATGACCCTCGAATTGGGCATCGACATCGGCAACGTCGACCGCGTCGTCTTGCTCAATCCACCCGCGAATGTCGCCTCATTCACACAGCGGATCGGACGCAGCAACCGACGCGGCGGCGACATCCAGGTGACGTGCCTCTACGCGTCGGCCTTTGATTTGCAGCGCTTTGAGCACCTCGTAAAATGCGCGCGCGCGGGTCAACTCTTCGTCGAAGCGATCCCCTTTCGCCCGTCGATTCTGCCCCAACAAGCGACCTCATTGCTCTTCCAAAACCCCGACAACTGGGTCTCGGATCGGGTCCTACACAAACGACTCCCGCCCGATGTCGCCGCTGAATGGACCCGCGCGGATTGCCGCGCGGTCCTCGAAACGATGCGACGCGAAGGCTATTTCCACGCCAACGCCCGCGGCCAATTCGTGGCCGACGAACCGGCGCGCCGAGACTATCGCTACGGGCAGATGCACACCCATATCGATCCCGACGGCGAAGTCGAGGTCATCGACGAGACCACCGGCCGCCAGGTCGGCACTGCCTTATTATCGCGCAAGGACAAGAGCCGCCTGGAGGAAAGTAGCGCCTCGCACGTCGGCTTCCTCCTGGCCGGAAAGCAACGAAAGGTCACCCGCGTCAAAGACCAAAAAATCTTCGTCCAATCGAATAACCTCCCGGATGAACCCAGCTTTCTCTCCCGCATGGGCCCGCGCTATTCTTTCGACCTCGCCCGAGACCTCGCCGACTTTGTCGGCGTCGAGGAGAAGACAATCTTGATGCACCCGACCGGCGCGCGCGACGGATGGTATATTGAGCATTTCTTCGGCAGCATCTGGGGTTGGCTGCTCGACGCTGTTTTGGAGCACCACGGCTTCATGACCAACACCAAAGGGGGCATCAGCCATTTTCAATCCAAATTAAAATATAAGGGTACCCCGCCGGAATCGCTCGGCGATATTTTCACCATCCAGACCGCCGCCGAGAAATTCTTGGACGACACCGATGCCCCGAAGTACAAAGCGCTGCTGAGATCCTTGCAGCCCGGCCCCTGGCTCAACTACGTCCCCGACGACATGGTCCAACGCTGGGTCTATCACTGCGCACGCCCTGCTGACTTTGCCGACACGCTGGCCGAATTCCGGGTCGTGGTGGTCTAAGCGCCGCACACAACGCGCTGCCCAACGCCATCGGCCAAAGGCCCAACACCCTTACGCTACCCAATATCCCAAATGACCCAACTTCCTTTTTTCGACATCCAAGCCCAGCACGAACCCATCCGCGAAGAGATCGCCCAGGCGATCGCCCTGGTCATCGACTCCGGCCGGTTTATCCGCGGCCCCTTCGTAGAGAAATTCGAGGCAGAAGCAGCCGCCTACCTGGGCGTCTCCCACACCGTCGGCGTGTCCTCGGGCACCGACGCCCTGCTGGCCGCGCTCATGGCCCTTGAGATCGGCCCAGGGGATGAAGTGATCACCACGCCCTTTACCTTCTGCGCCTCCGCCGAGGTGATCGCGCGCGTGGGCGCGACGCCGGTCTTCGTCGATATCGATCCCGCGACCTTTAACCTCGACCCCGCGCTGCTCGAAGATGCGCTCAGCGAGAAGACTCGCGCGATCATGCCGGTGCATATCTTCGGCCAGACCTGCGATATGGAGAAGATCCTCGCCTTCGCCCGGCAAAACGACCTCTATGTGATTGAGGATTGCGCGCAGGCCATGGGCGCCACCTTCGACCTCCCCGGCTCCGGCCCCCAGCAGGCGGGCGCGATGGGCCACGTCGGCTGCTATAGCTTCTTCCCCACCAAAAACCTCGGCGCACTCGGCGACGGCGGACTCATCGCCTGCCATAACCCCGAGCTGGCCGAGCGCATCCGACTGCTATGCAACCACGGCAGCCAACCGAAATTTCGCCAGCAACGCATCGGCGGAAACTTCCGCCTCGACGCCATCCAGGCCGCCGTCCTCAGCGTCAAGCTCCCCCGCCTCGACGCCTGGATCGCCCAACGCCGCGACCTCGCCAAGCGCTATCACCACGCCCTTGGCGACCTCGACGAGATCACCGTCCCAGACGAAGCGCCGCGCTGCTTGCACACCTATAACCAATATACGCTGCGCACCGCCGATCGCCCCGCCCTTCAAAAGCGACTGGCAGACGCGGGCATCCCCAGCGCCATTTACTATCGCGAGAGCCTCCACCAGATGCCGCCTTATCGCGAATGCCCGCGCTATCCGGACACGCTACCCCAGGCCACGGCCGCCTGCGACGAAGTCTTGAGCCTGCCGATCTTCGCCCCCTCGATCGAGGTCGACCGCATCCGGCACACGCTCGCCAACGCATAGTCGGCGTCGCAGTCACAGAAGCGCTCGCGCGACCCACGGGCGCGCCTACTCAATTACCCTTTGGAGATCACCCTATAAGCAGTTGACGCCCCTATACCCCTATGTTAGTGAGTCGCCGCGAACGGACCGCTGGCTATAAATGCGGCGGTACACGTGACAATTCGAGCCGATTTTATAGCGCAAACATTGTTTCTTCAGAATGCGCACGGGGAATCAGGTGAATGACTCGGAAAACGACGATAATCGCCGCGATGATTCCGGTGCCCCCTCCCAACTAAAGATGTTGGGAATTTACGGCGCCATGGGCTTCGAATTTGTCTCATTAGTGGTCGGTGGAAGCGTGATAGGCTTCTGGGTTGACGAGAAGTTCGGCACCACCCCCTGGGGCGTGGTTAGTTTGATACTTCTGGGCATGCTCGCCGCCCTGTGGCACATCTACCGGGTCACGAAACGCTTTTTGAAATAACACCAGGGTCCAAGATGACCTCATTTGGAACCACATTCGTCAACGGACTCGTTTCCAAGACGATCATCATCGGAGTGGCGCTGGCTGCCCTCGGGTGGTTGGTGCTAACTGCGGAATTTGCCGGCGCAACCCTTCTAGGGACGATGGTAAGTGCATTTAACCTGCGCGTCGTCGCGTGGGTCAGCGGCAAGATGGTCGCATCCGCCCAAAAGGGCGAAACCGGCACCGGACGCTGGTCAGCGATTTTGCTGATTAAATTATTTCTTTTATTCGTGCTGACGTACGTCTTTATCGCGATCGTCGGCGCTGATGTTATCGGCTATATCATTGGGTATAGCACGTTTTTATTGGCCATCGTGTGGCAGGCTGTCGTGGTCATGAACCGCTCCAGCGCCCCGCACGAAGACGCCAACCAAGACGACACCGAGAGCTTATAAACCGATGGCAGATCAAACCTTTATCGACCTATTTTCGCCCGAGCTTGCGCACGGGAGTTATAACGACGTCTTCGGCAACCCGCTGCTGAAACCCGGCGCCGACGTTGGCGTGACCCATATCGTTATGACCCTGGTGCTCATCGCGATCATCGTGACGCTGGGGCTCATCGCCCGCGGCAAATTCACCAACAAAGAAACCGCGATGATCCCCGAGGGGAAATTTAGCGTTCGCAACTTCTTTGAGCTGATCTTCGGCGCCGTCCTCGGCATGATGACCGATATGATGGGCAAGGAGAACGCCCGGCGGTATTTCCCGCTGATCGCCTCCCTGGCGGTCTTCATCTTCCTGGGCAACCTGATGGGCCTGGTCCCCGGACTCGCTCCGCCGACCTCCAACCTCAACACCAGCCTCGCCTGCTCCGCGGTGGTCTTCGTGACCTATAATATCGCAGGCTTCCGCGAACACGGAATCGGCTACCTTAAGCATTTCCTCGGGCCGATCTGGTTTATCGCGCCGCTGATGCTCGTGATCGAGCTGATCGGACATATTTTCCGCCCCGTCAGCCTCGCCATTCGTCTCGCCGGTAATATGACCGGTGACCATATGGTCGTCGGAATGTTCGGCCAACTCGCCAGTGAGATGCTCTCAGTGCCGTTTTTGCTGCCTGTTCCGTTCCTTTTCCTCGGTCTTTTGGTCTCCACCATTCAGACCCTGGTCTTCTGCCTACTCACAACAATTTATATCTCACTTGCAGTCTCGCACGATTCGCACTAACAGGGCGCGCTTGAGTGCGTTGATGCTCCCATAAACAGAGCATCTCATAAATTTTTTCATCACCATTATTCGTTCACCAAATCAACCCAGGCGCACGCGGCATACGGCCGCAACTCCAATGAAGCGCCGGAGTCAGGAGGATTCGTTTATGTTGTCCAAGAATCAGGTTATCGCTTTCGTGAGCACGTTCGCAGTCATCGCCCTTACCAGCAGCACCGCATTCGCTCAGGATGCCGCCGCTTCCGCCAACATCTACTCGATGTTCTCGATGATGGCGATCGCTGCAGGCTTCGGTATCGGCCTCGCCGCTTTCGGTGGCGCGCTCGCTCAGGCTAAAGCCGCTGCTGCCGCTCTCGAAGGTATCGCTCGCAACCCGGGTGCTGCTGACAAGCTCTTCACCCCCCTCATTCTCGGCCTGGCTCTCATCGAGTCGCTGGTCATCTACGCGTTCGTTATCACGATTCTGATCACGCTTCAGATCGATGCTTCCGGCCTGCTTACCGCTGCTGTCGGTGGCTGATCGCCCGGCACACGCGTAGCACCGTAGTTTAGAAAAATACTAAAACTCGCCAAATCGGCGAGTTTTAGTATTTCTTGCTGCCAAAAACTATCGGGCTCAACTCAATGAGCACGGTACGTCCAACACATCATCACATCGATCGCATCACCCACCTGCCAATAGCCCCGCATCACATAGCCCGCGTCCAAAAACACGCTCAAACGCGCGTCCTCGACCGCGCGCGCGTGCACCTGCTGCAAATAGGCCTCTGCGCTCACCGGCCCGCGCGCCTCACTCCAGTCGCGCCAACCCACCGACCGTACCACGCTGATCGTCGATTCAGCCCCACGTTGCTGCACCAACAATTGACGCCCCACGCGCAGCGCCATCTGCGCCTCACGCGCAGAGACCGAGGCGAGCAGAACCGCGCCGGTGCCGCGCAACACCTCCTCGCCTGAGCTTCGCTTCTCTTCGGCTCGCGCAACCAACGGCTCGCGCCGCGACCATGGGTGCAACACCTCTGCCGACGCGCTTCGAACCGGCTGACAAAGCAGCCCACCGACCACCCGCTGGTCAACCTCCACGGCCAACTGCAGCTCGGGATACTCGCGCATCAACGCATCGACGCTGGCAGGCTTCGGCCACGCCTCGAAGATCTGCGCGCGCCCCATCGTCGCCCCGCGCGCCTGCGACAGCAGCCCAAGGTCTGCCGACGATAGCCGCCGCAGCCTCACCCGCCCGCGACGCTGCCACTCAATCTTCGCCCCGACCCACCGCGTATCATCCACCATAGCCAGCTCCATCCGCTCCATCCGCTTCGTTAATCGCGATTTCTCGCACAATCTAGCATAGCCTTTCACCAAAAAACTTCAGATATCTGCTTGTTCCCACGCCTAGGCCTCTCAATAGCCTATCTTCTTGCACACCCCCCCATGGTGTGATTTAATAACCTCAATCGCTTGAGCGACCTCGCTCGCTAGACCGACGCCGCCGCTGGCCTCGGACTCTTGCCCGGCGAACTCGGCGCTCACAAGGAGCGTTCCGACAACGACTCGTCCCCACATTGCCCGTGACAGAGCAGCTTCCCGAATGATTGTTCAGTGCCCGAATTGCGATTCTCGATATCGCGTCAAAGACGCGAACGTACCCGCCTCCGGGGGAAAGATCACGTGTCCCTCGTGTAAACATAAATTCATCGTCTACCCGGACACTCCCGACGCCCCCGATACGGAGGCTCTGGACGCGTTTGAAGATAAAACTTCCGTCGCTAAAGCCCCCGCGCTGCGCGATTTGGTCAACCAGATGGCGCCGAGCAGCGACTGGGCCAATGACGATGTCGGCGCAGCCACCGAGGTCATGAGCGCACCGGATATCCCCAAGGCCCTGGGCTTTGGCGGCCAGAATGATTCTGTCGACGGCACCGTAGAGATGTCGAACCCCGACATCGCGAGGTTGCGCGCCCAACACGAACCCGACGACGAGGCGGACGACTTCGCCTCCACCGAAATCATCTCGGGTGACACCTTCGATCATATGGTCTTTAACGACCCGACGCCCGCACAAAATGTGGACTCGAACTCGGACACCCGCGAGCACGCACCCCTGCGCACGCAACTCGAAGCCTCGGCACATACCGAGCGCCTGGCGCCCGAGGAGAACCCCTTCGCCCACGCGTCGCCCCCGCCGAAGAGCCCGCCGCAGCCGCAGCACGCTCCGGCCAACACCACGCCGGCGCAACCTGCCGCGCCTTCGATGCCCGCGCCACCATCGATTCCGTCGTCACAGCCCGCGCAACCCGGCCCCGACGAGGCCTCGGCCCCCGAAACTTTCGGCCCGAACGCCACCCACGAAGGCCCGTGGAAGCTTAAGACAAACTTCGGCCTAATCTACGAATTCAGCGACAACGACAGCCTGCAAAATTGGCTCGCGAGCCGCGAAGAGCTCGACGGCTACGAATTGGCCGGCGACGCCGACTATTATCCGGTGAGCGCCTGGCCGCAATTCCAGCGCAAGCCCGCCGCGCGCAAGCGCACGTTCGCGATGTCGGCGATCCCGACGCACCCGCCCCTGGGCAATCCGTTGCCAGGCGCGCCCGCGCCGAGCGCCCCAGGCGCACCAACTTCTGGCCCGTTCGACCAGGCATCATTCACACCGCAGCCGGGCTCGACGACGCCCCAACCGCCCTCGCCGGGCGCCCAGGGATGGGAATCCCCCAGCCCCGCGCCGCCGCGTAAGATCATCACGCCCACCGACTCCCACGCCTCATCGGGCGGCTCGAAGGCCAACCTGATCCTATGGCCCATCGCCGGCCTCCTATTCGCCGTCGGCGTCTTGCTCGCCGTCCAGGTGCTCGGCGTTTACGATATCAAATCGGCGATCCTCGGCGAGGCGCCCGCCACGCCGGTCGACCAACCGGTGGCCGCGCCAAATGACGCGCCCGCCCCAGACTCACCCAGCGCCGAAGCCCAGGCTGCGCCGGATTCTGCCGAGGCCGTGAGCCCCGACGTCGCCAAGGCGGTTGACCGCCTCATCGCAGACGCCGAGCTCGCCATCGAGAATAACCGCCTGCAGTCGGCGAGCGTAAAGCTCAATAACGCAAAGTTGCTCGAGCCCAAGCGCGTGGCGATCTATGTGCTCTTCGTCAAAGTATATACCGAAATGGGGCGTACCGAGGACGCCGCGACCGCTCAAAAAACACTCGATGAACTCCGGGGAACCGCAACACCGGCCGCCGCTGAGGATTAAGACGCCAACGCATCTTTGACGCTCAGACGCACCTCAACGCGCAGCACGTCGACTCATGGCTGGAGTGCTTAATATGGACATCCGCTGTCCCGAATGCGACACGCTTTACGAAATCGACACCCGCCAACTGCGGGGCAGCGCGAGCACATTGAAGTGCAGTCAATGTGAGCATATTTTTCATATGCAAACCCACGCCGCGCTGCACCAGGAGACCCAGCGCCGCTGGATGCTCCGCAGCCACACCAGCGGCGACATCCGTTATTTCCTGGGCTTCAACGAATTACATCATTGGATCTTACAGGGGGTCGTCAGCAAACCCGACGAGATCTCGCGCACCGGACGCGGCTGGAAGGCGCTGGGCTCGATCGGCGAGTTCATGCCCATTTTCCAGGCCGTAGAGAGCGTGGCGAACATCAGCGCCCCGCGCGAGAAGCAGGTCTCGGCGGAGCTGCCGGACTCCGGTCCGACCGCCGAATTCACGAGCACCCGTGCGCCGCGACCGAACTCGGCAGATGTCCCACGAGACTTCGCTTCACAGCCGCGCGTGCCCACCGCTCGACAACACGGGCTGCCGCCTGCACGCCCGCAATCCGGCACACATAACGCGGCTTCCCGCCAACCCTCGGGCCCCAACCCTGCCCGCTCGCAGACTCCATTCGCCTCAAAAGCAATGCCGCCAGAAGCGCCGCGACGCCCCGCGCATACGCCGACTCAAACCCCTCCGCCTGCGCCGCCATCGCGCGTCTACGGGGCAGGCGTGCCCGAACCTGTCGTTGACCCCGAAGACAATTGGAGCCTGGGCGAGTTGCCAGGCACGCTCGCCGAAGAGCGCGAGTTCGAACCACCGGGGCGAGAAGTCAGCGGCTCATTCGCCCTACAATCGACGACGCGGGAGCCCAGCGCCCAACACCCGAGCATCGTCCACGCCGCCGGTGACTCAACCCCGTCGCGAAGCAAGACCCCGATCATTATCGCGGCGACCGTCGTCCTCGGCGCAGGCCTCTCCCTATTTTTGCTCAAGCCACCGTTCGTTCAGGAGCTGCTCGGGGCCAACGCATCGCCCTCCGTGCAGGCCGACGCAGCCGCCCAGGCGAGCGCCCCCGAAGCCGCAGCCGCCGGTGAAGATGAGCAGGCGCTAGCTGCCCAAAAGGCCGAGCAAGAGGCGCTCGCGGCAGAGCATGAAAAACTCACCAGCGCCATCGCGGCAGCCCACCCTCATATCAACAGCGCCCTCGCTAAAGCGGACAAGGACGCCGAGGCAGCGGTCCCCGAAAAGCCCAGAGAGCTCAGCGTGACCGAGCTGCTCGAAAGCGCCCGCAAGGCGCTGGACGCCGGCAAATCCGAGCAGGCGCGCAAGCAATATCACAAGGTCTTAAGCCGCGACCGCAGCAACTCCTCGGCCATCACCGGCCTGGGCTGGTCGCTGATCGCCTTGAATCGCCCGCCCGCTGCCGCCGCCCAATTTCAGAAGGCCATCTCCCTAAACCCGAGCTACGGCGACGCCTATATCGGCCTGGGCAAAGCCAAACGCGATATGGGCGACCACCAGGGCGCGCTCAACGCGTACCAAGACTACCTGAAACGATTCCCCAGCGGCTCCAAGGCGTCCATCGCGCGCCACCAGGCCGACAAGTTAAAGCTGGCCCTCGGCCAATAAAAAAAAGCCCCGCGCGAGCGGGGCTTTTTCGTTGCTGGCCACACCTTATTTCGACTTAAACTCGTGGCCGGCGCCGGTGATATCTTTGACATACGCGTCGAAGTTGAACTTCGGCGAATGCTCCGGAACATGGCATTCCATGCACTGAGTCACGGTCGGGGTCGGGTTGATAAATTGCGGCTTGCCCGCCGCGTCCACCGGCATCGCCATATGCGCCGAGCCCGGACCGTGGCAATTCTCACAGCCCACGTTCTCCAGGTCCTTCTGGATGGTGCGCTCGCCGAGCTTCGCCTCATAGTGAAGCTTACCGATGACGCTGCCGCCCGGCTTCTCATAGCCCACCACGTGACAGCCGATGCAGCTCTGGTCGAAGAGCTTGTCGCGGTCTTCGAGCGTCTTCACCGCCTTCGCATGCGCCGTGCCGTCCCAGAACTTCTTCGCCCCCACGTGACAGGTCGCGCAATTATTGGTGCCAACATAGAACGCCTCGCCCTCTTTGGGCGGAACAACCTCACGCTTCACCGCCATCTGCAGGGACTTCAGGCTCTCGTTAAAGACCCGACGCTCCGACTCCATCGCCTCGTTGATCGGCAATCCGGGCACCATCGCGATCGGGCGGTAAATAAACGCGTTGCCGCTCTCCGGCACGTTTAGCGACGCGCTCTTCAATGCCACAACCTGCTCCTTTAAGTCTTTGATATCATCTTGCAGACGCGCCAAAATAGGCGGGTTCTCGTGGCGCTTCGACGGCGGAAAGCGGTCCACCTGCCCCTGCTTATGCTCAATCACCCGCTCCAACTTCTCGATCTCGCTGACGCTCGCCGCGCCGGCGTTCGAATAGGCGCCCTGGGCGTCGCGCTCATAGAGCTTTAGCACGCCCAAATAGCGCCCCTGGTCGAAGGCTTCGAGCGTAAAACCACCGCCCGCCTGCTGCACCTCATCGCTCTCGCGCGGCGCGTGGCCCACGACCCCAAAGTCAATGCCGTCGACCGCGTTTAAGACCGCGCGGGTCGCGGCGAGGTCGCCATGCATGATCAAAAGGGTCGTGGTGGCGCCATCTTTTTTAAGCGCCGCGACCGCCTTTTTGACCGCCTCAACCGGCTCGGTGGTCGCCACATCTTCGAGCCCCTCATAATGTCTGGGCTCAACCGCGCCGACCACGCCCAGCTTGATATCACCGACCTCGATGATCCGCCCGGCCTCCAACTTCTTGCCCGCGATCGTCAGGTTCGCAGCGATCGGCTCGACCCCGGCGGCCTCGAGTTTTTCGAGATAAAACGCACTGCCCAGGGCAAAGTCGAGCTCGCCGGGCACCGTCACCTGCGTGCCAAAACGCTTCTGGGCCGCCACGATCACCTCGGCCTTCGCCTTGACCTGCGGGATATCGTGCTCCTCAATCTCGGCGAACTCAAAGAGCATATCGCCGCCGTCGAGCATCGTGGACGCCGGATGAAGTTTCTGAGCCGCGTCCACATAGCCAGTGAGGCGCTCGATGCCGCCGAGCAAGATCTCGGCGCTGCAACCGCAGGGCTCCAAATAGCCCTTTAGGCCGGCCAAGAAAAACACCGCTGGCGCCGACGGCCCGGGGCTCTCCACCGCGATGGTCCCCGGGGCGGCCTCGCCCGGAAGATCACCCTCAGCGGCCGCTGCATCGCCGTCTTCTTTGGCCTGCTCCCCATCCTTCTCGACCGCGGACGACGACCCGTCCGCCCGCTTCGCCGTCCGGTCGCAGGACTGCGCCAACACCAGCGCCCATGCCCCAAGGATAAGAATGAGAATCGTCCAGCGCTTTGTATTTTTCATTGTCTATTTATTTCTGATCTAGAATTTTTCGAAGATTTGCCGCTTCCCAACGCATCGCTTTTTGGTAGTCCGGGAACCGCCGCTCCATCGCGTTAAATTCCGGGGTATGCACCAAACGCCGCTTCGAGGTGCCGCTGGAATCCGTGCCCTCGACCGACGAAGCGCAGCCGCTGATCGGCGGAAAGAGCGCGTGCAATAGCTCATGATAGATGATGAACGCCACAAAATAACGCGGCACCCAGTCGCGGTCGAGCGCGGGGTGGATGCGGATCAACTTGCGGTCGAAATCGTAGCTTCCGAACCGAATGCTCCGATTCCCCTGGCTTCGCCGGCCCCATGTAATGTGGATATCACCGATCGCCCGAAGGTCCGCGCGCATCGCCGGCTCCAGCCCCTCGACCACCTCGTCGAGGACCGTGGCGAGGTTGAAAAACTCGCCGCGGGTATGCAACTCGTCGTCGGTGGGCTCGAAGCTAATCGCGTCGCGATTGTCGCGAATATACCCCTGAATAATCGCCCGGGCGCCCTTTCGCGCGCTGCTCACCCCGCCCAATAGATCCGCAATCGCCCCCACCGTCTGCGCATCGCAGCCCATAAACATATGGTGGATGCGAATCTCAATGCGCTTCCTGCCGCGCTTTGAAGACAACATGCGACGACGGTTATCGGTGAGGATCAGATCAACCACGCCCAATAGACGCTCCAGGCGCACATGCAGCGCGTGCGCCTCCGGGCGGCGGTAGCGCATCTCAAGCGGCACCTCCGACATATTCAGCGTCCCGCGCGTGGCGACCTGCGCGGCCGGCGGCTGCTCCAGCCCTCCGCGAGCTTCCTCGGCGAAGATCTCCTCGGCGTGGGTGAGCCCCTCTTCAGGCTGCGGCGCGCGCTCGGCCCTGGGCGGGCCCTCCGAACCTAGCTCCCACAGGCTTGTCTGGTTGTGCTCAGGCTTATCGTCCATGAATCTTAAAATGCAGGGAAATGATAACGCAATTAACAGGCCGACAGATTTCGGCCTTGCTTATAGGCCGAAACGAAATGGATCGAAACCTTAACCTTGCGAGCGCCAATTTTTCGGCCGCCGCGCCGCCCCTGCGCCCCCACAAACAACGCGCGATCCCTTGCGCATCCCCCCGCTGGTGCATTAAGTTTGTCTCGGCCCGATCGCTTTCTCCAGCGGAGCTTCGGCCGGGTCGAGCGGCAGGCGTTTTATCGCTGTCAGGCCTCGGAAAATAATCTTCTGAAAGCCCTTATCTCGCAATCAAAACCTCGTATAAAGTGACATTGCGTTAAATTGACAGATCGCGACAGACACTGCTAATCTCGCCCCCAGTATTGCGTTAATTATTGGACAACCGAGGCGACTCTTCGCTGCACCGAGCATTGTCCCAGACTAACCGACCCACCCACGGCGCCCGTATCTATGTCGAATAATTCAACTCACCGGCTTGGCGAACTTCTCCTGCGCGAGAAGGTTATCTCCCCCATCCAACTTCGCAAGGCTCAGCAACGCTCGCAACGCGAGGGCAGCCGCCTTGGCTACGAGCTCACCCGACTCGGGTATGTCGAAGAAGGCGAGCTGACGTCGTTCTTGAGCCGCCACTATGGGGTCCCCTCGGTCAACCTCTCCGATATCAAGATCCCGGAGAATATCATCGAGCTGATCCCGCGCGAGGTCTGCGAGCGCCACCAATGCCTGCCGGTGAACCGCTCGGGCTCCACGCTCGTCATCGCGATGGCTGACCCGTCGAATATCTACGCGATCGACGACCTGAAGTTCATGACCGGCTATAATATCGAAGTCGTCGTGGCCAGCGAGTCCTCCATCGAGCAGTCGATCAACACCTATTATGGTGTGCAGTCGGGCATCGAATATAATTATGACGAGATCCTGGGCGACCTGGACATCGACGACGTCGACTATGTCGACGGCGACGACGACGCGCTCGACATCAACGACCTGGCCAACGCCTCCGAAGACGCGCCGGTCATCCGCCTGGTCAACCTCATCTTGGTCGACGCCATCAAGCGCGGCGCCTCGGATATCCACGTCGAGCCCTACGAGAAAGACTTCCGCGTGCGCTTCCGCGTCGACGGCGTCCTCGAAGAGGTGATGCGCCCGCCGATCAAGCTCAAGAACGCGATCACCTCGCGCCTTAAAATCATGTCGAACCTGGACATCGCCGAGCGGCGCCTCCCCCAGGACGGGCGTATCAAATTGCGCATGGGCCGAAACCGCGAGATGGACTTCCGCGTCAGCGTCCTGCCGACGCTATTTGGCGAGAAGATCGTTTTGCGACTGCTCGACAAGTCCAACCTCGAGCTGGACATGACCAAGCTCGGCTTCGAGAAACAACCGCTCGAGTGGTTCCTGGAGGCCATCCACCAACCCTACGGCATGTGCCTGGTCACCGGCCCCACCGGTTCGGGTAAGACCACCACGCTGTATTCGGCCCTCAGCGAGCTCAACAAATCCAGCGAGAATATCTCGACCGCCGAAGACCCCGTCGAGTTCAACCTGCAAGGCGTTAACCAATGCCAGATGCAGGAGTCCATCGGCCTGAACTTCGCCGCCGCCCTGCGCTCCTTCTTGCGCCAGGACCCCGACATCGTCATGGTCGGCGAGATTCGCGACTTCGAAACCGCCGAGATCTCGATCAAGGCAGCGCTCACCGGCCATATGGTCCTGAGCACCCTGCATACAAACGACGCGCCGAGCACCATCAACCGCCTGCTCAATATGGGCATCGAGCCGTTCCTGGTGACCTCGGCGGTCAACGTTATCGTCGCCCAGCGACTCGCGCGCCGTATCTGTCAGGACTGCAAAGAGGTCCACGAATACCCGCGCCAGACGCTGCTCGACATGCAGGTCCCCGAGGCCATGCTCGACCGGCCGCTCTACAAGGGCCGCGGCTGCGCGACCTGCGGCGAGAGCGGCTATAAGGGCCGCGTCGCTCTCTACGAGGTCTTGCGCTGTACCGATGAGCTCAAAGACTATATCTTGCAGGGCTACTCCACCGCCGAGCTCAAGGCCGAGGCCATCCGCATGGGCATGAACTCACTACGCATGGCCGGCATCAACAAGATGCTCGAGGGTGTGACCACCCCCGAAGAGGTCGTGCGAAACACCGCTCCCGATGGCTGATCCGACTTATTATGACGCCGATTCACCCGCGATGAGCATCCCTTTATTCCGACGGTATTGAACGATGGCAAACCTACATCAATTGCTCAAAATCATGGTCGACAAGGGCGCGAGTGACCTCCACATCACCGTCGGCTCCCCGCCCCAGCTGCGCATCGACGGCACCCTCGTGCCGCTTAAGACCACGCGCCTGTCGCCCCAGGAGACCCGTCAGCTCTGCTATAGCGTGCTGACCGACTCCCAAAAGCAAGCGTTCGAGACCGACAACGAGCTCGACCTCTCCTTTGGCGTCAAGGGGCTAAGCCGCTTTCGTGGCAACGTGTTTATGCAGCGCGGGGCGGTCGCCGGCGTCTTCCGTACGATCCCCTTCGAGATCCTCGGCATCGACCAGCTCGGCCTGCCCAATATCGTCGGGCAATTGGCCGAGAAGCCCCGCGGACTCGTGCTCGTCACCGGCCCCACCGGCTCGGGTAAATCGACCACCCTCGCCTCGATGATCAACAAGATCAACGAGGAGAAGCGCCTGCATATCCTGACCGTTGAAGACCCGATCGAGTATCTGCACCCGCATAAAAACTGCATCGTCAATCAGCGCGAAATTGGCGCCGACACCAGCGGCTTTAAGGTCGCGCTGCGCTACGTGCTGCGCCAGGACCCCGACGTCGTCCTCATCGGCGAGATGCGCGACCTCGAGACCATCGAGGCCGCCCTGTCGATCAGTGAGACCGGTCACCTGGCTTTCGCCACGCTGCACACCAACGGCTGCGTGCAGACCATCAACCGCATCATCGACGTCTTCCCGCCCTACCAGCAGGCGCAGGTGCGCGCGCAGCTCTCCTTTGTGCTCGAGGGCGTGATCAGCCAACAGCTGATTCCGCACGCCTCCGGCAAAGGCCGCGCCGTCGCGGTCGAGGTCATGATCCCGACCCCGGCCATCCGAAACCTCATCCGCGAAGACAAGGTCCACCAGATCTACAGCGCCATGCAGGTCGGCCAGGCCCGCAACGCCATGCAGACCATGAACCAATCGCTCTATAGCCTGCTGCAGCGCGGCGAGGTCACCCTGAACGACGCGCTCGCGCGCAGCTCCGACCCCGACGAGCTGCGCACCATGATCGAGCAGGGCGGCGGCGCGCGAAAACGCGGCACGAAGACCGACTCCGCGGGCGGGCGTAATCGAAAAATTCGCTACACCTAAATAGCCTAGAGCCAGGCGTTCTTAAGATATCAACCTTATTAACGCATAAGTTTTTTGACACTTCGGCCGCCTCGTGTTGAACTAGGCCGTGTTTGGAAGCTCCGGACCCAAAGAGCGCGATTTAACGCAAGCGACTATCAGGAATCAGCAATGCCAGTTTTTGCCTGGACAGGAACCACAGCATCCGGAGAAACCCGTTCCGGAGAAATGAAGGCGACCTCGCCTCAAGAGGTCCGAGACCGCCTTCAACGCCAGGACATCAGCCCCGGAAAGGTCCGAAAAAAGCGCGATCCCTCTGCCTTTAAATTCGGCGGCGGCGTTCCGCTCAAAACCCTGGTCGTCTTCACCCGGCAATTCGCGACGATGATCGACGCGGGTCTGCCCCTGGTTCAATGCCTCGAACTCCTCGGCGGCGCGGAGCCGCACGCCGGTTTCAAAAAGATCCTTACCCAGGTCCGCGCTGATATCGAATCGGGTTCGACCCTGGCCGACGCCATGGCCAAACACCCCGGCGCCTTCGACAACCTCTACGTCAACCTGATCGCCGCCGGTGAAGCCGCCGGTATCCTCGACACGATCATGAATCGCCTGGCGACTCAGATCGAGAAGACGGCGCAATTGCGCCGCAAAATCCGCTCTGCTTTCTCCTACCCGACCATCGTTATGGTCATCGCAGTGCTGGTCGTCTTCGTGCTGCTCTATAAAGTTATCCCGACCTTCGAATCGATGTTCGCCGAGATGGGCGGCGGCGAATTGCCCGCCCCCACCCAGGTTGTCATCGATATCTCCGAGTTTACCCAGGACAACTTCTTCATCCTCGTCGGCGGCATGATCGCTTTTGTCATGCTCACCACCTGGACGATGAATTATAAGCCGACCCGCGCCGTCATCGACCGCTTTATCCTAAAAGTGCCGCTCTTCGGCCCCCTGGTGCGAAAAACCGCCGTCGCCCGCTTCACGCGCACCCTCGGGACGATGGTGTCCTCGGGTGTGCCGATCGTCGACGCGCTCGAGATCGTCGCCAATACCGCCGGCAATATGACCGTCCAAAAGGCGATTTTATACACCCGTGAGCGCATCAGCGAGGGCCAAAATATGGTCGACCCGCTGATGGAGACCGGCGTCTTCCCGCCCATGGTCGTCCAGATGATCGGCGTCGGTGAGTCCACCGGTGCCCTCGACGTCATGCTCACAAAGATCGCCGACTTCTACGAAGAAGAGGTCGACGTCGCCGTCGATAACCTCACCTCGATGCTTGAGCCGTTAATGATGGTCTTCCTGGGTATCATCGTCGGTGGCATGCTCATCGCGATGTACCTGCCGATCTTCACCATGGCCGGCAATATCAAGGGTTAATCCAACGCTCCCATGAGCCCTTCATCCCGGGAACTCCCCGAAATATCGTTGCGCGAGCGACTCGGCGTGCTCCTCGCATTCCGCGTCGCCATCGTCACGATTCTGCTGGGCGGCGCGGTCGTCACCAACGCCTCCGCGCTCTCCAGCCTCGCAGACCCCGAAAACCTCACATTTTTATCGCTGATCGTAGGCACTTATCTGCTCACGATCGTCTACGCCGTGGGGTTGCGCTTTGTGCGAAACCTCAAAGTATTGGCGGTCCTGCAAATCGCCGGAGACATGCTGCTCACCGCGATTCTGGTGATCGCCACCGGCGGGCTCGATAGCCTCTTCGTCTTCCTCTTCTATATCACCATCATCAACGCAGCCGGCGTCGCCGGGCGCCGCACCGCCCTGCTCGCCGCCACCGCGACCGCCGTCGTCTTCATCTATTTGGCCCTCGGCGCCACCCAGATCCTGGTGTTCCCTGATATCGAGGTCATGCGTACCCAACGCACAACCGGCGCGCTGCTCTACGAAATAAGCCTCCATATTTCAGCCGCTTACCTCGTCGCCATCCTCGCCGGCTACCTGGCCAATCGCCTCGGCGAGGTCACCGGAGAATTGGAGCGCCAGCATTCAAATGTGGTGGAATTGCGCGCGCTTAACGCCAATATCCTCGAGAGCCTCAACAGCGGCCTGCTCACCATCAACACCGACGATCGCATCATCTTTTTTAACCGCGCCGCCGAAGATATCACCGGCCACACGGCCTCCGAAGCCTACGGCAACCCGCTCGCCAAAGTCTTCCCTGAGCTGGCCGATAGGCTCGGCGAGAACCCCGATATGCCGCGTCTCGAGAGCAACTATACACGCCCGGGTGGCGACGAAATTTGCCTGGGTTTTTCGGTTTCGCCGCTGCTCAATTCCCAGCATCAAAACGCCGGGCGTATCGTTATTTTCCAAGACCTTAGCGAGGTCAAAAAGCTCGAACTCGAGAATAAACGCGCCGAGCGCCTGGCCGCCATCGGCCAACTCGCGGCCTCCATCGCTCACGAGATTCGCAACCCCCTGGCCTCGATCAGCGGCTCGGTCGAGATGCTCGAATCGATGGCCGACCTCGACGAAGACGACGCCATGCTCATGCGCATCATCGTGCGCGAGGTCGACCGCCTAAACCACCTCATCACCGACTTCCTCGACTTCAGCCGCCCTCGCCCGCTCAATATCGTCGACACCGATCTCATCAAGATGACCGGCGAGGTTATCGGCCTCTTTCAGAACAAGAAATCCGACGCCCATTTGCAGGTCGATCTGGAGTTCCCCGACGACCTCGACGCCGCCCCGGCCCCGGTCGACCGTGAAGCGCTGCGCCAGATCCTGTGGAACCTGCTCAACAACGCCCGCGAGGCGATGCCCGACGCCGACGGCGCCGGCCGTATCCGCGTCTCCATCGCGCGAACCGACGCCCAAACCCAATGGCGCATCAGCGTCGAAGATAACGGCCCCGGCATCCCCGCCCCCCAGCTCGAGCGCATCTTCGAGCCCTTCTTCACCACCAAGGAGACCGGCACCGGCCTGGGCCTGGCGACCATTCACCGGCTCATAAAACAGCACGACGGCCGCATCCACGCCGCTCAATCCGACGACTTAGGCGGCGCCCGCTTCGATATCGAATTTCCGGTAGCAACTTCACTAAGTTCTCCGGAGCCAGACCTTCAAGGTCTGGCAGACAAATCCGACAACACCAATTTCGAGCGTTCAGCAGACTTGTTTTGACCTCGAAGCCAGACCTTCTAGGTCTGGAAAAACAGGGCTTTTACTGCCAGGTCAAGATGACCTGGCTCCCATTTGTGATACCCACTGAACGCTTGCAACCGATCTCGGATGACTATCCCGGCTCTGCTCTCAAACAGCCGACCCAAAAGATATTAGCTCAGCGCCATATTTCGGACCCGACCGGCAACCGCTGACCGATTGCCCAACCACAACCATTTGCGCTATGTTCTGCCCATGAATGAGCCATCTTCCCCCATCGAAAATCAGCCGCCCATCCTCATCATCGACGATGAGCAGAGCATGCGACAATTCCTGTCGATCATGCTCAAAAAACAGGACCTCGCGCATACCACCGCAGCCTCCGGCGAAGAGGCCCTGAGCCGCCTGGACGCCGGCGAGCGATTCAGCGTGGTCTTGACCGACTTGCAGATGGCGGAGGTCGGCGGCATCGAAGTGTTGCGCGCGATCAAAGAGACCGACCCGGCCTGCCAGGTCGTCGTCATGACCGCCTTCGCCTCGCCCGAGACCGCCGTCTCGGCGATTCGCGCCGGCGCCTACGATTATATCACCAAGCCCTTCAAGCTCGAGCAGGTTCAGGTGGTCGTGCGGCGCGCCCTCGAAAAATTCGAGCTCTTGCGCGAGAACCTCTACCTCAAAGAAAGCCTCGACCGCTCGCAGGGGTTCGCCGAGATGCTCGGGCAGTCCAAGCCGATGCAGCACGTCTTCGAGATGATCGCGCGCGTCGCCGACGCCCCCGCGACCATTCTTATCAGCGGCGAGTCCGGCACGGGCAAGGAGTTGGTCGCGCGCGCGATTCACCAAAAGGGCGCCCGCGCCAAGCAACCGTTTTTGCCGATCAACTGCGGCGCTATCCCCGAGAACCTCATCGAAAGCGAGCTCTTCGGCCACAAAAAAGGCGCCTTCACCGGCGCCACCCAGGATAAAAAAGGACTCTTCGAGGCCGCGGCCGGCGGCACGGTATTTCTCGATGAGATCGGCGAGCTCGGCCAACCGATGCAGGTGAAGTTGCTGCGCGTTTTGCAGGAGCGAAAGGTGCGCCCCGTCGGCGCCGCCCAGGAGCTCACCGTCGACTGCCGCATCCTCGCCGCGACCAACCGCGACCTGCGCGAAGAGGTCGCAGAGGGGCGCTTTCGCGAAGACCTATACTACCGCCTGAGCGTCATCCCGATCGAGGTGCCGCCGCTGCGCGAGCGCGGCTCCGACCTCAAGCTCCTCATCGAGCATTTCGTCAACGAGCTCGCGGCCAAGCGCCCCGCCAACTTCGGCGGCGTCGACATCATGGGCATCGACTCCAGCACGATGCGCATCCTGCTCAATTACGATTACCCCGGGAACGTGCGCGAGCTGCAGAATATCATCGAGCGCGCCGTCACGCTGACCCGCGGCGATATGATCTTCCCGGACGTGCTGCCCCCGCACCTGCAGGAGCAGAGCTTCGCGCGCGCCGCCCACGATCTGGAGATCCCCGCCGACGGCCTCGACCTCGAAGCAATGGTCGCCCAGCTCGAGCGCGAGCTCATCACCAAAGCGCTGGAGCGCACCGACGGCGCCAAAACCCGCGCCGCCGAACTCCTGGGCATCACGTTTCGCAGCCTGCGCTACCGTCTGAAAAAATATGGGATGGATGATTCGGAGTGAGTCCGTGCGAACCCGCAGCACTGGCGCGATTATTGCTCCAACGCTACAATGACCACGCAAAGCTATTATCTACCAATATCATTCACTCACCCGCGCCGCCCCAGGAAAGACAATGAATAGATTCAAGACCCAACGCACCAGCACCCGCGGCTTCACGCTCGTCGAGCTCATGATCGTTGTTGCCATCGTCGGCGTCCTGGCCGCCATTGGGAGCGTTGCCTATACGAAATATGTCCAATCCGCCAAAATCACACGGCTAAAACAATACGCAATGGAAGTCGCCAAGGCTCAGGAGCAATATAAATCCCAGAACTCCGGCTATTTTACCCCCACGGTTAAATATGCGGAGGGCAACGCCCAATGGGAGAATCTGCTCGGCTTCTCGAAGAAGGGCCTAACCTCAGACATCACGATTCAAACCGTCGCCGGCGACTCCACCGCGACCACTTGTGGAATCTGCGACGGCGTCGACCCCAGCTTTGGCTCCATCTGGTATGCCGTACGCGTGCGCCAAGACTTCAAAACAGGCGACGGCAAGGCCACCACGGTCATCCTTAATAATGAACTCCCCGGCCCGGTGGTCCTCAACGAAGGAATGTGACGTTTTTTGTCAGCGGTGACGCTCAGCGTCACCGCGTTGCGACGCAATCCGCAATAAGCCGACGCCTCCCTTCCTCCCCTCCCCCGGAGCCAGACCTACAAGGTCTGGCAAAAGAAATAGCAGAGCCGCAATAAAACGCTTTAGCCCCCCAATAGGACACAGCCAGCCCCGGCATCGAAGGCATAAATCACCCCCACCCCCACCAATCAACACATAAAAATAAAAAAACTTGCCAATCCCCCCAACCTGGCAACATACTTGCAAACCTTCAGAAGCGTATCGCGAAGCCGCGTACAAACTTCTGAGAACCCCAGGCGCAGCCTCCGTAGTGGACAAGCGCAAAAACCCCGAAAGGAGTCACCCATGTTGAAAAATCTTCGAAACAAGAACAAAGGTTTCACCCTCGTCGAGTTGATGATCGTTGTCGCCATCATCGGCATCCTGGCCGCCATCGCTATCCCGGCTTTCTTGAAATATATCAAGAGTTCGAAGGCTGCTGAGGCGACGGGTATCATGAAGAAGATGTCTGAGGGTGCGAAGACCTATTTCACGAGCGAGCAGAAATACGCAGCCGCCGCCGATGGTGACCAACCCTGGCATGCGTCAGTTGCAAATGACCAGACCAAAGCACCTGGTTATCCGGTTATTTGGGATAACTATGTGTTTCCTGGCGGAACAGACTATAAATTCAATACGATTCTTGGAACGGAAGCTCTCGGCACGGCCGGTAATGCGCCAACTGGTGGCTCGAAGTACCTTCCAATGGTGCCTACAACTGCAACCTTCAAAGCGGCATCAAACAAGCTTAATCTGAGCCTCGAGGATCCGCTGTATTTCATGTATAACTACGCGAGTACTGACAAAGGAAATACCGCGAAGGCTGAGATCACTGCTATCGCTAACTTCAAAACTGGCGACACTGTCGCTCACACAGTATCACAGACGGTAAACGTCAACCCCGCGAGTCAAGAAGTCCGCGTTGGCCCGGCTGTCGTCAGCAATGAATTCGAATAAGCCTATTTGATTCGGAACCATTATCAGCGTAAAAAATGCCGCCTCGCAAATTTGCGAGGCGGCATTTTTTATAAAAGCACCAGCAATTGCCATTCGATAGATTAATATGGTGAATTAATTGCCATCCAAGCAAAGCGCAACCAAACCTAGATAATCCAGACGAAGCATGAAGAAGCCCAAGCAATTCCATCGAAGCAAACTTGTTCAAACAACCCTTGCCTGGACGCTGTTAATCTTATTATTGCTTAACATTCTTCTGGCCAAACTCTCACTCGAACAACGCCACCTTTTACTCGGGGGGTCACCATCCGAGCGAACTTATAGTCTTCCGTCATCCAGCGCGCTTAAGACAGGATTTCTAAACTATCACACGCTCGTAAGTGATTTTCTCTGGATCAAGTCGCTTGTCTATTCCGGTCGCAATATGACCCGAAATCAATCGTTCGAACATTTGCCGACATATATTATCTCCGCGAGCGAATTGGATCCCTATTTCTATGCCCTTTATAAATGGTATCCCGATGTCTATATCGGCGCTAAACATCCCGTCAGCGAAGAACGCATCGAGAAAACAAATCAATTCTTAGAACGCGGCATGAAATACTTCCCTCGAGACCACCGCCTTCCCGAAACCGCCGCATCCAATTATATCGGTTACAGCGCAGATGCTCCGGCGCCCCGTCGATTACGAGAATCCATCAAGGCCATCGAATATCTGCAATACGCAGCGAAATTGCCTGGCGCATCTTCAAATGTGCCATTTTTGCTCGACTATTTTTATGGACGCAAGGCCAGGCTCGAAGCAGAATTAAGCGATGGTGAAAACCCGAGCGCAGCGCCCAGCACAACGCTCAGTGAGAATGAAAAGGAAACCTATCTTCGCCTCTATCTCCTGGCGCCCGACCCACATACCCGCGCGAGACTCGCTGGATTGCTGAGTCGATATGGAATCGATGAGAATACCGCTTTTGAGCGTGCGCGCGATTATACTCAGCGTCTCCAAACCGAGCATACTCAAAGATTAAACTACCTGCCGGTCGACCTCTGGAGTACGATCGTCAATCCAAAGGAATTTGACTCCGCCACCGCGACACCCAGCCGATAACATGAACGACGAAATCCTCCTAAAAGCTCAAAACCTGCAAAAGACTTTTCGCATCGGCTTTTGGCGAAAAAAAGTCGAAGCTGTGCGCGATGTTAGCTTCGAAGTCCGTCGCGGCGAGATCTTTGGATTGGTCGGGCCAAACGGCGCGGGCAAAACGACGACGATGAAGATGCTGACCGGCCTCATCCGCCCCGACGCGGGTTCGATGAGCCTCTTCGGCGAGCCGGTCGACCACGTAAGAACACGCGCAAAGTTGGGTTATTTGCCCGAAAACCCCTATTTCTACGATCACCTCACCGCCCGCGAACTCATCACCTATTATGGCAGCCTTCACGGCCTAAAACGCAGCGTTATTCACAAACGAGCCGATGAATTGCTCGAACAGGTCGGCCTCGCACACGCCCAGAACCGCCCCCTTCGCAAATTCTCAAAAGGCATGCGCCAGCGCGCAGGCCTGGCCCAGGCGCTGATCAACGACCCTGAATTGGTGATCCTCGACGAGCCGCAGAGCGGCCTGGACCCGATGGGACGAAAAGACGTGCGCGACCTGATCTTTGACCTCAAACGTCGGGGCAAAACGGTCTTTTTCTCGAGTCATATCCTCCCCGATGTCGAAGCCGTCTGCGACCGCGTCGCGCTGATGCACCTGGGGACCGTGCGCGAAGTAGGCACGCTCCAAGAACTCACCGGAGGGCGCGCCGCAGCCGTCGAGGTTCTCATCCGCGGCCTCGACCTCACCAAGGCCAAAAGCCTCTCGGATATCGACACAGTCGACGCCCGCGGCGATCTCATCGCCCTTGAATTAGGCGACGAAGCAGCCCTTCAAGCAACGATCGCCGAGGTCTATCGCCTGGGCGGCGCCGTCCACTCGGTGACGCCCCAAAAAGAAGACCTGGAAGATGTATTTTTGCGCGACACGCGCGCCGAGAATATAAGCTAAATGGAGCGCGAGTGTCCTCACTCGCATCGCGCGTTAGCGCGAAAATGATTATCACCCTACCACGCATTGCAGGGCGACCAAAAACAGCCGCGCCCTATATCTCATACAAGGTTTTCCCATGCGTTGGATTCGCGTCAACACCGCCATTGCCCTCAACACCTTTCGCGAGGCAGTGCGCAACAAAATCTTCGGAAGCCTCATCTTCTTCGCGGTGCTGCTCATCGTCATGAGTATCGCGTTCGGCGAGCTGAGCCTGCATAATGAGGTGCGCGTCGCGCGTGATCTCACGTTCTTTACCACCTCGATCTTCGCGATGGTCATCACCGTCTACTCCTCGGTGACGCTGCTCCACACCGAGATCGAGAAGCAAACGATCTACACGATTTTGTCCAAACCCATCCGCCGGTGGGAGTTTTTGGTCGGCAAATTCACCGGCATTCAACTTCTGCTGAGCGCAATTTTGACCGCCCTCTTCGCCATCTCGTCGGGCGTTATCCTGCTTCAAGGCGGCGAAATCACCGCCGCGCTCGCCTGGGGCCACGTGACGCTCCTGCTGCAACTCAGCATCATCACCGCCATCGCGATGTTGATGGCGAGTTTCTCCTCACCGCTGCTCTCGGGGATGGTCAGCGTCGCGATCTTTATCGCCGGCAACCTGATGACCCAACTCGCCCAGGTCGAAGAACTCCTGCGTTCCCAACATAACCCCATCTGGCGCGTCATCTGGGCGGTCCAATACCTGCTCCCCAACCTCGAATCGCTTAACCTTGCCGAGGTTATCACCTATTCAGTCCCGGTCAGCGCGGCGTATTTGGGCTCGGCAGTTTGGTACGCCTCCGCTTACACTGCGATCGTGATGCTACTGGCCATGATAATCTTTTCGCGACGTGATTTCGTCTGAATCGCTTTTCATCCGCCCGGATTAATTATGTCTACATCGAATTCAATAGAGGTACCCCCGGAAAGCAGACGGGATTTCATCTTTGAGAAACTCAAGCAGTATGCATCACTGCCCTACCTTCTCCTTATATTTATTACGGTACTTATTTATTCTCAGACGTTGTCTTTTGGCATCATGGACACCTGGGATGATCAAGTCTTTTTTTTAGATCGTCCGGAACTAAAAAACTGGTGGGGTACACCTTGGTTTGAACGTCTTACGACGCCCGAAATCGGATATCCAATTCCAATCCCAACGGTGTTATATGTGCTGTTGCAACAACTGCCAGGAGATTGGGTGATTCCTACTTCCCACGGGCTAAACGTATTGCTTCAGTGTATTAACGCATGCTTGATGTACAAAGTACTCCTCCGCTGGCTTGAAAAGCGCACCCCAACACTTGTTGCAGCACTTTTATGGGCCAGTCACCCCCTATTAGTCGAATCGGTCGCATGGGTTACCAACCTGAAGACTCTGACCTTTGCCGCTGCGTTGCTTACCGCAATTCTTTTCTGGGAGAATCACCTTAGAGCACCTAAGCGATATTATATCGCCTTTAGCGGTCTCTTCGCCATTCTCGCATTCGGATGCAGGCCGGAAGCAATTATTATCGCCCCTTTAATCTTGGCGCGCACATATTGGAAAGGCGGATGGCCATTACTTCGACGCCCCATCTATTGGGTGCTTCCCATAGGCTTGGCTATCCTCTCGGCCATCTTTATTCCGTTTGTCATCGGAAGCCATACAACGGCGCTCATAGCCATCAATGACAACAGCACAATCACAACGCTCAAAAACCTAGAGCATTACCAACAGATATTCACTGCCCTTGCGCTTCAAATCTGGCATATTATCTCCCCAAACAATCTCAACCCTGCCTATTACGAGGAGCAGTATCGTGCGCCCTACATTCTCATTTCAGGCATATTAATCGCGGCCGTTTGGCTTGGTGCAATCCTCATAACATGGCGGACAAAACACCCTGGGGGCTGGCCCTTAACTTTTGCAGCAATCTGCTATGCTCCCGCCTCTGGAATCGAATATTTACCGCGCTTCACAGCCGACACTTATATGTATCTTCCGTTAGCTGGCCTATTAGCCGCCAGCATTACCTTCTTGCCTCAAAGAATAAACTACCGCGAACGCGCTCATTTCTGGAGCTTGCTCACGCTCCTAGTAATATGTGCCCTTGCAACCAGCTCATTCATCCAAAATCAGCGTTGGCGGAACACAATCACATTATGGGAACCACTTCTAGAGAGCACGGCAGAGTATGGCCAAGCGCATTTTATGGTTGGTATCGCACTTACGAGTGTAGGCGAATACGATAAGGCTGTAAAAATCTTCGACGAAGGTTATCATGGAATAACGCGAACTCTTACACCGCCGGTAGAAATGGCGGTCGCTTATGCCTCGGCAGGCAACCCAATTCGCGCTTATGAAATTCTTATGGATATTCTACTGCGATCAGACATCCCATCAGATCCTCGAACGGATAGTTTATTAGTCATCTTGGCGGCCAAAAACAAACTTAACTGGCCTGACAAAGGACGTTTTAATGAGGTGGCAAATAAAGCGGCATGGCGAGTCTACCAAGCCAGGTCGCTGCCACAGCAACTGCACTCTGAAGTTTCAAAATATTTTTATCACCAGCAGCAAGATGATCTAGGTAAGCTTTTCGCCAATACAGCACCTCGATCAAAGTGACGCCTAAAATTAAGCCCGAATTAAGGGGTTGCTGCAGTGCATTTACTCTATTTCTCGATACAGATGTCCTCCCGTAGTCTAGTCGTTGGGCCAAGAGCATTATGGGCGTTTTGAGTTTGGAATTTTCTCAAGGTTAGAGACCTCGCGCGTAAACGAACGCGGGAAGCTGCCGTATATATACCATCCAACGCATCTTGCGTTATGGGCGCCTAGAATTTGACAATATAAAACCCTGATATTATTAACCGTTTTCTAGTAGGCCGAACATTCAGATACCCGGGGGAACTAAGTCTCCGAAAGAAACCCAGCACCGGCACACTTAAAAGCCAGCGCGTATACTGTCCTAAATCTCCAGTTTCCAACCGAGCATAGTTTGAAAGACCTCCTTCACAATATCGACATGAGTTCACAGCGCATCTGGTTCTTATTTGTCTCACTATTGCTTCTCGCAATTCCGATTTTAACACCGACCATTCTGCCCATTGCTGATCTTCCTCAGCATATGAACCAGATTATCTTATTCCAAGATTGGCTTCAAAATGCAGATAGTCAATATACCCTGCAATGGTGGACGCCATATAGCGCGATTTACCCATTTCTTTTTATCATTTCTGCGATATTTGAACCGCTTCTTGCGGCACGTATTGCAGTCTTATTTGTGGTTTCTTGCGTTGCAATTGCGATACACACACTGGCTTATTTAGAAAACCGCCCAGCCTGGAATGCAGTCCTTGCGTGCATTCTAATTTTCAACTGCTCCTTATATTGGGGGCTTCTCCCATTTGTTTTCGGGATGGCCATTTTCCTCTTATGGTTTCGAGTAACACAATTTTATATCAACGCTGAACCTACGCTTTACAACGACCTACGTCTCATCGCGTGTGGCCTTTGCCTCTACCTATCGCACGCACTATGGTTCGCTGCTGGTTTACTATGGCTAGGGTTCTATTACCTTGTAGCCCGCTTTTCGTTTAAACAACTGTTGCGCCGAACTGTTCCTGTCGCCATCTTGGTTTTAGTGGGGATAATCGGCTATCTTAAACTGAATGCAACAGGATTTGACTCGCGCACAATATACGGCCCGAACCCCATTCAAAGGCTCTTGCCGGACAATTTGGTCAACTCCACTTTAGGAGGACTTGCAGGCACGATCGAACCGATCATACTCGCAAGTCTACTTGGGTGGATAATCCTGGCTATTTGGCAGAACCGTCGCGAACTTAAAGAGAAAACCAATGCCCCGCTATTAGTGGCAGCAGGCATGTTTTTAATCCTATCCCTAACACTTCCCGTCCTCTATAAGCAGACCGTATTATTCTCACAGCGATGGGCCGCGCCAGCGGTTATTTTCTTTGTTCTTGCGCTGCCCAATCCCTCACTTAAGCCTTCCATAAAAAGCATGCTATCATTCACTCTTCTTGCAAGTTTTATGCTGGCTACATGTTTGCATTGGCTGGCCTTTGAGGAACAAGATCTTCGGGGACTTGAGGATGCGTTAGCGCAAGTAAAACCATCCCATAATGTACTCGGTCTTGGCTTTTATGTTCCACCCGAAGAAACCGACCTCTTTAAGCATCATTCATTAATCCATATCCCGGCGTATACGCAACTTCTGCATCACGGCGAAATCAACTTCTCCTTCGCAGAATTTGGCTCTATGCCGATCATCTACAAAGAAATTCGACAACGCCCCTGGTCGGTCGATCTTGAATGGTTTCCCGGATTGGCGACGAATACCGATATTCTGTATTTCGACCATGTCTTAATCAGCGGCCACGAGCACGATCATGCCTTTTTCTCAAAGAACCCACTAATCGAGCCCGTTACGGAACAGGGCATCTGGCGACTATATAATGTGGTCCAGAATAAAGCGGCGCCCAGCCCTAATAAGGATACAGTAGGCACGACGCCTTAGTCCTTCAGCGTACAAACTCTAAGTAAGCGTTCAGCGGGTCGACCTAAAAGTCAGCCATTTACGCGATCAAGAGCGGTGCTGGTGCCTCATTTCTCAGCGCCTCAACCGCTTGGGTGATATAATCGAGGGCGCTGATCGACTGGCGCTTGCAAGTCTCTGCGATGGTCCACAGCCGCTCCATCATCCGCAATCCGGCGTTGGATTGCGAGCCCCAGGAGATCTTTCGCTGGACCACTGGCCCGCGAAGCGCGCGCTCCGAGGCGTTGTTGGTCATCTCAACGCCGGGGTGTTCCAGAAAAACCCAGGCCATCTTTAGATGCTTATCTTTTAGAAGCCAGCGAACTACCGCCGGCGCGGCTTTCCCGTGGGCCGCCGCCTTTTTGAGCAAGGCTTCCCACTTTGGGCGCACCTTTTGGCGGACCCATATGACGCATTTTTCGTGCGGGATTTCATCGGCGTTCGTGCGCGCCCATTTACCCTGAAGTTCGCGGCTCATGACCTCCAATTTCTTGCCAATCTGGCCGACTTCGCCGTCGAGTTCCGACATTTTTACAAACTCGCGTAGCAGGTGCGCATGACAAATTTGATGACGTTCGGCCGCCAAATATGAGTACGCGCCGTAGCGATCGGTAACGAAGATACGCGCGCCGGGGGCGCCGATAATCTCCTGGGCGACCGCTTTAGTACGACCCGACCGGATCCGATAGACGGCAGCCTGTGCGCTCTGAATGACCCAGATCCAATGCGGAAGTCGGCCTTTTCGCCAGCCGGTTTCATCGACCCCGACCTGCTCGGCCCGCTGAATCGCCGTGCACGCCTGATCGAATCCGGGCTTTAGCGCGGCGCTTGCCTCCTCAAGATGGCGCTGCACGCACCCGAGCGAGCTGGGCGCGCCGAGCACCTCGCCGACAAACCAGTCGAGTTGCCGGCGCGTGTCCGTCGTAAGCGTTCCAAGTGTGGCCAGCAGCCCAACCAGGCGCGGCCCCCAACCGCTTTTTTCGACCGCTTCGGGCAGCTTTGCGCGCGTTCGATGCCCGCACCCCGGGCACTCACAGGCCATGCGCTGGTGTTCGGTGCATTCGATAAGCTTCGGCGGAACCTCAAAAACTTGATGGCGCACCGGCTCGCCGCGTGCATCTTCAGCCGCTAGCTCGAGCCCACATTCTGAGCAATTTGTGGGAAAATACTGCTTTTGATGGTCCACCTTCTCCGGCGGCCAAAGCTCACGGTGGTGGCCCGGATGCCCCTTTTGAGCGCCCTGGGCGCGTTTTCCGTTTTCTTTTTTTTTACGCTGGGCACGCTGCTTCGGCCCATCGCTGGACGGCGGCTTCAAGGAGTTCTGCGAATTCAAACCGAGTTGGCGCTCCAATTGGTCAATGCGCTTTAACGCTTGTTCGAGTTGCGCGGCGAGTTTGGCGCAATAAAGTTCCCGTTCCTTCAGGCATCCACGAAGACGGGCGTTCTCGGCTTCGAGCTCGGCGATGCGTAAATCACGTTTGTCGGGTAGTATCTCCATCACATTAAGTGTCGGAACCGGAGGCGCTCAGGCAACCCGAAAAGTGTCTGTCAGCCCCATTTTAGGTAGACCCACTGAACGCTTACAACGCGCAATAATGATACAAATGATTAATCTTAAAATATGGCATCATAAATAATGAGGATCGGATGGTTAAGCATTAAGTCACAACTCTCACGAAGCTTGCCGTCCGTAGGCATTGCCGGCCTTTAGAATAGTTGCGATCCGCAGCTCTCGCCCCATCTATTAAAAAAAACGCCACACAGCAACTCCCCCCACGGTAATCAACATGCATGCCTGATGGTTGAGATACTTTCTCCAAATAGTATGTTGCAAACCACTACGACGCGAGCCAAATAGCTGATATATTTCAGGCACTTACTGCCAACCAATCGCCTGGAAACGTACACGCTGCCCGACGCATACTCCATCGATCTTCGCACACGAGTTGTCGACACCTGGGAGGCCAACGAAGGGTCTCAGGCGGCCATCGCCAAGCGCTTTTACGTCAGCCCTTCCAGCGTCGAGCGCTGGATCAAGCTCAAACGTGAAACCGGTTCTCTTCAACCACGGCCTCGTCTTGGTAGCCAGCACTCGCGCAAACTCATTAAGGAGCATCAGGCGGCGCTCAAAAAGTGGAATATCCCGCTGCGTGACCTGACTTTGAAGGAACTTGCACAGCGTCTGTACGACGGTTTCAGCGTACAAATCGAGATCTCCCAGATCAGTCGCACCTTGAGCAAAATAGGGTGGACTCGAAAAAAAGCGTTGTTGATCCTCGCCGGAAGCGAGCGGATGTCCAGGGACGTCGACTGGCCTGGGCAATGGTAGTTAAAGCCCTTGTCGCTAATCTCAGCCGCGTGGTCGTCATCGATGAAACGGCGCTGCATCCTTATATTCAACGCCGTTATGGGCGAGGCCCTTGCGGTGAGCGTTGTGTTTTCAAATCGCGCCGGCCGGGACGTCGCAACACGTCGATTGCGGCACTCGGCTATCATGGGCCGATTGCACACCGGCATATTAGAGGCGGTATAAATCGAGAAGAGTTCGAAAAATTTCTTCGCGAAGATCTGCTGCCGAAGCTATCAGCCTATTCGTTTGCCGTCTTTGATAACCTCAACATCCACACCGAATCGTGGGTTATAGAGCTGCTTAAAAGCCATCGCTGTATGCGGCTTTATCTGCGGCAATATAGTCCTAAATTCAATCCGATTGAGTTAGCCTTTAACAAGCTTAAAGCACTGATTCGCGGTATGCATCCTCAACGTACTGCGGCCGTTCGCGATACGTTTGAATGGGCTTGGGAGCAGATAAGCCCGGATAATGCGTGCGCATTTTTTCGGCGCTGGCCCTTCAATTCGGGCATATCGTCTACCCCAGCGAGCTCAACCCGGCCTATTATTGGGAGCATTCAAAGGCGCTATATATCGCCGTTATCGGCGTCCTCATCGCGCTGCTCTGGATGGCTGCGATGATGGTCACCTGGCGAAGCCGCCACCCCAGCGGGTGGCCGTTGACCTTCGCAGCCATCTGCTACCTACCGGCCTCCGGTATCGAGTATCTGCCCCGCTTTTTGGCAGACACCTATATCTACCTGCCGCTCATCGGACTTCTGGCAGCCGTCACTGTATTAATCCCGCGCGTCAAGCTGCGCCAACGGCCCTATTTCTAGGCACTTCTCATTGGGTTGCTCAGCATCGCCCTCGCCGCGAGCTCATTTCTCCAGGGCAAACGCTGGGAGAATACGCTCACGCTCTGGGAGCCGATGATGGAGAGCACCGCAGACCTTGGCCAAGCTCATTTTATGGTCGGCACCGCGCTGACCCATATCCGCGAGTATGAGCGCGCCGCCGAGGTCTTCGACGAGGGCTATTATGTGATGACGCAATGGCTGACCCCTCCCACAGAGGCCGCAGTGGCGTTTGCCGCGATTGGCAATAATGCGCGAGCCTACGAAGTATTGATGGATATTCTGGTCCGCACCGATACCCCAAGAAACCGTCGGACCGACGGGTTTTTCGTCCTCCTGCTGACTAATCACGACCTGCGCTGGCCCGAAGAAGACAAATTTAAAGCCGCCGCAGACCGAGCCGCCCGGCGCGCCTACTCCTCCGACTCTATTTTGTTGGCACTCGTGATCGGTTAAGCCCCCACCCCCGCTTTAAACTCCGTCAGACATTGAAAAACGCCATCATATCTCCCATGTTCATGGTGCGATTAGTCGATCGTTACACGAACAAAAAAGGAGCTATGATGGCGCACATCGATTCTAAACAAACTCTCGAGTTTTTGACAACCTTTCTTCCAGACTTTGTCATCGAAAAGTATGCGCGGGCGCTCGGCGTCGTCGTGCGAGAGCGCAAGGTCGACCCAGTCATGCTCGTCTGGACGCTTGTGTTGGGGTTTCCGGCGGGCTCTAAACGGACCATCGCCTCGCTGAGGCGGCGCGTTCAGCAGGTCGCGTCCATCACGATTGCCCGTTCGTCATTCCACGACCGGCTGACCGGTTTGCTGGCCGACCTCATCAAACGGTTGGTCGACTGGAGGCTGGCGGTGCAGAAGAAGTCGATCACCAAAAACGCGGCCAAACGCCTCGACGGCTTCAGCGAGCTTCTGGCGCTGGATTCGACCGTCATCGGGCTTCATCAGATGCTCGCCCACAGATGGGCGTCGACCCAGCCTGGCCAGGCTGCAGCCAAGTTGCATATGGTCACAAACGTCGTGTCAGGCACCGCCAATTCGGTTAAAATGACCGGCCAGACCCGGGCTGATATCGGCCCGTGGAAGACCGTCGGTTCGTGGGTCAAAAATTGCCTGCTGATGGTCGACCTGGGCTATTACGATTTTCATTTATTCAGGCGCATCGCCAAAAAGGGCGGGTTTTTCTTAAGCCGCGCCAAGTCCAACGCAAACCCGCGCATCGTCGCCTCCCACCAGCGGGTGGCGGGGAACTCTATCAATTTAGTCGGCCAGAAGCTCCAAGACGTCTTGGCGCGGCTTGAGCGCCGCATTATTGATGTTGAAGTCGAAGTCCCCGTGAAGCTTCGAAAGTATCGCGGTCGCAGTCGAACCGCGAAAATGCGTATGCGCTTGGTCGGCCAAAAACATGCCGAAACCGGTCAATACCACCTCTATTTTACCAATATCGGCCCCGAAACCCTCGGCGCCGACGAGATCGCCCAGACCTACCGGTTGCGCTGGCAGGTCGAACTATTGTTTACGCGGCTCAAAACGACGATGCGTCTCAATCAGATTCCCAGCTCAAAACCCGAAGTCGTCAAGGCGCTTATTTACGCGTCCATCCTCGCACTTTTGCTCTCCAACGCGTTTCTACAGGTGTTGCGCCAAATTAACCCTGGCCGCACCTATCCCGCCCAGCGCATGGACGCGGTTTTTCGCGATTTCGCCACCGTAATATTGCTCCATATCGCCCAGAAACGGGGGGCGCGCCGGATTGATTTGTTCAAGCTGATGACGGCCGAAGCTGCGGATCCCAATCGCAATAGACCCGGTTCACACGACATCCTATCAGCGATTCCCCTGGCTCATAAGCCCGATACGGTCGCTTTTGAGGAGGTTTCGGCTTAACCGAACACGAGTGATTTTGTTGGAGAAATACCCGGAAATATCGCGCTATTTCTATCGCCAGGGGCAAGTCGAGCTGGGCAAGCTCTACGCCCAGCGCCCGCAGCGCGGCGAGTAACGATGTCTATATGCGCATCGTTGACGCACTTCGAGGAGCGCTCCCGCCAGCCCCCTACGACCTATTCTTCCGAAGTCGCAGTGGAGTTGTTCTCGAACGCATTGACCACCCAACGCTGCTGATATTGCCAGGCACGAAGCCGCTCTACCATATCGGCCAGTTGCATCGGGTATGCATCGGCCACGTCCTCCTGCTCCCAGGGGTCTTCGTCGATATTAAAGAGCTTAAAGCGCTCCAAGGTCACATCGTAGTGGAGCTTCCATGCCCCATACTGCAGCGCGAGCTTGGGAGAATAACTCTCTTCATTAAGAACCTCGCCAAACTGATCCAGATCGGCGTCTTTGCCGTACGCTCGCACTTGCCCGACCAAATCGAAGAACTCCTGGCCTCGTATACTAAAGGCTTGTGTCACAAGCGGGCGTTCTGGCTCCTGCCCCAAAATCTCATATAGTGACCATCCCTGTGGATAGGTACCTTCGGCCGCTTTCACTCCGATAAAATCCAACATCGTCGGCATCACGTCTATCTGACTTATATCGAGCCGCATGCGTATCGAATCCTTCGGTAGTTTGGGCCCTGAGAAATACGCGGGTACAGTGCTAAGGATATTATGAACATGGACGTGATGCCCCCAAAAGGGTTTGCCGTCGAGCTCGTCTCCTATTCCCTCTCCATGGTCGGCGATAACAACAACTAAGGTGTTGGCCGATACGGGATGGTCATAAAACCACTCCATAAAGTTGCCAAGCTGCTCATCAACATATCTTATTTCGGACGCATAGGCTGCCGCGGGTCCCATCGGAGGCCCATATTCCGGGCGCTGAAGATACGGGTCATGAGGTTCATACAGGTGTACCCTGGCATGACCCCGGTTTCTCGGACACTGAAATAGAAGCATTTACGCTGCCGCATCGCGCGTCAACATGAATCTCTCAAACTGCATCGGAGAAACATAGTCGTTGAAGGAGTGAATGCGGTGCGCATTGTACCACATTAAGTACCGCAAAATGGCGTGCTGAGCCGCTTCGCGAGTGGCAAATTCTTCACGATAAATAAGCTCGGTTTTAAGTGTTGAGAAGAAGCTCTCGCTCGGCGCGTTGTCCCAGCAATTGCCCTTTCGGCTCATGCTGACGGTGGCCTGAGCGCGGTCTAATTCGTCTTGATAATCATTGGCGGCATACTGCGAGCCGCGGTCAGTGTGGTGTATAAAGCCGGGCTCAGGCTGGCGGTGTGTGAGAGCCATATCAAGGGCGTCTAAGGCGAGCTTCGTGTCAATAAATCGGCTCATGGCCCAGCCCACAACACGCCTCGAGAACAGGTCAATGAGCACCGCCAAATAGAGCCAGCCCTCGGCGGTTCGGATGTATGTTATATCTCCGACCCAGGCCTGGTTGGGGGCTGCGGCTGTGAAAGCGCGGTTAAGTTTGTTGTGTTCTATGTCATAATTATGGTTGGAATCGGTGGTTTTACAGAACGCACGTCGCTTGCGCGCAAAGAGACCATTTTCACGCATCAGACGTGCGACGCGATGCTTTCCAGCGTGATAGCCACGGGCCAAAAGCACGCTCAAAACGCGACGAAAGCCGTAGCGTTTATAGCTTGCCTCAAAGATCTCCTCGATCTCGGCCAACAGCATTGCATTCTCTTGGGCACGCTCGGATAAAGGGCGCTTTTGCCAATCGTAAAACCCGCTGCGGCTGACCTGCATCACGCGGCATAGCGTGCGCACGGGGTGGTTTGCCTTCTCCTCTTTGATGAACCGGTAGCGGTGTGTCACCGGGACTCCTTGGCGAAGAAGGCCGCAGCCTTTTTTAGGATTTCGCGCTCCTCTTTTAGGATGCGATTCTCCCGACGAAGCCGGCGCAATTCCTCGTCGCGCTCATCGTCAGTTACAACACTTCGGCCCTCTCCCGTGGCATGCTCAGCCCGGTGTTTGGCGACCCAATTGTACAGCGCACCCGAATGAATCCCGAGATCACGGGCGACTTGAGCCGTCGGAATCGACTCGCTCAGCGCCAGACGGACAGCATCGGCTTTAAACTCTTTGGTGAAACGGGTGCGTTTGGCTTTTTTGCTCATTTGGAACCTCCTAATGATACGATATCATTTTTTGGTGTGAGAAGGTGTCCGAATTTTCCGGGTCATGCCAATGCCAAACTCTAAGACCTCGATGACCAAGACCGCAATCTATTTCATTGCGCTTCACACCTAATTTCAAAACGCCCCCACCACCAATAAATTTGCCCCACACCCCAACCCCCCTATAATCCCCACGCCGAACCGCCCACGCCAACCTGCGCGCCCTATTTCACTCAACGCTTAACCCTGCTACAACAATATCTTATAGGGTTTGTGTGAATCCATCTTGTCGAGAATAACGCTATGATACCGAGCATCGAAGAGACCGTTTTATTGATCGTGGCCGTGTTCTGTGTGCTCGGGCTTGGTTGGTTGGGTAAGATCAGCGAGGCTTATGGTGAGATGCGGGCGCGCAAGGTGCAGGCGCGGCTGGATAAGGGGTCTGAGAAGTCGTCGGATTCCTGAGAGTTTTTGCGCCCCCCCCCCAGATAGATAAAACCCACCCGAAAGTGCAGCCGAGGAAGTGATGTTAGTCGACGTATTTGCAGCTAGTTTGGACGTGGCAGTGCTCGCGAAGGCGGCGATTACCTGGACGCCGGTGACCTTCTATGTCACCGCGACCATCGTCCATACCCTGATGATCCTTTTGGTCTTCAAATTGCTCCATGTGGACCCGGAGCATAATACCTTTATCGGGGCGGTGATCGCGGCGCTCGTGGGCAACGCGGCGGTGTTTTTTCTGCGGGATTTTGGGCTCTTCGGCAACCTGGGGGCGGCGGCGATTTATTTCGCGACGCTGGCCGCGGTGTCCAGCGGTGAGGTGCTCAAATCCCTGCTGGTATTCACGGCGGCGCTGGCGGTTTACGCGGGGCTGGGCATGTTTCTCACTCCGCGCACGCCGCTGACCGTGGAGAAGATCGGCGGGCTCCCCGAGATCATGATGACCGGCGGGTTGACGCCCGAGCCGATCACCGAAGAAGATAGCAACGAGCTTGCCAAACCTGCTGAATAATATCAGGTTTATGGCGCTAGATATCCCCTCCCAGAGGAGCGACCCCCGTGGCGAAAGACGGCTCATTTAGGATCCCGACCATCAAGGGCAGAATCGCGGAGAAGCTCGCGCGCGCCACGCCGCGTGCGCGCGACGGTGAGGAGACGCTTGAGTTTCCGCCCACCCCGGCGCCGATGACCCTGCACGACGCCGACGAGCGCGGGGCGGTCGCCCTGGCGTGTCTGATCCTGGAGAGCCTGCGCGAGCGCGGCGGCACCCTCGCCCCGCGCCGCCCGCTCGAGACCGTCCTGCGCAAGAGCCTCGCCTCATTCGGCCCCAAAGAGGTGATGGATATCGAGGTCGAGGCCTACGAAATCCTGCTATGGCTCGGCAAGGCGATTGACCCGCAGTGGTCGCAGCACTCCACCGAGGGCGGCGAATCCGTCAAGAATATTCATGAGGACTCCCCCCACCACGAGATGATTCGCTGGGCCCTGGCCAACGGCGAGGACCTCGAGATGGATTATTATAGCCATGGGCGCGGGCAGTTTACGAAGCGGCGCATCACGCCGATCAGCCTGGAGGCCGAGACCTACCTGCACGCCTATTGCCACCTTCGCCGCGAGGAGCGCGTCTTTCGCCTCACGCGCATCGCCGATCTGCGCCCGGTGGGCGGGTGGTCGGTGTACCGAAAGACGCATCCGACAGCTGCCAAACCTGCGGCCGCCAAACCCGCGAGCGAAAAACCGGCGCCCCAAAAGAGCGCGCCGAAACCCAAGACCGACGCGAATGACTCAGACTCGAATCCGCAGATGAGCCTGCTCGACCCGGATTGACCCGCCGCGCGCCTCAGTCGCCCCAGGTCTTCTGGATATACTCGTCACGCCCCGATCCGCGCCGGTAACTCTTATACCGGCGCGGACTCTTTTTATAAAAATCCTGGTGATACTCTTCGGCCTTCCAGAACGAGCCGGCCGGCTCGACCTCGGTGACGATCGGCTTATCAAATTTCCCCGACGCGCCCAGCTCTGCCTTCGAGGCCTCGGCGAGTCGCTGTTGCTCGGCGTCGTGATAATAGATGCCGCTGCGGTATTGGCGGCCGCGGTCGACAAATTGCCCGTCTTTTTGGGTGGGGTTGATATTGCGCCAGAAGACCGTGAGCAGCGTCTCATAGCTGACCTCATCGGGGTTATAATACACCCGCACCGCCTCGGTGTGGCCGGTGCGCCCGTAGGAGACGTCTTCGTAGGTGGGCAATTTTTCGGCCCCGCCGGTATAGCCCACGATGGTCGCCTTGACGCCCGGGGTCTCATCAAAGGGCGGCTCGATGCACCAGAAACACCCGGCGGCGAAGGTCGCGATCTTCAGGGCGGGGTCCTCGGCCTGGGCGGGCATTGCCTGCGGGTCGATCGCAGGCGGGGCGCCCGCGGCGCGCTCGCCGGTCTCGCTGGCTGCCGACTCCTCGCGGGTCGCGCCATCTTCGCCGGGCGACGGTGATGATTTGCAGCCCACCACGAACACTGCGAGCCCGAGGACGAGCGCCAGAAGAAGGGTGACTCGGAGATGGGGCGTCTTGGATATCTTCACAGGAAAAGCCTCGGCAATGGGAGCCAATAATGAGCAGGTATAAAACGGTCTCGCGAAAATATTTGTTCCGCCGGGCCGAGCATCGGCGCGGCGGGCAAAAGCTTGTCGCCCAAAATCATTCAATGCTATGTGTTTTGGCCAGTCGCATCTTCTGCAAATCTCCCATCATTTAGACGAAAAAAGGACATCATCATGACAGACGACCTCGGACTCAACGCCTATCAACGCCTGGCCGGGCGCACCGCTCAATACCCGGGGCGCGGCGCCAAACCCATGAGCGCCTACCCCGCCCTGGGCCTGGCCGGCGAGGCGGGCGAGGTGTGCGAGCAGATCAAAAAAGCGATGCGCGATGATGGGGGAGAGATCACCCCGGAGCGCCACAAGGCACTGAAAAAAGAGCTCGGCGATGTGCTCTGGTACCTGGCCGCGCTCGCCTTCGAGCTCGACCTCGACCTCAGCGACATCGCCCAGGCCAACCTCGACAAGCTCGCCGACCGCAAAGCACGTGGTGTTTTGCAGGGATCGGGCGATGAGCGCTAAGGCAACCCAAGGTGCCGGCTAGACAACCCCGCACGAGCGCGCTAAATATGAGGCCGACTTAGCACACAATTTAACTGGTCTTCTCTTACAGGACACGCACCATGGATCTGCGCAGAGATCGCGACTTTCTCCGGGACTTCCCCTTCGCACGCGAAGCGTACGGGAGCATCGTTCAGACGAATTACCCGGGCGCTCACGACGCGGCTTATCGCAAGCGGCTCGACACCCTCAACGGGCTGTCCGAAGCGGCGTGGCCGATGATCCCGACCTATGAATATACCGAGAAGGAGAACACCACCTGGCGGCTGGTCTCCGAGGTGCTCCTGCTGCTGCAGGACCATTATTCATGCAAGGGATTTCTGGAGGGGCGCGACAAGCTCAACCTGCCGATCGACCATATCCCGCAGCTCAGCGAGGTCTCCAAGACAATGGAGGCCGACACCGGGTTTATGCTCGCCCCGGTGGGCGGGCTGCTCGATAAGGGTGAGTTCTTGTCGATGCTTCGCCATAAGGTGATGCGCTGCACGCCGTATATCCGCCATCACTCCTACCCGTTTTTTACCCCCGAGCCCGATATTATCCACGAGCTTCGCGGGCACGCGCCGATGTTCTTATACCCGGAGTTCGTCGAGCTGTCGGTCGAGATCGGCAAGGCTGCGCACGCGGCGGTGGAGGCGAAAAACGAGGAACTCCTCGACGCCATCGGCCTCTTCTATTGGTATACGGTCGAGTACGGGCTGCTGCGCGAAGACGGCGAGTTGAAGATCTTCGGGGCCGGCAATAACGGCGGCATCCAGGACCTGCTGCGCTCGATCGACCCGACGGTCGAGAAGCGCCCGTTTAGCATCGACGCGATTCGCCAGCTGAGCATCGACTATGACGCCCCGCAGGAGATCTTCTTCGTGGCCGAGTCCTTCGAGCAGATCGCAGAGATGGCGCGCGAGCTCGGCGAGCTCGCCTAAGGCCACGCCGCGGAGAGGACGATGAGTCTATTGCATCATATCGCCCTCGGGGTCGCCGAGGTCGAAGCCATCGCCGCATTTTATCGCGAGATCTTCGGCATTCAGGAGCGCACGCGCCATCTCTATGAGGATGGTAGGCTGCGCTCGATTTGGCTGGATATGGGCGGGCCGGTCCTGATGGTCGAGCACGCGGCGGCGCTGGAGGCTCCCGCGCACCAGCGGCGCGCGCTGCAGCCGAGTGATGCCGTGGGCGAGGGGCTTTTTTTGCTGACCTTTACGGTCGCCGACGCGGCCGAGCGCCGCGCCGTTGAGGCGCGCGCCGAGGCGGCCGGGCAGCCCATCGAATCACGCAGCGATTTCAGCTCTTATTTTAGGGACCCGGAGGGAAACCGCGTGGCGGTGAGTCATTACCCGCTGTGACGCGGGCAAGCGGCCACGCGTGGGCTTTAGACACCTCGGGGAAACGCCCGCGAGGTCGAATCTTCGGGCTTTTTTCGATGCTTCGTCGTGTCGTCGCCCTGCTTAAGATACGCGCGAGGGTAGCTGGGCGCGGCGCGCAGCGGCGTAGCGGCGGGCGTGGCTGTCGTCGCGGCGGCCTTTGGCTCAAGCTCTGCTCCCACCCCGGCCATCGCGATCCGGGCCAGCGACAAATTGGCCACGGCGCGATCCACGACCAAATATAGGAACACCCCCGAGCGCCCGGGCAGCATCCGCATTAGGTGGTATTGGGTGCCCAGGCTCACCAGAATCTCTTCGATTTCGTCCTCAAGTTTAAGCGCTTCGAGGGCGCTCAGCTTCGCCTGCACCACACTTGTGTTGATGGCGCCGGCGACTTCGACATCAAAAGCCGGGTCGCCCTGAATTGCGTCCACGGTGATACCGGTGAAGAGCTCGACGAAGGAGGCCGCGATGAAGCCATCGACCCGCGACAGGGATTCTAGATTTTTCGGCATGGGGAAAACTCGAAGACGTAGAGGTGGGATATTAGGGCGAGACGAGCACCCCGAGCAGAATAGCGCGGGGCGCACGGTGCGCGAGGCCTTAGAGTTTGAGGCCGTTGGTCGCGTCGGTCACCAGCAGGCGGGCCATCGCGAGGTTCGATTGCTGACGATTCAACGCCATATAGACGAAGATATTGGGGCGATCAGGCAAGAGGCGAATCAGGTGATATTGAGAGGTCAGCGAGATCAAAATATCCTCGATCTTGTCGTCGAGCCCCAGGGCTTCTGCCGCGCGAAGCTTCGCCTTAACAACGGTCGAATTGGTCGCGCCGGCGACCTCAACGTCGAACTTCTCGCCCCCGCCGATCGAGCCGAGCGTCATGCCGCTCTCGATATCGACCAACGACGCCGCGATAAAACCATCTGCTTGAGCGAGTTTGTTCAGAGTACCTTTAAGATCGTTCGCCATTTTTACTACTCCTAATCAGTTCAATATTGGCCCCTCTCTCCAGAGAAAGGCGCTCGTTAATAGAAAGTTGGCCTCGCCGAAAAACCGGTCCTGGCTCAGTGCTGGCCCACCAATATTATTGGTCATTTGGGGGGCGAAAACGGGGTGTAGACTGAAGAGTCTGAGTACAAGTCCTACCCTGAGGTTGTTTGACGACAACCAACTTAAGGCAGAAATAAAGCACGCGGAACCCGTAGTCAAACACCCCTAGCGGATTTCTACACAAATAACGGAATTTTCGACGTTTTATTTCAAATAATTTCGGGTTGGTCCCAAAGTGGGGGGAATTCGGGCCGCTCAGGCAGTGGGGAAAGGCCCGTGGGTGGGCCGCGTGCAGGGGCGAAGAGATATTCGCAGCGATTCGATGCCTAATTCGCCCCGGCCGCGCGCTGAGAGTCGCGACTCTTTCGACGGCGCACCGTCCCGGTGCCCCCGCATTCCTGGCAGGGATCTTCAATCTCAAATAGACCGACGTAGCGCCCATTGCCGCCGCATCCGGGGCAGGTGCGCACCTCGGTCTCGCGAATCCCCTCGCCGGGGCGAAGGTCGTCGTCATCGAAGAGTGATGAGAGCTCCTTATCGTTAAATAGGTCGCGAAACGGGTCGGATTGATAGTCAGACATCGTATACCTCGCCGCCATGGTGGCCGGTTGTCGTCGAAGTGAGTCGAAAAACTTGCGCCGCGTGCCCTGAGGAGATGCGACCTAAAAGTCAGGCCCAGATGCTATCTCTTCGCACTCACGCTCCTGCGAGGGCACCGCAAAGGCAGCCCAAGTAGGTGGAAACTTAAGCACGCTTCGCGAAGATAAGAACGCGGGGGTATTTTTCTGGGGAATGTCCAGCCTAAAACACTGCTTTGACCTTGGCAGGCGTCGCAAGTACAACGATAAACGGCGCGTTCCTTGGAGAGAAAACGATGAGTAATGACTGGGAAAAATTGGCGGGGGAGACCGGCGAAGCGGTCACCTCAAATCGCATCAAACGCATGTTCAAGCTGGGTTCGATGGGCGCGCGCGTGGCGGCGTCCTCGATGGCCTCAAAGATCGGCAGCATCCTGCCGGGCGATGCGGAGCAGCGCGAGGACAACCTGAAGCGCTCGAATATCAAGAACGCCGGGCGAGTCGTGGAGGTCTTGAGCGACCTCAAAGGCGCGTCGATGAAGGTCGGCCAGATGCTGTCGGCGGACCCGGAGCTTCTGCCGCCGGAGTTCGCCGACGTCATGAGCTCGCTGCAAAAAGACGCCACGCCCATGACCTATACGACGGTCAAGGCGCAGATTGAGCGCGCGCTGGACCGCCCGATTGAGACCATCTTTAGCTATTTTGACCCCGACCCGGTCGGCTCGGCCAGCATCGGCCAGGTCCACCGCGCCGTGCTCGAGAGCGGCGAAGAGGTCGCGGTCAAGGTGCAATACCCCGGGGTGGCCGACTCGCTGGAGAGCGACCTCAAGAGCTTAAAGACGATGCTTATTTACGGGCGCGCGTTCGTCGACCGCAAGCGCCTCGACGAGCTCTTCGCCGAGATCGAGCGCATGCTGCTCGAGGAGGCGAATTATGAGATCGAGGCCGAAACGCTCGGGCGATTCCACGAAACCCTCAAGGATCACCAGGGGTTGCGCGCCCCGAAGCCCTACCCCAAGTGGTGTCGAAAGCAAGTGCTGGTGATGGAATATGTCCACGGCACCAAATTGGACGACGCGCTCGAAGCCCTCGAGGACGGGCCGCGCCGCCAGAGGCTCCTGGAGCGGTGGATGACCGCGTATTATTGGATGTTCCACGAGTTATTCGAGCTGCACGCCGACCCGCACCCGGGCAACTTTTTGCTCGAAGAAGACGACACGCTGGTGATGCTGGATTTCGGGTCGGTCAAAAAATACGACCCGGCCTTCCCCGACTGTTTTCTCGAGGTCGTGGACTCGACCTGGCAAAACGACCCGGTGCGCACCATCGCGGCCTATGAGCGGCTGGGCTTCGGGGCCAAGGACGGCGATCTCTCGAAGATCGACCCCGAGCTTATGCAGCAATATCAAGAGCTTATCGTCGCGCCCTTTATGCGCAATGAGCCCTTTGAATTTGGCGGCTGGGAGCCGGCCAAGGAGACCAAGCGCTTTATGCTTCGCCACCCGAGCTTCATGAAGCTCGTGCCGCCTCCCGAAGCCATCGCCTATTTGCGCGTCTTAAGCGGCATCAAGGGGCTGCTGGGCAAGATGGACGCCAAGGTCAACGCCTACACCATGGTCCACGACCTGATCGAGCGCCGCGGATTGCTGACGCCCGACCCCTGATATCGCCCGCGACGCGCCCGGGTCAGACCGGCGGCGGCGAGCGGCGGTCGGAGGAAGATGGCATCGCCGGGGGGCTGATTCCCACGCCCTGCTTGCTCAGGTAGGTGCGCGTAATCTCGGAGATATTGTCGAGGATCCAGGAGGCCATCTCCTCTTCTTCTGCCAGGATATCCTTGCAGATCAGCGCGATCTCGGTCTGCCCGTAGGCGTCGGCCGCGGCGATCAGCGCGCGGTAGGTCGCGACCTCCAGGCATTCGTATTGATAGATGCTGATGGCCGCCTTGACGACATCATCGTCGGAGCCGCTAGTGGCGAAGGCCTGCATCGAGCCGCTGAATTTCCCCACCATCTCCTTGACCATCGAGGTGTCGCCGCCGAGCTGGTCGATGCAGCGCTCCAGCCTGCTCTGGTGGCGCCGGGTCTCCTCAAGATGGTCGGCGAAGCGTTGATTGAGGCGGGGAAACCCCTTCACGCGCGAGACCTGTTTATTGAGCATCGACTCCGCGGATGCTTCCATCGCGTGGGCGTCGCGCAGCCATTTGATCAGAATACTCTTCTGTTTAGCCATGATCTCTTCTCCAATATGGGGTTCGGTTCGGATGAGTGAATGCCGGAAATCGGCGCGCGGGTTGCTCCCGCGTACCGATTCCAATGCTGGACACACCCCGGAGAAGAACAAGGTTGGCCCATCTGAGGCCAAGCCGCCCGCCGGCGCTTGGCAGTTGTGCCGCGCATCGAAAACACTATAATCCGGGCGCGGCATCGACATTTTCGCGACGTTCGCTACGTTGTGTGCCCACTTTAATTTGCGCGTTGAAATGACATTTTCTACACGAGTTTTTAATCCGATGAGGAAGCCAATGAAGACCCAATTATTGATCGCGACGCTGCTGCTCGCGCTTGTCGCCGCCACCGGCTGCGAGAAGAAGGCCAGCAAACCCGACGAAAATGGTGTGGCAGAGCAAAAGGCTGACACCGAGGAGAAGGGCAGCGAAGAGAAGGCCGAAGAGAAAGCGGAGGCGCCCGCAGAGGCCGACACGGCCGGACTCCCCACGATGGGCGACGACAAGATCAACCCGCTGCTGCTGACCCCGGCCGAGGTCACCAAGGGCGAGGCGCCGGCGAGCTTCCAGGCGAAGTTCATCACCTCACAGGGCGACTTCACCGTCGAGTTCAAGCGCGAATGGGCCCCGCTGGGCGCCGACCGCGCCTACCAGCTCATCAAAGCGGATTATTATGACGGGATCAGCTTTTTCCGCGTCATCCCCGGCTTTATGGCCCAATTTGGCATCCACGCGAACCCCAAGGTCAGCGCGGCCTGGCAGAATGAGCGGATCAATGATGACCCGGTCACCCAATCCAATACCCGCGGCATGGTGACTTTTGCCAAGACCAATATGCCCAACTCGCGCCTGACCCACCTGTTCATCAACTACGGCAATAACGTCGCGCTTGATAAGCAGGGTTTCGCGCCGGTGGGCAAAGTCGTCGAAGGCATGGAAGTCGTGGAGAAACTCTACGGCGGATACGGCGGTGGCCCGCCCACCGGCCCGAATCAGGGCGCGTTGACCGCCGAGGGCAACCCGTATCTGCAGCAGAATTTCCCGAAGCTTGATTATATCAAGGACGTGGTGATTCTGGGCGATGAGAAGGCCGAAGAGAAAGGCGAGTAATCCGCCCCTCTCTTACCAGGTAAAGCTCACGCGAATCCCATTGAGCTCGCCGACCGACGGAGACACCATGACGTCGTGTTTGGCGAGCAGTCCGCTCTCGCCGTCGAACCCAAAATATAGCCATTTGGGCAGGACATAGCCGGAGAGCACCCCGATCGCCGCGCCGGCGAGCACATCGCTCATATAATGTTTGTGGGCGACCATGCGCAGCACGCCGGTGGCGGTGGCCGCGCTCAGCGCGGTATAGCAGGCGATGTCGTCCCAGGCGCCGCCCAGCGGGTTGAGCATCTCGTGGTTCAAGCAAACCAGCCCCGCGCCCGCAAACGCCATGCTGGTATGACCGCTGGGGAAACTCAGCGCTTCGCGGTCCTCGCAATCCTCGCCGGGGCTATCCCAACACGCATCCAGCGGCGGACGCGCGCGCCCAACCGTATATTTGAGCGCCGTGGTGGCAAAGAACGCCACCGCCATCGACTGCATATTGATCGCTGTCATGCGCGTGGCGACGCTGGCATCATCGCCTTTATACCAGAGCAGCGCGGGCTCGATGATCAACGGCGCCGCGATCAGCGAGCCGACCAGCACATCACTGGTGAGCGCTGCCAGGTCCCTGCCCTGCGGGCTGCTCGCCCGCAGGCTCTCGTGCACGAAGCCGTCCAGCAAGATGGGGCCGCGCCAATTGGGCGTCTCGACCGGGTCGACCGCGAGGTTGATCACCGCCGCGCTGGCGCCCAATAAGCCGGTCACGCCGAGCCCCAACAGCCCCGGACGCCCCCATTCGGAGGACCAGGTCGGCACCGGAAGCGTGTCCTCTTTGGGGCCAACCCTCGTGCTAATCTGCGCATCTTCGGATTCGGAGGCAGGAATACTTGCCTCCGATGAAACCGCGTCGGCAGCCAGGCTCTCGGAATCACTGGCGAGGTCTTGACCGAATAATTGGCCGGGGAGGAGTGTCAGTTGCAGACAAATAAATAAGGAAAAAAGGGCGCCAAAGCGCTGCGTACTACGCATATATTTCCTGGTTGCTTGGATATTTCACGGAGGCAAACGAAGGGTTCTTCGTGGCTTTGATTACGATCTTCTTCGAGACAGGGCCTCGATTCAGGCTGGCGAACAAAACCTCTAACAGCTTGAAATTAAAGAGTTATTTCAACTTTATACAAATACTTAATTTCAGCAACCCCGCGATGAGGTCTCAACGCCGGGCGACAAACGCGACGCAGTTCACCAAACGCTGCTGAATGATAGCAGCTGAATCGGCGCGCTCGTGGGGGTGAGGGCGGCGTCATCGTCGGCGAAGAAGGGGTCGCCGTCGTCGAGCCCAAAATAGAGCACCTTGGGGAGCACATAGCCGGCGGCGAGCCCGAGGGCCGCGCCGATGAGGACATCGGTCGAATAGTGCTGGTGAGCGACCATGCGCAGCACGCCGGTGCTCAAGGCCGCGCCCAGCGCGGTATAGCAGGCGACGTTATCCCAGGCGTTCTCCAGCGGGCTGAAGACCTCGTGGTTCATGCAGATCAGGCCCGCGCCTACGAAGGCCATGGAGGTATGCCCGCTGGGAAAACTGACGGCTTCGCGCCGGGCGCAGCTCTCGTCGGAGGTCGGGTCGTCCCAGCACTCGCCAATGGGCGGGCGCTGGCGGGCGACCGCGTATTTGATCGCGGATGTGGTGAAGAGCACCAGCGCCATCGACTGGGCGTTGACCAGGGCGAGGCGGCCGGCGGCGGTGGCGTCGTCGCCTTTGAGGTAGAGAAGACCGGGTTCGACGACCAGGGGCGCCGCGATGAGGGAGCCCAGCAGGATATCGCTGATGTGCCCGGCCAGCTCCATCCCTTCGGGGGTCGAGGCGCGCAGGCTTTCGTGCAGGAAGCGGTCCGCGAGAATCGGCCCCCTCCAGCGGGGCTCGGCGTAATTATCAAAGCCGATATTCATGGCGAGCGCGCCGCCAAGCAGAAGGCTGGTCGCCGCGAAGCTGCCCCACCCCGGCTGGCCCCACTGAGCGGCCCAGACCGGCGCCTGGAGCGGGTCTTCGGCGGTGCGAACTTGCGGCATGGCCGGCGCGTCCTGGGCCAACGCGCTGCCGGGCAGCAGCGCGAGGCCGAAGGCGCACAACAAAAGCATAACGAAAAGGCGTTTGAATATCAGCATGGGGCTCCGCGATGCGGCGATTTATTTAGCCATCAAAAGTTCAGGATTCGTTCATCGATTCGGCGGTGCGATCGCCTGTGGGCGGCGTCGAAAATTCGGGCGCGCCGGCGATGCCGAAGCGTGCCGCCCACCCGCGATCCAGATAATAACCGAGCATCCAGGTCACCAGCGCCCAGCTCAAACCGAGGGTCCAACCGCCGAGAATATCGGTGGGATAATGCACCCCCATGGCCAGGCGTGTCCAGCCGATGAGCACGATCATGGTGACCGCCGCGCTCATAATATAGATCTTCTGCAACCGCCCCCGGTAGTGCTGGGCGAGCATCAGCGCCAGCGTGGTGAAGATGACCGCGGTGATCGTGGCGTGCCCGCTGGGAAAGCTCCAGGAGGTCTCGGGCATCAGGTGCGGCACGATCTCGGGGCGAAGGCGCTGCACCGTATATTTGAAGGTATAGCCCAGCGCGGCGCCGCCGATGACCGCAAATCCCAGGCGCACGGTGTAGCGCAGGCGGTCGGTGAGCAGAAAAAAGCCCATCAGCATGCCCACCCACACGGTCACCACCGACGAGCCGCCCATCGACGTGAGCTGGAGCACCGCGTGCTCCACGGCCCCCGGGCCGATCACATGCTCAAGCTCGGGCCCCTGACGAAAGGAGCGCAGGATGGTCGCGTCCATGCCGGCGACAAAGCCCGGCGTGAGCCACTCGGCGACGCCAAGCCCAGCCCAGACAAGCCCCAGGACGGTGAGAAACCCCAGCACGACCCGCGTCTCGAAGCGGCTGCGCATGGTCTGAAAAAGACCCGCGCGGGCGTCGGCTTCTGCAATTAGTGTACGACTCTTCATAGGATTCCAATCGAGTAAAAATACTGCTGCGATGATCTTCTACAGAATAAAACGACGTTCTGAGCGTCTGGTCATTTAGATAGAATGTCTTAGCGCGTCAAATTTTGATATAGACCAGATAACGCCTCAGCAATCGCCCAATTTGCCCCAAATCCGACTCCTCGCGGGTCCAATCGCTTCCAAGCCACGATCGCCATGAAAAAATATTATTTTATCTATTTGGCCGCCCTGCTCTTCAGCCCCCTCTCGGCTTGCTCCTGCGAAGGCGACCACGACGCTGAGTGGAACCTCGACGACGAGTGGCCGGAGGCCGACGCCGGCGAAGAGGATATCCTCGAAGACGATACCGCCGAGGAGCAAGACGCCAAAGATGAGCCGATCGAGCCCTGGGAGCCCGAAGAGGTCGAGCCGGATATCCCCTACGACCACGCGCTCACCGACCGCACGAGCCTGGACGTGGACCCGGACGGGACGCTGTGGCTTGGCTATCATTATTGCAGCGATCTGTCCTGCTCCGAGCCGATGCTGCGGGTGATGCATAAGCGGGTTGGCCAGGACTGGGTGGGCGAGGATATCGCCATCCATGAGGGGATCTTCGGGGTCAACGTGATCATGGCCGACGAGCCGATCGTGGTGTACCCGGACAGCTTCGAGCCGGTCTACCGGGTCAAATCGCGCACGAGTGATGGGCAGTGGGAAAGCTATGATTTCCCGGTGCCGCGCGGCGATCAGATGGAATATGACGGCTTTGATGTCACCGAAAATGGCCACAGTTATTTCATCACCTTCGCCCCCGACAACGCGCCTCAGGTCTCGCTATTCACTCTCGACGTCGCCGCGAGCGCGCCGACCTGGCGAGAGCTGAGCCCGCTGGAGATTCAGGACTCCCAGGCTGCCATGGAGGACGGGCTGCAGACCGACGAGGACAATGTCTACCTGGTCAACCTAAGCGGCGAGACCGGGATCTACGGCGTGTATCGCTACGATCAGGAGCTCGACCAATGGCCGCAAACCGCCGAACTTCAGACCTATACCGACCTCTTCGTGCACTCGCTGGCCATCACCCAAAACTTTGGGCTGTGCATGAGCGGCAATTATCAGGGCGGCACCAATGTCGAGACGCTGCTGGTGACCTGCGGGTCGATGGATGACCTGACCCTGGAGGTCAAAGACTTCGGCGAGGGGTCGCTGTCGGCCGAGACGCCGTCGTCGATCATTGAGGGCAATGACGGCACGGTGTATGTGGCGTTTAACCCGCCGGGCAACCGTGAGCTGCGCGTGGCGAGTCGACGACCGAACACCCCGGTGTGGGAGGTCGAGACGGTGTATAACGGGCCGTCCTACGGCATCTCGACCGCGATTGACCACTCCGGCGACCTGGTCATCTCGTTTTATACCTGCGACGACGAAGACAGGTGCAGCCTGAAGGTTTTGTGGGAGACGATGGACTGATGCGAGGCGCTCCCCCGCGAACCCGCGGGGGAAAACGAGCTTTTTAGTCCGCCAAATGGCCGATATCGCCGGTCTGCACGCGCCACAGACGCGCGTAATCGCCGTTGGCCGCGATCAACTCATCGTGGGAGCCCTGCTCGGCGATGCCGCCCTTGTCCAGGACGACGATGAAGTCGGCGTTTCGCACCGTGGAGAGGCGATGGGCGATGATGAGGGTGGTGCGGTCGCGGGTGACGCGGTTTAGCGAGCGCTGGATGGCGGCTTCGGTGTCGTTATCGACGGCCGAGGTCGCCTCGTCGAAGATGAGGATGGGCGGGTTTTTGAGCAGCGCGCGCGCGATCGACAGCCGTTGGCGCTGGCCACCGCTCAAGGTCTCGCCGCGCTCGCCGACCATGGTCTGGTAGCCCTGAGGAAGCTGGGCGATGAACTCGTCGGCCTCGGCGAGTGTGGCGGCGCGCTCGATCTCCTCGGCGGAGGCATCGAAGGTGCCGTAGCCGATATTATCGCTCACGGTGCCGTGAAACAGAAAAACCTGCTGGCTGACCAGGCCGATGGCGCGGCGAAGATCGGTGAGGTCAAGCTTCGAGATATCGGTCTCGTCGACGCTGAGCTTGCCGGATTGCGGCTCATAAAAGCGCAGCAAAAGATTGATGAGCGTGGTCTTTCCGGAGCCGGTCGCCCCCACGATGCCCACGGTCGCGCCGGCGGGAATCTTGAGGTCGAAATTCTTCAGGATGGGGTCGCGGTTGGGGTATCCGAAGGTGATATTGTCGAAATGCACCGCCCCGGCGACCTGCGCCGGCTCGAGCGATTGCTCGCCATTGTCGATGCGAATCGGCGTCTCGAGCAGGTCCATGACGCGGTTGGTCGAGGCCATCGCGCGCTGGTAGAGGTCGAAGGTCTCGCCCAGGCGCGTCAGCGGCCAGAGCAGCCGCTGGGTCATAAATACGAGCACCGTATACACGCCGACCGGCAATTCGCCCTCCAGGGCGAGGTGGCCGCCGTAGACCAGCGTGGCGATGAACCCCAGCACGATGACCATGCGGATCAGCGGAGAGAACGCCGAACTCAGCACGATCGCCTTGCGATTGGCCTCGCGATAATCCGAGCTCACGTGCTCGATGCGCGCGCGCTCGTAGTCCTCGGTGGTGAAGCTCTTGATGGTCGCGATGCCCGACAGATTATTGGCGAGCTGCCCGTTGAGCAGGCCGACCTGCTCGCGCACGTGGGCGTAGCGCGGGGCGAGCAAACGCTGGAATTTGAAGGAGCCCCAGAGGATCAACGGGATGGGCGCCATCGCCATCCAGGCCACGCCCGGGGCCAAAATAAAGAACGCCGCCGAGACCACCAGCGCGGTGGTCATCACCGAGATCAACTGGTCGGCGCCGGCGTCCAAGAAACGCTCAAGCTGATTGATATCGTCGTTGAGGATCGACAGCAGCCCGCCGCTGGATTGCTCGTGAAAATAGGCCAACTCGAGGTCTTGGATATGCGCGTAGGCGTCCAGGCGAAGTTCGTGCTGGATGGTCTGGGCGAGGTTTCGCCACAGCCAGGCCTGCGCGTATTGGAAGACGGATTCAAGCCCCCAGATAAGCAGCGTCGCGCCGGCCAACCACACCAATTGGCTGAAGACATCGGTGACGCCGAGCGCCGCGATGATCGAGTCCTCGCGCTTGACCACCACGTCGATCGCCGCGCCGATGAGCACCGGCGGGGCGAGGTCGAAGATCTTATTGAGGACCGAGGCCGTGATGGCCATCCAAATAAAGCGGCGCTGGGTGCGCGCGTAGGAGAAAAGACGACCGAGCGGTCGTTTATTCGAGGTTATCACGGGGTTGGATGCCATAGTGCACTGCCTGCGGGGCCGCCCGGAGCGGGCGCAAAGATGCGCTGCGCCGTGAGGCCCGCTGTCGTTTTTCAGAAGATATCAGTCGAAATAATCGAGGATGCGCCGCTCATGCGAGGCGCCACGCGCGCGGCCGTGGGCCCACTCGCGCAGGGCCTTAATCTCATCCTCATACGTTCGGTAGAGCGGAATAATTTCACGCGCGGCAAATTCGAGGTCTTCGGCCTCGATATCGCGCTGATGCTCGAAGGCGACGTACATCGCGTCGATGACAACTTGCTCGACCTCGGCGCCCGAGAAATGCTCGGTGCGCGCGGCGAGCTCCTGCAAAACGGCGTCGTCGAAATGACGGCCGCGCCGATGCAGGTGAATGCGGAAGATATCGACGCGCTCGTGGGGGTCGGGGAGGTCGACAAAAAAGATCTCGTCGAAGCGCCCTTTTCGCAGCATCTCGGGCGGCAGCGCGGTGACATCGTTGGCGGTGGCGACGAGAAATACCGGCGCGGTCTTCTCCTGCTGCCAGGTCAAAAGCGAGCCGAGCACCCGCGCGGTGCTGGCGTCTGCGCCCTCGCCAAAGCCCTTCTCGATCTCGTCCATCCACAACACACAGGGCGCGACGGCCTCGGCGGTGCGCAGCGCCTGGCGAAGCGCGTCCTCGGGCGAGCGCTTGCCGTCGAAGATGACGCCCAGGTCCAGGCGCAAAAGCGGTAGCCCCCAATAGCGCGCCACGGCCTTGGCGCTCAGGCTCTTGCCGCAGCCCTGCACGCCCAGAAGCAACAGCCCCTTGGGCGACGGCAGCCCGAAGGCGCTGGCCTCCTCGCTGAAGGCGCGCTTTCGCTCGGCCAGCCAGCGCTTGAGCGCGTCCAGCCCGCCGACGTCGCCCAAGCCCTGCTCCAAGGGGAAGAATTCGAGGATATCGCTCGCCCCAATCAGGCGCTGCTTTTCGCGCAGAATCGAGGTCTCGAGGTCGAAAGGTTGGTTGCGCTGGAGCGCCTCTTCGTATTGGCTTCGCACGCGGTGAAACGCGCGAAACGCCTGGCGGGCGGTGAGCCCGACGGCGCCGTCGACCAGGGCCTCGTGATTGATATGGGGAAATTGCTCGGGCGGAAAGATATTGTCGCAATCACGCCGAATCACCGCTCGCCCGGGCAGCGGCATCTCGATATGCGTGAGGTCTTTTTGCAGCTCGGCGGCCTCGATCTTAAGCGGGCCGAGAAAGACGATGGTCTTTCGGGCGGCGGCGCAGTGGCCCTCCATCTCGCGCAGCCGACGGCGCACCTCGGGCGCGTCGAGCAGGGCGTGGACATCTTTGAAGACGAAAACGCCCGGGTTGGCATCTTTGCTCACGGCGTCGAGCGCATCGGCCAAACTCCCCGGGTTGGGGCTTCCATCAAAGCCGGTCAGCGGACTCCAGGTGTGCAGCGCGCGATTGTCGGCCCCCGCCAGGGTCCGTAAAATCGCCTGCGCCCGCTCCTCCTCGAAGGTTTGCAGATGGATCAGCGCGTAGGGGGCGCGAAGCAGCGCGCGGAGTTCGCGCAAGAATTGAGCATGAGGAGGACTGTGCATAATCGGAGCAACCGGGGTGATCAGGGTCGATTCAGCGGTTATAATACTCCACGACCCGATAATCGTCACCCACTAACACCCCACGGGTGTCTTCGCGCCACTTTTTTTTTAATTCCGGATAGTTATCCAGATAATCCCCGGAAGTCAGCGGCGCATCCAATAATATCTTGGCCGAGATGCCGCGCCCCTTGGGCTGCACCACGATGATCCCGATATTTCGCTTGGCGCAGGTGTCTTCCATGATGCCATTATAGGACTCATCCCCGGCGCGAAACTCATCCAAAGGCAGCGCGATCCAGCTCGCGTTGGCCTGGACGTCGTCCAGGCTCAAGATTCCCCGTTCCATGTCGAATAAGCAGGTGTCAAATTCGGTGACCAGGCGCACCGAGTGCAAGGAGGTGCGGTCTTCGGCGAGGAAGACCAGGTCGACGGTGCCATCCGTCGGGCTCTTCTGAGCATCTGCGCTCTTGTGCACGACAAAGAGGCCGTTGTCCCGCCCCGTCTCGCGCTCAAAAAGACGCTCAATCGGCTCAATCATTTCTTCGCGGCTAAATGACTCTTCGGTCATAGGTTAATTCCTCCTGAGAACTGCATCAATAGAATCGGTCAAGTCGTGGATTCTTGGCCCAACAGCCCAACGAACCCATCGACATCGTGCCAAACCTAAACACGCGATGCAAAAAGTCTACTTCTCAGATAGGATTTAACGATGAAGCCGCCCAAAACCGGGGTCTCAGGCGGCTCCAAGGCCGATCAGGCGCCGTGCAAGATATGCATAATATCGCCGTCCTTGACGATATAACCCTTGCCCTCAACCCGGAGTTTACCGGCGGCCTTGATGTTGGCCTCGCTGCCGTGCTCCTGGAGCGCCTCAACGGTATAGACCTCGGCGCGGATGAACTTCTTCTCAAAATCGGTATGGATGGCGCCGGCGGCCTGCGGGGCGGTCGCGCCGACCGGGATGGTCCAGGCGCGCACTTCGACCTCACCGGCGGTGAAGAAGCTCTGCAGGCCAAGCAAGGAATAGGTCGCGCGGATCAGCACGTTGAGCGCCGGCTCGGCGATCCCAAGCCCCTCAAGCATCTCATTCTTCTCGGCCTCGTCGAGCTCGGCGAGCTCGGACTCGATCGAGCCGCAGACCACGACCACGTCGCTGCCCTCGGCGGCGGCCAGGTCACGCAACGTCTGGACATATTTCGCCTCGCCGTCGAGGTCATCCTCGGCGACGTTGGCGACGTAGAGCACCGGCTTGGTGGTGAGCAAATGGCAGTCGTGGGCGAGCTTGGCCTCTTCTTCGCTATACTCAAGCGAGCGCGCGGGGCGGCCTTCGTTGAGCGCCTCACTGATGCGCTCGAGCACCTTGACCCGCGCCACCTCGACCTTGTCCTGGCCGCGCGCGGCCCGGCGCGACTTCTCCAGACGCTTCTCCACCGTCGTCATATCGGCGAGGATAAGCTCGGTGTTGATGATGTCGACGTCGCGCGCGGGGTCCACGCTTCCCTCGACGTGGACGACATCGGAGTCCTCAAAGCAGCGCACGACGTGCAGAATCGCGTCGACCTCACGGATATTGGCCAGGAATTTATTGCCCAGCCCCTCGCCCTTCGACGCGCCCTTAACCAGCCCGGCGATGTCCAAGATCTCGACCACCGTCGGGATCACCTTGAGCGTGGTGATATGCTCGCAGATAATGTCCATGCGCGGGTCGGGAACCGGGACGATGCCGACGTTCGGGTCGATCGTGCAGAAGGGGTAGTTCGCGGACTCCGCCCCTGCCTCTGTTAACGCATTGAAGATCGTCGATTTTCCAACGTTGGGAAGCCCAACCACACCTGCTGAAACGCTCATGAGGATAAATCTCGATAAGTACAAAATTTGTGGGAGTTCCAGGCTCAACCCGATTCATCGCGAATCGAGAATCCCGGATTGATTGTCAACGCCGCAGTGGATAATGGAATTCCCCTCGAATGTGAAGCCACATGGTCCTATAATAAGTTTTTTATCCCCCTCACTCCGGTATAAAGATGGCTGTCGATCCCGTGATTCACGCGCATATGGCGTATCTGGTTCAGTGTGAAAAGAAAGACCTCGAGGTGGCCGAGAAGCTCGAGGAGGACATCGCGCTGTGGAAAAAACGCGTCGGACTGGCCCGCGAGCGCGGCGAAGACGAGCTCGCCGAGCAGGCGCGCGAGCGCGCGCTGGCGCTGATCGCCGAGCGCCGCGCGCTGCAGACCCGCCTGGACATGATCGCCAATGAGAAGGATATCCTTCGGCGCGAGAGCCGCCGCCCCCACGGGCGCGAGCTGGAATACGCCGAGGAATTATTGCGCCGCTGGCAAGAGAGCGGCCTGGTGGACCCGGAGAAGGCGGCGCTCGACGAGGAATTCGACAAGCTCGACAGCGAGCAGGCGCTGGCGGAGCTGCACGAGGAAATCGTGGGAACGCTCGACGATGACTCGCTGGCCAATGAGGTTGTCTTGTCGGACCCGGACGCCCTGGGTAGCCCTGAGCCCGATGATCTTAGATAAGATCACCGGCGCCGCTCCGCTCGAAGCCTCGCCCGAAGTCTGACTTCGGGCGAGGCTTTTTCATGCCAGCTACCCACTCGCTAATTCGGCGCAAATCAACTAGAAGAAAACAGGCAAAACAACGCGATTATTTGTTTTATATCTCTCAGAAATATATAGTCACTCCCGAGAAAATCATCTCACGCCCCAGTCACCGCCATGGCGACCCCGGCGCTCAGCTTGGCTACTCACTAGGCGGGTTTGTTGTCCTCGACCGATTGGAAGTACCCCATGAATAACAATCTTCATCGCCTCGCGCTCACGATTTTGCTCTTTCTCGCTCGGCAGCTCAGGCTGCGCGATTTTGGACGCGATGAGTGGCGCTGAAGATGATAAAGGCGGCCCCGACGCGACTTCATCTGACGCCGGCAACCTAGACGCGGGCGATACCGAGCTTTCAGACACCAGCGAGCCCGACGCCGATCTTCCCGACGCGGGCGACGCGGGCGACGCGGGCGACGCGGGCGACGCGGGCGACGCGGCATTGCCCGACGCGGACGGTGACGCGAGCGACACCGACACCAACAGCGACTCCGGCGAGACCTGCGCGCCGACGACCTGTGGCCCGTGCGGGCTCGGCCGCATCATCTGCGGCCAGGCGTCCGACGAAGCCGTCTGCGTGCACCCGGACGCTATTCTTGAAGGGGTGAACGAGGCGCAGTGCGCCCAGAGACTTCTCTTTGTCGATCCTGCGGTAGACATCGATGATGGCACCCATGCCGGCACACAAACGCACCCCTATAAAACCTATCAAAGGGCCCGCCAGGAAGCCTCGGAAGGCCAAATAATCATTCTTCGCCAAGAGCCCGGCGTGACGTATGAGGAAGGGTTGGTGGTCAAAAACGGCGTCTCGGTGGTCGGCGGATTTTCGCGCGGCGACGACGGATTTGAATGGTATCCGACCAACGAACCGTCGCGATTTGGGGTGCCATCAACGACAATTTCCCCGCATATCTTTGGCTTGAGGGCCGTGGGCATTGACTCCGCCACGGTCATCGCCAATATCAGCCTGCGCACCACGAACGCACGGACCGGGGGTAGCAATTACGGCGCCTATATCCTCAACACGAGCGAGCTCACGCTGCGCGGGGTGTCGGTGGTAAGCGGCGCGGGCGGAGATGGCGCAGACGGGGATTCCGGTGCTCAGGGTGCCAATGGAGAGCCCGGCCAGACCGTTCAGGCCAGGCTGGTCGCCCCCAATTCCCCTACCTATGACTATTTCGCGCCGAACTACGGCGGCAAACCCGCGCCAGGCTGCCGCCTCACGGACCGATCTGGCACGGGAGGTCAGGGAGGCCGCGGCGCGAAGAATTTGAGAAAGTCCACAGTGCTGCCCGCCGCGGGCGGCGACGGAGCCCTGCTTTTGAGTTCGCTCGATGAAAACGGAGGCACGCCCGGGACCTACATAGATATGAACGGCGGCAACGGCTCCGAGGGCGCCGACCGTGTTCTCTCGGGCGCCAGCGGCACGGGGGCGCGTCGGCGGGCGAACTCTCGGCTGCCAGCCTATGGCGCCCGATCGGCGTTGGTACGCCGGGGGCAGCGGGCCCAATTGGGCAAGGCGGCGGCGGCGGCGGCGGCGCCGATAAAGCAAGCCATATTATCGCCAGCGCTCCGGGTGGAGGCGGCGGCGGCGGGGGTTGCGGCGGCATTGGCGGTCAGGGAGGCCAGCCCGGCGGCGCCTCCTTCGGTCTATTTCTCGTCGAATCGACAATCGAGATTCAGGACTCCAGCTTTGCTGCGGGACTTGGCGGCAAGGGCGGCAACGGCGGCGCCGGCGGCCCGGGCGGCATGGGAGGCCCGGGTGGAAGCGGCTCGAATTTGCAGGTCGTGACCGCGCGCGACGGCCAAGGATACGCCGTTCAAAGCAACCCGGCCGCCCCGACCTCGGGCGCCGGCGGCCCGGGCGGCATGGGAGGCCCGGGTGGTGGTGGTGGCGGAGGCGCCGGCGGCGGCTCCTACGGCGCCTATTGTTTCGGCAACAACCTCTTGAGGAAAGTAGGCTCGGTAACCTTTGCCAAGCAGCGCAATAGCCTGGGCGGCACCGGCGGCGATGGTCCCTCCATCAGCAATCACCACGGCGCCCCAGGCACGTCGAAACTAAGCGTCGGCTGCCTGACCGATTGACCCTGGCAGCATCGAGAAGCCCCGCCCGAAGTCTGACTTCGGGCGGGGCTTTTGCGCTCTCACTGCATCAACGCTGAAGACTCACTGCTCCAAAAACGCCCGCAAAAGCTCCACCGTGGCGTAGAGGTCGTCTTTGTGCACGGTCTCCGTCACCGTGTGGATATAGCGCGTCGGGATGCTCAACGCGATGGCCCGCGCCCCGCTGCGCGCGCGCTGCAAGGCCGCGGCGTCGGTGCCGCCCAGCGGCAGGATCTCCATCTGATAGTTGATCTTTTTGGCCTCGGCCAGATCGATGAATTCGTCGACCAACTCGCGATTGCTGATGGCGTAGGAGTCCATGATCTTAATCGCCACGCCGTCGCCCAGGTTCGTGATCTGGTGCTCGCCGGGGACGCCGGGGATGTCGACCGCGAGCGTGGTGTCCACGCCGATGCCGATATCCGGCGAGATGCCGTAGGCCGAGGTGGTCGCGCCGCGGATGCCGATCTCTTCCTGCACGGTGAAGACGACGTAGATATCGTAGGCCGACTTCGCCTCGCTCAGCGCCTCGAGCAGGCGCACGCCCACCCAGCAAGCCACGCGGTTATCCAGGCATTTACCGCTGACCATATCGCCCATTTCGACGAACTCCTGGACCAGGGTCACCGGGTCACCCGGGCGAATCTTGGCCTTCACCTCGTCTTTGGGAAGCCCGGTGTCCACGAAAAACTCGTGCATCTTCGGGATCTTATTGCGCTCGTCGGCGTCGGCGATATGAATCGGTTTGCCGCTCGGGTTCAGGTTCCCCAGAATCTCGCCGCCGTCGCGGGTCTGGATGCGCACCCGGCGCGCGAAGAGGTTTCGGAAGTCGAACCCGCCCAATTGCTGCAGGCGAATAAAACCGTTGTCATCCACCGAGCGCACATAAAAAGCGATCTCGTCCATATGACAGGCGAGCATCACTTTTTTGGCCTTCTCGTCGCCCTTGATCGTCGGCTTGACCCGGCAAATCAGGTTCCCCATCGGGTCGACCGACACCTCGTCGGCGAGGCCATCGACCTTGCTGCGAATATAATCGCGCACTTTTTCTTCGCGTCCGGGCGCGCCAGGAAGTTCCGAGAGAATCTTGAGCATATCCATGATAAAAACTCCAAAATATGGGTCGTTTAGTGGGGAAAATCAGCGCAAAAATAACTAGGTATCTACGCGAGGTGACGAGGTGACGCTCACTGGCTGAAGTCGCGTCTAAAGGTGTCCGGTGGGGCGAGCGATTGCCTTATTTCTCGGACCAAATATTGCGGGGCAGCACGCCGGTGTGGTCAGCGTCGGCCATGGCATCCGCGTCGGTCTTCAGGGCGAGGACCCGGAAGATATCGACATGCTCGCTCTTACCTTTGAGCTTGGTCGGGGGCAATTTTTCGACCTGCAGCTGCTCGGAAACCTCGGCGTAGGTATTCTCGCCGATGAGGATCTCGCCGGGGCCGGCGGCCGAGCAGAAGCGCGCGGCGGTGTTCACCACGTCGCCCATCACGGTATAATTCATGCTCTTGCTCGAGCCCATATACCCCGCCACGACCTCGCCGGTGTTCAGGCCGATGCCGATATCAAAGACCCGCTCGCCCTTGGCGGCCAGCAGCGCGTTATACTCGCCCATCACCCGCTGCATCTCGACCGCGCAGCGCACCGCGCGAATCGTGTCGTCCGGGTGCCCAATCGGCGCGCCCCACACGGCCATGATCTCGTCGCCGATAAATTTATCCAGTGTGCCCTCTTCGCCGAAGATGATGTCGACCATCAGCTCGAAATACTCGTTGATGCTGTCGACGACCTCGCGCGGCGGCAGCTTCTCGCTGGCGGCGGTGAAGTTGCGGATATCGGCAAAGAGCACGGTCGCGCGGCGAAGCTCCCCGCCGCGCTTGACCTCCAGGCGCCCGCTGACGACCTCCTCGACGAGTTGGGGCGACAGCAGCCGGCGCATCTTCTCGCGCACGACGATGTCGGCCTCGATCTTCTTGAGCATCTGGTGGTGGCGCACCATCGCCGCCGCCTGGCGGGCGAAGCCGGTCAGGATCTGCAGGTCCTTCTCGGTGAACGCGCCGCTGGCGAGCTTGGAGTCCAGATGAATCACCCCGAGCACGGTGTCCTCGTGCAAAAGCGGCACGCTCATGGTGCTTCGAATCTGGCCGAGCATGATCGAGTGGCTTCCTGAGAAGCGCGAGTCGGTCATCGCGTCGCTCGAGAGCACCGCCTGCTTCTCCTCACAAACCTCGTTGAGGATGGTCTGGCTGATGCGCACATCATCGACCTCGCCGGCCTCGCCCTGGCGCGACTTCACGACCATGGGCACCAGCTCGCTGGTGTCTTCGTTGCGCAACAAAATCACGCCGCGGTCGGCCGGGAAGATCTCAAAGGCCTTGTCGAGGATCTTCTGGAGCAAGACCTCTAGGTCCATCTCCACGCCGATGGACTGGCTCAACTCGTGGGCGATGCGCAGTTTTTCATAGTCGCGCCGCAGCGTTTTTTCGTCGCATAGCGCGGCCTCGGGCAAGAATCGGTCGTCGCCCTGATGCGCAAATTTATTGTGAATATGCGACTGCACCGCGTCGGCGTGAATCGTGACGCGACCGCCACGGGCCTGGGTAAACGAGTCGGTCGTGGGCTCCTTATCGGCCTTAAAGAACAGCTCGGTCGAGCCCAGCGTAATCCGGTCACCGTCGCGAAGTTGGTGGCGCTCCTGAATCAGCGAGCCGTTGACATAGCTGCCGTTTCGACTGCCCCCGTCGATGAGCGCGAAGCCCCCGCCCGGGGTCGCCACGATCACGGCATGTTGCTTGGAGACCACCCGGTCCAGGATCTGAATCGCTTGGTCCGGGTGACGCCCGATCGGATTTCTGGCCGCCAAGCGGTGCTCACGCAACACCCCTCGCGCATCCCGATATGACAATTTCGCCATTGATTAAGCCCAAAACAACGGTTCTCGGTGAAGAACAACTCGACACCCTGACAGGCAATCGCTTCGACGCTGCTCGCGCGCCGGACGCCAACTTCGGCCTCCCTGCGCCCCGAGCAAGCGCAATCATATACCCTGCAAAAGAAATAGAACAATTCTCACATATACGCCAATCCCAACCCGAAAATAATCCAATGCCCGCCGATGATATCGTCGGCGAAAAAGCCGCCATCGGAGCTAAAGAAATTCAGCGGAAGTCGGTAGCTCAGGCTCATCTCCAGCGGCAGCTTCGTCCACCCCTCGGGCAATAGGGTCATGCCGACCCCGGGGGCGAGCCCGGCGAAGAAAGTCGGGTCGACGTTGAGGTGCTTGATGCCGGTGAAGACCGAATTGCGCGCGTCGATGCTGAAGCGGGCCGCCCAGCGCCAGTGAAAACTATAGGCGTAGTCCAGGCTGATCTGGTTGAAATTACTGTCGCCCAGGGTGGTGCGCGCGCCGATGGAGTGGCTGACCAGCCAATTGGCGCGGCTGTCCAACTCCTCCAATAGGTTCACGTGCACGCCGAGCTGGCTGGCGTCGCCGGTGGCCTCCAGGCCGATGTCGATCATCAGTGATTGGTAGGCAAAGGGCGGCGGCGGCACCGGAATCGAGCCGTGCTGCATGCGCATGCTGATGGCCTCGGAGCTATTGGTCTCAAGCCCCGGGGTCACCGTGGCGCGCGCCGGAAGCGTGCGACACACAAAGTTGATGAGCGCGTCGGGGTTGGCGCAGTTGTCGTCGCGCGCCGCGCCGGCCGAGGAACGGTGCCCCGAAGGCTGCGCGTTCGGCGCCTCATAAAGCGTGCCGTCAAGGGCCCAGTCGACCAGGCTCGCCGAGGAGGTCGCGATGAGCAGGCCGCGTTGATGCTGAAGCAGGCAATTGGTCACCAGGCGCGGAGACGGCGTGCCGTGGGCGAGCTCATTCCAATTGCAATCGACAAAACTCGGCAGCAGCTGGGGCCCGAGCATATACGTGTCGCCGTAGGCCAAAAACGGATACTCGCCGCTGCGGGTTTGCAGCAGGGCGACGACGCCGTTCTTATTGTCGGAGTTATGCTCGTAGCGCACGACCTCGAGCTGGCCCTTGGCGCGGATGGTGCGCATATGCCCGGCGGCCAGGCCGTCCTGCAAAAAGTGCAGGCCCACGCCCTCTAAGACCAGCGAGGTGGTCGCGGCGCTCACGCCGTCGAGCAGCGCGCGGCGCGGCGCGGCGTTCTGCGGGGCGTCATCGGCCAGCAGCGCGGCGAGCATCGATTGCACCGGCGCGACCAACTTCGGGTCGGCGCGCCTTTGCCACTCGAGCAGGCGTTTATGCACCGACTCGCGCATCATATCGCAGCCGCGCTGGGCGCGAATCGTCTCGCTCAGCCCGCCCCAATCGATCGCGCTATATTCGGGCATATCGTCGGCGAGGTCCTCCAATTGGTCGACGCTGAAGTCGATCAGATCTTCGCAGGTATAGCGCGCCGTCGACACCGCCGCGGAGTGAAAGCCGAGCCACGCACCGAAGGAGTATTTGCCGAAATGGTCGTGGTTTCGAAGCACCAGGTCGAGATAATGCGGATTGATAAAGCTATAGATCGCCGAGGGGTCCGACGGCCCAGTGGGCACCGGCGCGTGGGTCAGCGGGCTGAGCAAATTCCCCGGCACGGCCTCCAACCCGTGTTTGTCGAAGCGATTCAACGTGACCTCGATATCGGCCTCGACCCGGCGCCACGGCACCATCTCGCTGTCTTGGCAGGCCTTATGCGCCACGGCGCCGATGACACCGCCGGCGTCGCCGTCATCGGCGGTCAACCATTTCCAGGTATTAAACGCCAGGCCAAAGCGCCCAAGCCGCGGAAGCCCGCGCACCGGTCCGTAGCGCGACAGATGGTCGGGCAGCGCGACAAAATCGCCGAAGGTCGCCGCGATCTCTTCGCTCTCGGCCGGCGGCCCGCTTAAGCGGTTCAGCCCGGCTTCTGCCTGCTTATACCCATCCTCACAATAGCGGCGCTCCCAGCGCTCCGGGCACACCAGCCCGAGGGCCAGATAGCGGGTCATCGTCTCATAGGAGGCATCCCCCGCCTCAATGCGCGCGGCCAGACGGGTCTGCGCGTCCAGGCAGGCGCGGTCTCCCAGAAAGGAGTGCTCAAGATAGTCGTAGGCCTGCGCGGTCGACCCGCTCATCAGCAGGATGCTCAGGGTCAGCAGGCCCCCCAACAGGCATTTGCGATAATTTGTAACGAAGCGGTGCGTGCGGTGCATAGATATTGGCGAAAGAGTCTTCAAATTCGGAGAGGCTCCGTGGGAGTGACGGCCTCCCACCCATACGCCGTGCCACCGCAAAAGTCGAGTTCACCGACTCCCGCGAGCCGGCGCGCCTGCCGCCGGAAGGTGTCGACAAGCGCGCTAGCCGCTGACGCTCTTGTCGCCGGGGAGGCACCTCTCAGAGCTGAAAGGTCCCGCCGAGGTTCACCGCAAATTGGTTGAAATCACCGTCAAGCCCAACGTCAACGCCATTGAAGACGGTGCCGGAGGTTTGGCCCTCCAGGCGGAAGGAATGCAGCGTCCACCCCAGCTCGGCGAAGAGGCCGAAGCGCTCGTCGAGCTCGAGCTTTACGCCTGCCAGGCCGGAGACGTTAAAGCCCAAACCGGGGTCAAAATCGACATTCCCCTTCCGGCGCCAATCCTCATCAAAGATCACGACCGATAAACCCAGCGGGACCCCCAAATACAGCTCATAGGCCGCGCCTGCGGGGCTGAAGCGAAAGCGGGGCGCAAAATTAAGGTCGACCACGCTATTGCGGCCCCACCCTTCATCGGCGCGATCTCGGTCGAGAAAGCTCGTATAGCCCAGGCGCCCGCCGATGGCGATATTTGGGTGGACGCCGACATCGTAGTGGAGCATCCCACCCCAGCTCGTCTCCATGTCAACGTCCTTGATGGCGTCGCCGGCGTTCACCATAATATCCCCGATACGCACCTGCGAATCCCACTCTCCATTAAACTCGCCGGCGAACCCGCCGGACACACCAACCCACAGCGAGGCGTCATCCTGGGCCAACGCGGTCGCGGGAAGCAAACAAGCAGCGGCGAGCATAGACATAGCTAAGAGCGAAGACGACTTCATAACACACTCCGTGTCTCTATCATGGGGAGCCTACCGAGCGCAGGCTTTCATCAGACTCAAAAAACTTCGTTCATTCGGTCCAGAAGCGGGCCTAAGATTGCGTCAAAATACTCGTCGCCGGACTTATCATCGATGACCTCGATGGTGGGGGCGTCCGCGCGGGTCTCAAAGGCCGGGTCGAAGACGCCGTCTAAGAAGAACGCCTGGGCGGCGTCCTCGGTGATCACCCACTCCACGTATTCGGCCTCCACCCACTCGCCCTGGTCGTTTTGACTCGACACGATGACCTCGGGGTCCACCACGCGCTCAAACCAGTCGATGGAGCCGTCCAGGACGCGCCCGCCCTCAAAAAACGAAGACAGGTCGATGGTCGTCTCGGGCGAAGAGCCCGGGATCACGGCCGGCCCGGCCAGCGAGGCGCGCAGCGCGCCGAGGAAGCCCAGGATCTGCTCGGCATGCGCGGGGTTTCCCTTGTCCCAGCGAATGCTGGTTTGCCACGACGCGCTCATCCCGTCGCGGATGGCGCCCATCGTGGAATCAAGCCCGCCCTCCAGGGCCTCGCGCGCCTGGAGCAGGCGCTCGGGGGAGTCGACCTGGCGCAGCACCCGCGCGTCCAAGAAGGCATGAGCATAGTCTTCGACGCCCCAGCCCTGCTGAGGGTCTTGGCGCTGCGGGGTCTGACTTCCGAGCGCGTCGTCCAGGCTGAAGTCGTAATCATAGGCGCTCAAAAAATAGAGCCCGGCGCGCACCCACGCCACGGTCGCCGACAGAAGCTGCAGCTCCGCGCGGCCCAGAAAAAGGTCGAGCCGCTCGGAGTGAAAGGTCAGCCCCGGGATATAGATCGAGTCGAAATACTCATCTTGAAGCGCGCGCTCGATATCGAGCTGAATCGAGCCCATGGAGTCGGCGAGTTGAGTGAGGTCGGCGGTGGCGAGGTTAAGCGAGTTGCTCAGGCCGCCAAAGAAAATCTGCGTGCCCGAAAGTTGCTCCTGAGACCAGGGGAGGCGGGCCGAAATCAGACTCCGCACGCCCTTATAGCTGCCCTGGTCCTCCCAGGAGACCCCGCGCACCACCCAATAAAAAAGGCCGTCGTCGGCGTAGAATAATGCGTTGGCGTCGACCGGGTGCGCGGCGCCCAGGTGCCCGATTAACAGCGCGCTGACCTCGGAACTCCCAGGGAGCATGAGCAGGTCCGTGATGGCCTTTCCGGCGAATGCCTGCCCGGGCGGGTTGGGCTGCTCCGAGATGATCTGATTATAGATCGCCTGGGCCTGGTCGACCCGGTGGCGCGCCAGCTCGCCCTGGGCCTCCATGATCTGGGAGGTCTCCGCGTCCGCGCCAAACTCGCCGTCGTAGCCCGCGTCATCGCCCATCATGCAGCCCAAAATCATGACCGCCAGCCCCAGGAGGACAAGAAGCCCCAGGGGGACGCGTCGGGCGTGAGAGCATTTGTGATTGCGTGTGCTTGGCATAAAGTCGAGACCGGTTAAAGGTCGATGATGAGAGGGCTGCGATACACAGGGCATAAAAATCGAGCAGGTCACACTTTCGATGTGCGCGTTTATGCACCGAGCCGAGCGCGCTGTCAAAAAGTACAGGCGCACGACAAGATCTATGCAATTATCTTGCCGTCCAACAAAACAGAGCCTATCAATGGGTTCGCCCTCGGTTAAACCTGCGATTGGAGTAAGAATACTCCACATACTGGGGTGCAATTGGAGGCTCGTACACCTATAGTGCGCGCGGCGGTTGCGAAGATCACAAATGCGCAGTTCTGAAGTGAGGATTCTAGTTGAAGTCGCGAGCGATTCCCAACCTGGTGGCATTGGCCGCGGGGGTGCATGAGCACCGCCGGGTGGGGCGTGCGCTCGTGCTGCTCTTTGTGCTGCTCTTTAGCAGCGCCTGCCCGGGGTACGAGGACGGGTATTCGGGGACGTTTCGCGAGAATATCGAGGCTTCGGGGCGAAACGGTGACGCCCTGGCGGTCGACCTATTTCGCTTCGGCGACAACGTCTCGGCCATCCTGCGCGTCTACCAGCGCGACCCGATCACCGGCGACCCCTTCGGCAAACAGAAGTTATGCGTGTGGAGCGACGCCCAGAGCTTTGACAGCGACGCGAATAAATTTCGCCTCTATATCAACAAGGAGTCCCGCCAGATCCCGCGCAGCCAGCTCTTTGGCACGCTTCATAACGAGCTCTCCATGGACATCACCCTCTATGAGGAGAGCACCAGCGCGCCCTTCGACGGGATCGAAGCGCTGCGCATGGAGCGGGTGAGCGAGGAGCCCGACGTCGACTGCCAGAGCATCGACGACACGCTTATCAAGGTGAGCTTTCCGCGCGACCCCGACAGCGGCGCGACCCAGAAGATGCCGGCTGCGGCCGATTACGACATCCATAACCCCGTGCTGACCGTGGCCTGGGTGGGCGTTCAGCCGGCGGCGGGCTCCAGCCAATTGGCCGCCGTCAACCGCCAGACCCCGGCGATTCCGCTGGACGACGGCTTCGGCACCAACTTCGACGCCCAGCAGCACGCCCTCAAAAATGAGCGCCGCTTCGCGGTCGCCCCGCCCCCCGACGTCGTGCGCATGGCCAGCGGCCAGACGACCCTGGCGCTGGGGCACTTCGCGGTGGTCGACGACTCCGAGGCCGACCGCCCCGAGGATATCTCGCTGCGCGATTGGCAATTTAGCTGGGATGTGGTCAACGAGAAGTTGGTCGCCAGCAGCCTGCGCCCGGCGACCCGGCCGTATTGCGACCGCGGCACCGACCAGTGGGGCACGGCCCTGCTCTTCGTCGAGGGAAGCCTCAACGACCTGTCGCGCACGATGCGCTCCGAGATCCAGGGCGCCGAATCATGCGCCGAAAACAACCGCTGCGACGAACATTTCTACCTGGTCGACGTCTGCTCAGAGGGGGACCAGGTCCTCAATATTGAGCTGCACCCCACGCCGGCGCATCTGTCGACGATCGGCCTCTTCGTGACCGACCAATTCCTGCAGAGCACGACCATCCCCCTGCCGCGAGTCAACCCCTACCAATTATGGCGATAATGCGGGCGACACATAGTGAGGCGAGGGGAGCGAAGACGCCAGCGCGCCGGGGCGCGGCGCTCTGCCTTATTTGGCTGGGCGCCCTGCTCTTTATCGTCGCCGGGCCCGCGGGGCTCTCGGCCCAGGCCCCACCGGCGCCAAAGCCGGCGAGCCTGGTGATATCGCCGCATTTCCAGGTCTTCGCGGACTTCGAAGACGCCGACGCGGCGGTGCGCACCTCGCGCGCGTTTTATCAGGGCGCGGCGGATTTCGCCCGCCGCCAGCACGACACCCTCTACCTGGTCAGCCAATCCGACCTCCAGCAGGCGGTGCGCACCGCCCGCGGCTACGACTACCGGCTCACCAACGCCGAGTTGGCGACCCGGCTGGGCATCGACTCCTATACCAAGCTCGACGTCGCCTCGGCGGCGACCTATTTGGAGAGCGCCTTCGAGACCTACCAGGAGTTAAACTACGGGCTGGTCGACCCCGAGCGGGTGGCCGAGGTCGCCCTCTACCTGGCGCTGAGCTATATCGAGCAGGACCGCACCACGCTCAAGCTCTTCGACCGCCTCCAAACGATGACCCTGCTGGACCCGGCGCGCCGGATTCGCCCGGGCTATTATCCCGACGACGTCGTGCGCATCTATGACAGCGCGCGCGAATCCCTGGTCACCCTGCTGCGCGACGAGGGGCCGCAGACCCGGGAGGCCGCAGCGTTGGCCGAATTCTCGGACACCGACTTCGCCGCGTTCGGCTACGCCTGGCCGACCGAGCGCGGGACCTTCGAGGCGACGCTCTACGTCTACTCGCAGAGCGAATCGCGCTTCTTGCCCCCCGAGAGCATCGAGATCGCGGACCTCGACCCGGCCACCCTGCGCGCGGCGGGCAATCGCCTGATGAGCCGCTTCTTACCCTGCCTGATCGCCCCGCCGCAGCCGACCGCCCCGGCGTCGACCGTGGTCACGACCAACGGCGCCAGCCCATTCTCGCTGGACTTCGGCTTCGCCTACACCTCGTTTATGCAGTACCCCTACCAGGAGCGCGCGCGCACCCAGCCCTGGGGAAATTACGGCCTGAGCGTCGCCGGCAGACTGCAGCTCACCCATGAGTTTTCGCTGGTCCTGGGCGCGCAACTGCTGAACTCCATGCGCGATTATGCCGGATTTGTCTTCGACGATTTTAGCATCGCGCGCGGGTTCTTCGGCGGCGACCTGGGCGTGAGCGTGGGGGCGTTCAACTTCGGCGCCCAGCTCAGCCTGGAGGGCAGCAGCCTGGGCAGCTTCTATGCCTGCCCGGACATCAACGCCCAATGCGCCGAGCGCGCCGACCGCAACTTCGCGGTGCGCATCGACAATGACAGCCTCTTCGTGGGCGCAAACGTGCGCCCCCGCATCATCTGGAACGCCTATCGGCAATTCAGCCTGATCGCCAGCGGGAGCGCGTCTTATTATTTCGTCCCGCTATCGCGGCGAAATTTCAACATCCCGCTGAGCGGGCAACTCGACGTATCCTACCGATTCTAAAAGCCTTTTAGCCGCCTCCCCCGCTGCAACATATTGGAAAATTAGACCCGCGCGATCATCTGCTCGCCGTCCATCTGCAGCGGCGCGTAGACCAGATCGCCGATGCGCTCGGCGGGGTTGCCGACAAGGCGCACCCGCAGATAATCCTCGGTCACGCCGTAGTCATTATCCTCGACCACGATCTCGGCGGCCTGCCCGACGCGCTCGCGCTGGTAGGCCATGCCCTTGGCCTGGGCCAGATCGCGCAGGTGCTGGCTGCGCGCGGCTTTGACGTCGCCGTGGATCTTGCCGTCCATCTCGGCCGCGACCGTGCCGTCGCGCTCCGAGTAGGGGAAGACGTGCAGATAGGTAAAGGGCAGCGTCTCGACCAGGTCGACCGTGTCGGCGAAGTCCTCGTCGGTCTCGCCGGGGAACCCGACGATGACGTCTGCGCCAAGGCCCAGATACGGCAGACGCTCGGTGATCTCGAGCAGGCGGTCGCGGTATTGCTCGCGGGTATGCCAGCGGCGCATATTGCGCAGCACCGCGTTCGAGCCAGCCTGCATCGGCACGTGCAAATGCGGCACCAGACGCCCGTCGGACTCCGCCAAAAGGTCGAGCATCAGGTCATCGATCTCGGTCGCCTCGATGCTCCCCATGCGAAAACGCACGCCCGGAACCTCGTCCAAAAGGCGTTGAATCAGCAGCGAGAATGTGTGGGATTTCGGCTCCTCCATATCGATACCATAGTGGCCAATATGAATGCCGGTGAAGACGATCTCGCGGTGGAATTCGGCCAACTGCCGCGCCTCGGCGATGATCGCGTCTTCGCCGCGCGAGCGGCTCTTGCCGCGGGCGAGCTTGGTCGCGCAAAACGAGCAGCGCCGATTGCAGCCGTCCTGGATCTTCATCCACCCGCGGGTGCCGCGCTCGTTTCGCTTGAGCAAAAGTCCGCCGATCGGCTCCTCGTGGATGTCGATGAGCGGCGAGACCGGGGCGAGCATGCCCGCGACCTCGACGGCGTCGTGGCCCTTGACCACGCCGGTGACCTGCTCCATGCCCTGGTAGGCGTCAAAATGCAGCGCCGCCGAGCAGCCGGCCACGATGATCTGGGCGTCCGGGTTATCGCGCTTGAGCCGGCGAATCGCCTTTCGCGCCGCGGCGTCCGCGTTGTTGGTCACGGTGCAGGTATTGATGACGTAGGCGTCCGCCTCGGCCGGGTCATCCACGCTCTGCGCGCCGCGGGCCTCAAGTTCCTGGCGAAAGCGCTCGGAGTCGTATTGATTGGCCTTGCAGCCGTGGGTCACAAAATGAATTTTCATCGCGATAACTTCAGATCTTTAGATAGGTTTTTGGGGCGATTTTGACGGCCGATATGGTGAGAGCAAACGGCCATAAAGCTCGCAAACTCAGGGGGTCTTTTGGCCAGAAGGCACAGCCCCGGGTTGCCCGGGCGCCGCGGAATCCGAGGGCGCATCGGCGCCCGCTTCGACTTCGCCGGCCGCCTCGGCCGCCTTTCGCTCGGCGATATACTCCTCCATCTTTCGAATGCGATACCCCAGGCAAGACCCGCCGCTGATCATCAACACGAATAGGATAAGCATCACCCGGCGCAAACTGCGCTTATACTCGGGTGAATTCGGGTCAACATCGGGGCGAATGCGAACAGGTTCCATGAAGGGCCTGGCAGGTATAGGGGGCGGAAAACTTCCCGGTATATCGAAGGAGCCATCGTCTCCGCGCGCACAATCTGGGCAAATGCTGCCAAAAAGCGCGGGACAGGCATGGGCAAGTCTTCCCTAACTCCCCGCGCAATGTCAATTGCTCACCCAAATAAAAATGCGCGCCGCAGCCACGCCCGCTGCACGCAGAGCGCCTTGCCTCAAAGCAAGGCATTGCCTATCCATAGACGAGTCTTTTCACCCTCAATTTTTGCAATGGAGTTTATGATGGGCATCAACCCAAAACTTAAAGTTGGCGACGCAGCACCCGATTTCAGCCTCGAGTCCGACACCCACGGACAGGTCTCATTGAGCGATATGAAGGGAAAGAAATTGGTCATCTATTTCTACCCCAAAGATATGACACCGGGGTGCACCCGCCAGGCGTGTGATTTCCGCGACAATCATCAGAAATTCGAGGCCGCAGGGTACACGATTCTCGGGGTCTCGCCGGACCCCATCGAACGCCACGCGAAATTTCGGGAGAAGCATGACCTGAACTTCATCCTGATGGCCGACCCGGAGCACGAGATGGCCGAGGCCTACGGCGTGTGGCGCGAGAAGACCAATTACGGCAAGAAATATATCGGCCTGGTGCGCTCGACCTTTATGATCGACGCCGACGGAAAGATCGCCGAGATTCAGGACAATGTCCGGGCGACGGGGCACGTGGATCGGTTGATCCGCGATTCGATCTGATCGACCTTCGCTGGCTCTAAATTTTCGCCGCAAATAAAAAGCCCCGCGGACTCCTTACGAGTCCGCGAGGCTTTCTTTTTTCGGCTAGCTGACCAGCCTCAGCCAAGACTACTCGCGATAGACGTAGACGTCTTGAGTCGTCTGCATGCCGTTTTCGTCGCGCGCGACGATGGAGATTCGGTTCATCCCAGAGAACAGGGGGATTTCCGCCGAGATGTCGGCTTCGTGCGCGTCAACCCGCGTATAATTGAGCTTACGGGTATTGGCCTTGGTCGCGTTCTCGCGATTAAAGACGAAGATATAATAGTCTTTAATCAGCGCCTCATCCTGGATCTTGGCCTTAAGCGGCACCGACTTCTTCGAGGTCTGCATGGTCTGCAGATCGATGGTGACCTGCGGCGACTGGTAGAGCACGTGGCGCGAGATGCCGCTGAGTTTGGCGCTGGCCTTGGCGTCATAATTGACGGCCTTGGCCTCGACCCATGCCTTCTGCTCTCCAACATTCACCTTAATCCACTCGCCCTTCTTGGCGACGACCGGCAGCGTCGCGCCTTTTTGCGCGATCGCGGCGGTGTCTGTCGCGGTCGACGCGCCCTCATAGAGGTTGGCGGGTCCGCTCTTCAGCGTCGCGACGCCCGAGGCCTTCTTCACCTTCTCGGTATCCTCGCTATAGGGGAGCTTGATTTTGCGGTGGACGAAGTCGCGGAAGACCTCGTCGAAGATATCGACCTCGATCTCGATAAAGTTATCTTTGGGCGCCTTCTTCACCTGGAAGGTAAAGTCCGCCGTCTTGGTCTCGCCCTGCTTAATATTCTCGATCGTGGCGCGCCCCTCCTTCAGGTACACGGCCTCGCCAGCCAGGCTCTTCAGGAAGACCATGGCCTCCTTGCTATCGGCGGTGCCGACGTTCTTCACGGAGGTCCGGAAGGTCACTTCCTCGCCTTTTTGCAGGATGCCGTCGCCATTGGTGTCGTCGATCTCATAGCCGAACGCGAATTGCGGATGCGGCTGACCGACGATGCGAATCGCCTGGCTCAGCGTGGTCCCGTACGACTTCTGCGGGCCGCTGACTTGCATGGTGAGCGGGTCGAAACGCGTCGGCATCTCCATGGGCATTTCCACTTCAACCGACCAGGATTTCGACTCACCGGGGTTCAATTTACCGAAGATAAACTCGCGGTCATCGAAGACCGGATTATCGCTCGTGGCGATCGCCTTCATGCGATACAGCGGCGACTTACTCTTATTGGTCAACTCCGCGGTCACGTCGATCTTCTCGCCGGCTTTCACGCGGTTATTCTTGGCGGAGGTCGTCAATTTCAGCGCGACTTCGGCGTCTTTGGGATTCTCGCCGGCGCTCCAATCGACGCCAAACGTCTTGAGCTCCTTGTGAATGCGGTCCATCTCGCGCGCCGAAATCTTCTCGAGCACGGGCTGCACCAGCTTCATCAGCTCGGGCGCCTTCCAGGCTTTGGGGGCCGAGGCGAGCAACTCCTGGGCGAAACGAATCTCGAAGTCCTCGCGGAACTCGTTGGGGTCTTGATAATCGGCGTCTTCTCCCTCGGCGGCCGGATCTGCCAAAAAGCGGATATGATGCAGATTATCGCCATCAACGATCGAGGTCGCGGCGTTCGACAACGCGCTCTGCAGGTCGCCCTCACGCAGGATATTATGCGACAGGAACATATCGGCGTTGCCGTCGGTGAAGGTCACCGGCGTCAGGCGCAAGTCGGGGCGAATACCGCTGCCCTGAATCGAGACGTCGCCGGGGGTCAGGTATTGCGCGATCGTCAGCTTGAGCGCCGACTTATCGTTAAACTCATAGAGCACCTGCACCGAGCCCTTGCCGAAGGTCGTATCACCCACGACCAGGCCGCGCTTATTATTTTGAATGGCGCCCGCCACAATCTCGGAGGCCGACGCGCTGCCGGCGTTAACCAGCACGAGGATTGGATAGTGCGCCTCGGTGCCGGCGCGGGTCGCGACCTTCTGGTCGCGCATGCGGTTGCCCACGCCCACGGTGCTCACGATCGCGCCCTCTTCCAAGAAGGTGTCGCTGACCTTGATCGCCTGGTCGAGCAGGCCGCCGGGGTTGTCGCGCATGTCGAGCACCAGGCCCTGCATGCCGCCCATCTTCTTCTTAAGCTTGGTCAGCTCCGCGACCAGATCATCGTGGGTGTTGGACTGGAAATTTTTGATGCGGATATAGCCGATCTTATCACCCAGCGCCTGACCGTCGACCGAGTCGATATTGATGATCGCGCGCACGATGGTGAACTTCTTCGCCTCCGTCCACGACTCGCGCATCACCCAAATATCGATGGGCTCGCCGGGGTCGCCGCGCATCATACCAACGGCTTCTTGCAGCCCCATATTCACCGTGGAGGCGTCGCCAATGCGCACAATTTTGTCGCGCGCTTTGATGCCCTTTTTGGCCGCCGGGGTCCCCGGGATCGGGCTCATCACGGTGAGGCCGCCGTCGCGGATCGAAATCACGATGCCCAGCCCGCCGAATTTGCCGCCGGTCTGGGTGCGCATATCGTCGTAATGCTTCGGCGACAGCAGGATGCTGTGCGGGTCGAGCGTCGACAGCATGCCGTTGATGGCTGCGTATTCGATCTCGCTAAAGTCGAGCTCGGCATCGGGCTCAAGATGCTCGTCGATGAAGCGGAACATCTTCTGCAGGCGGAAGCTCATCTCCCAGAGGCTCTCGATCTTTTGAACCTCGAAGCTCTGCGTATCCCCGTTGACGTGGATCTGAATCTCGGTCGGCTTCTCTTTGCCGCCCACGAAGGTCACGACCAGCTCGGAGATCGAGTTTTGGACCTGGTCGAGCGCGGCAATCAGCATCTTATTCGGGTCGACGCGCGAGGGGTCGACATAATTATCCTTAATCCGCAACAGCACGCGATTAAAGATCTTAAGGGCCGCTAAATCGTAGCTATCATCCGCCCCTTCCGCCGCCGAGACGCTGGAGTTGCGCAGGTCGAATTGGACCCCGCGATCGCTGAATTGCACGCTTAACGCGAACGCAATTGTCAGCGCGATAAAAGCGACGATAAAGCGCCCGTGACGCTTGAGTTTGCCCATCAGAGTTTCCATAAACTGTATAAAGTCTAGTGAGATCAGCAGAAGAAAACAGTGCCTGCATTTAACCTACAATTGCGCACCAGCGCCTCAACGGCAAGCCCAATGCGCCAAAGCGAGCGAGTTTTTTGGCATGCAACACACTGTGTCATACGATGAAACTTAATCGCGCGCCCATCCATTCCTTCGATTTTGCGTCTGGCCACATGACAACACGCCGGGATATGGTGCACAATAGTCTCACGCGGCCATTCTTGATTCGCAAGTTCGCTCGCTCTGGCGTCGGTTTACGAGTAATTATTTATGTCTCAACTGCCACAACTCGGTGAGGTCGTCGACGATGTATTCCGCGTCGACGCGGAGCTCGGGCACGGAAATTTCGGGGCGGTTTATCGCGTCCACGATCTGCTCGAAGGGCGCACCCTTGCGCTCAAGGTGCTCAAGCCCGGGCCCCACGACGAACAGGAGTTGCGCCAACGCTTCGAGCGCGAAGCCCGCCTGGTCTATAGCCTGCACCACCCCCACGTGCTGCGCGTCTACTATTACGGCCAGACCGCCTCGGGCCTGCCCTATATGGCCATGGAGTTCCTCGAAGGCACCGACCTGCGCGCCCTGCTCGCCCACCACGGCCCGCTGAGCCCGCGCCTGGTCAAGCGAATCGCCCTGGAGACACTCTCCGCTCTGGAAGCTGCGCACGAACTCGGCATCGTCCATCGCGACCTCAAGCCGGCCAATATCTTCCTGGTCAATGACGGCGGCAACGGCCACGTCAAGGTCTTGGACTTCGGCTTCGCCAAGGCGCTCGACGACGGCGGGCGCGCCGGCGACGAGTTGACCGCCGCCAAAACCCTGGTCGGCACACCGGCCTATATGTCCCCGGAGTTGGTGCACAAAAAGAACGTCGGCGCCCAGGCCGATATCTACGCGCTCGGCCTGATCATGGCCGAGATGCTGACCGGCAAAAAGATCGTCCAGATCGAGTCGATCTACGACACCATCATGTTCCAGGCCTCCGACAAACCGATCAAATTCCCGCCCACCATCACCGAGTCGATCTTCGCCGACATCATCCAGCGCGCGGTCGAAAAGGACGTCAACGCCCGCTACCAGACCCCGACCGACATGGTCCTGGACCTGGCCACCCTGGAGACCCGCCAGGGCGCGCGCCGCCGCCGCGCCTCATCGCTGGTGCACGCTCAGGCCAGCGGCGAGGACGCCATGACCACCCCGCACGCCACCGGGCTGCCGTCGATGGCCGAGGTCAACCGCGCCCTGGCCACCTCCCAGAGCATCACCGCGACCAACCCACACGGCTCCATTGACCCCTTCGCCGACTTCCCGGACTACGAGCCCCAGGAGGCGCCCGCCCACTCCATGCAGGGTTCGCTGCGCCAACGTAGTCGAACGCAGTCGCGCCAGCTGCGCGCCGAGCCCACCGACACCACCACCCGGCGCAATAGCTACGACGTCGGGCCGTCGCAGGCGCGCCAAAGCCAACTAAGCCAACGCCTTCCCTCGCTGGCTACCCACGATGCCCAATCCGAGTCTTCAATCACCCAGCCGGCGCTGCTCCCCGAGCCCGCCCAACAACAGTGGGCCGCGCCCACTCCGGAGTTTCGCGACCCCTCCTGGGCCTCCCCGGCGCCCCAGACCGATAGCACCACGCAATTCGAGCGCGGCAACGTCATCCAACACTTCAATGACCAACCGCTGAGCGCCGAGCTGCAGCTCGATCACCAACGCCCCGCCTCTTCCAACTCGTCGACCTCGCGCTCCCATCTCATTAAGGAGGCGCTGATCGGGGTTGGAATCGGCGGGGCGATTCTTGGCATCTTCATCTTCTTGCTGCAATATTGGTGAGCGTGGCCCGCTGAATTTAGAGGCCGATTTCCTCAAAATTGATCTTTCCGCCCGGCGCGATCTTGAAGGGGTCGTCGCCTTCACGACAGGTCATGATCTCAACGCCGTCCTCGGTGACCACGAGCGTATGCTCGAATTGGGCCGACAGGCTCCGGTCCCGGGTAATGGCGGTCCAGTCGTCGTCGAGCACCTTCACCCCGTAGTCGCCCACGTTGATCATCGGCTCGACCGTAAAGGCCATCCCCGGGCGCAAGCGAAGCCCGGTGTTGCGCGTGCCATAATGGGGAACTTCGGGGGAGCCGTGGAAGTTGCGCCCGATGCCGTGGCCGATAAAGTCACGCACCACCGAGAACCCGAGCGGCTCGGCGTGGGCCTGAATCGCCGCGCCGATATCGCCGATGCGCTTGCCCGGGCGAATCTCGCGAATGCCGCGCATCAAGCACTGCGCGGTGACCTCGACCAACTCGCGGGTCTTCGGCGCCGGCTCACCGACAAAGAACGTCGCGCAGGTGTCGCCGTGGTACTCATTGAGGATCGGCGTCACGTCGATGGAGATGATGTCGCCATCCTTTAAGATCAGCTCGGAGTTCGGGATGCCGTGGCAGATCACCTCGTTGACGCTGGTGCAGATGCTGCGCGGGAACCCCTTATAATTAAAGGGCGCGTGGATGATCTTTCTGGCCTTGCCCCAACGCTCCGCCTCGTCGTTGATCTCCTGGGTCGAAATCCCGGCTTCGACCATATCACCGAGGTGACAGATCAGCTCGGCGGCCAGCTGGCCCGCCTCGCGCATCCGCTGGATTTCGTCCTTGGATAAAAGCGTCAATTGGCGGCGTCTTCTCATCTTCATTTCTCATTTCCGTGCTATAAAATAGCTCTTTTGAACCTGAATGCTCGGCGCTGGCCGAGGTGTTTAATATAGACCTTTGAGTTCCGGCTTCAGATCGCGCTTCATCAACTCATGAACCGCGTCCTTGGTGCTCTTTCCTTCGTAAATCACGCGATAAACCTGGTCGCAGATCGGCATCTCAACGCCGAGTTTGGCGGCCAGGTCATGCACGCTTCTGGCCGTCTTGACGCCCTCAGCGACCATATTCATCTCGCTGAGAATCTCCTCGATGGTATACCCCTGACCGAGTTTGACGCCCACAGAGCGGTTTCGGCTCAGCCCGCCGGTGCACGTTAGAACCAGGTCACCCATTCCCGCAAGTCCAGAAAGTGTGAGCGGATTCGCCCCGATCGTCACGCCCAGGCGCGTAATCTCGTGCAGCCCGCGCGTGATCATGCCCGCCATCGAGTTCGAGCCCAACTCCATGCCTGCGATCCCGCCGGCGGCGATGGCGATGACGTTCTTGAGCGCCCCGCCCACCTCCACGCCCACCACATCCGTGGTCGTATAGGCGCGAAACACATCATTGCTAAAGACGCGCTGGACCCGCTCGGCGAGTCGATGATTAAAGGAGGCGATGGTGACCGCGGTGGGCTTGTGGTCGGCGACCTCGCGCGCGAAGCTCGGCCCGGACAAATACGCCAGATAAGGCAGGCAATGCTCGGGCAGCACGTCCTCCAGGATATCCGACACCAGCATCTGCGTTTCGTTCTCGATCCCCTTGGTCGCGCTCACAAAGGGCGTCCCCGGCTCCACCAGCGGCGCCAATTGCACCAGCACCTTGCGCAACACATGGCTTGGGACCACCGATAAGATCAGCTCCTGGCCCACCACGGCTTCGGCTAATTCACCGGTCGCGCGCAGGTTTTTGGGCAAGGTAAACCCGGGCAAATACACGGGATTCTCGTGGTCGACATTGATCTGTTCGGGCAGCGGCTTGTCGTGCGCCCACATCATAATATCGTGACCATTTTCGGCCAATAATTTCGCCAGGGCCGTGCCCCAAGAACCTGCACCGATAACGCCAATCTTCATAGTCTTCTCGCTTATTGCCTAAGAAATACGCGGACGTTGCTGCTCCACATAACAGACCTGCATTGCGTCTTTAATCCAGCAAATTCACTAGCGCCGCCCGACGCGGCTGCGGCGGCGCAGCATGCGCAGCGTCTCGGCCGGGTGGCCGAACACCTCGTGCAGGCGCCGATTCGCGTCGCGAACCTCCGCCACAAGATCGTCGGCGATCAGGTCGACCAGCGCAAAGGCCGCCGGATGCCCGGCCTCAAAGAGCTCCTCAAATTCGGGGCGCGTCAGCCTCAATAATTGGCTGCGCTCCAGCGCGATGCCCGCGCTGGCATGGCGCCATGAGTGAACCAGCGACGAGAGCGTCAAGAAGGTGCCCGGGGCTGCATACTGATCTTCGCGATGCCCATCTGGCTGCACGCGATAATTGATCTGCACCCGCCCCGACACCAAAATATACGCCGCGTCCTTCGCCTCTCCGGGTGACCAGATGGCCTGGCCCGGCAGCACCGTCAGCGGCTCGCAGGCCGCGACAAGCGCGCGCGCGTCGTCGGCCTGCAAGCGCGCAAAGAACGCGCTCTCCCCTATTTTGTCGAATATAACCTGCTCGGAATTGCCCATCTATTCTCCTGACGAATGCTCACGCCTTCTTGAGGCGCCCGAGCATATCGTGGACCTGGGATTCGAAATCATCGAGAAACTCCGCCGGGTCCGCGAAGACCTCGTTGACCCGGGCCTCCGTGCGGCGCCGACGCTCCCCAAGGATGCGCGCAAGCTGGAGAACCACACGGTACGCGGCCATGCTTTTGGCCTCGCGCAGCGCATGAAACGCGGCGTGGCTCAGGCGCAGAAGAGTCGCGTCCTGGGTGACCTCGACGCTCGCCGAGCGCACGCCCCCGCCGATCAGCGAAATCTCGCCAACCACCGACCCCGCCCCCAGCGTCGCCAGCTGGATATTCGCCCCGGCCGGCCCCAGTGACTGCACCTGCACCTCGCCAATCGCCACGATATAAAGGGCGTCGGCCTGGCTGCCCTGGCGAAATAACTGCGCGCCGCGCGCCACCTTCACCACCTCGCAGGCGTCGACGATCTCGGCGATTTCGGCCGCCGATAGGGCGTCAAAAAGCTCGAGACTCGCGATGATCGCCTGCGGGTCAAGCCTGTCGGAATCGTGATTCGAGCTCATCAGCCTAATACCCGAGTGGGAGGAATATGCGCCTCAGCGCCCGCAATGGAAGACGCGCTCACCGAGAACGCCACCTGTCTTAAAAATACATGCTCCGTGAGCCTATAACCCTAACGTATGCCCATGGCGCGTGACAAGATATAACTCACTTCCCCCCTCGGACACCAACAGAGATGCCCCAAAAAAACGAGGCCGCGACTCTCGCCGGAGCCGCGGCCTCATCCATTGTCTCAGGCGCCTAGGCCCGGCTTAATAATCGCTGATCTTCTCGACAAGATGCGGCCAGTCGATAAAGAAGTTCCGGTTTTTCTGGGCCTCCTCGACGGCGTCATTTCGCGCGCGCTCGGCGTCATCGACCGGGTCCAGCACGTGCCAGGCGCGCATCGCCGCCTCCTCGTCCGCCCGCATCGAATAATCGTAGACCACCGAGAAATACAGCATCGCGCGCGCCACGTTGCCCTTGTGCTCATCGCGCGGCTCAAAGCGGATCTCACCGGCGGCGTTCGCGCCGAGTTTTGACCCACCCTCGCTCCAATCAACGTCGACGACATCGTCAAAATAATAGCTGCTGCGCTTCGAGTTCGACATCGCGTCGACCACGAATAAATGATGGATATCGGACTTCGCGACCCCTGAGGCGCCGCGGCTCTGCGGCCAGGTATGCTCGGTATTATAGTCGTGGCGACTCTGCGCATCCCGCCGGCCGCTGACGAACGCCCGGCGTCCTGTATACGCGCATTCAATCTCGTCATCGGCGCCCACGTGGGCCATATCATATTCGAAAATAAAATCGCGCGCGCCGTCATAATTGAGGCTGCGATGGCTGTGATGCGTGGCCTTTAGCGCCCGTCGAAGATCATCTTCGCTCAGGTCGTCATAGGGACTCTCAGTCGCGACGGCCTCGCCGCTATCGGGGCTTGAGTCTCCGCCCGCGTCACTCTCGCCGGGGTCGACGCCCTTACACGGTCCGGCCAAACACTCGAGCACGAATTCAAACGCCGCCTCGACGTCGCTCTGGTTGGCCAATTCGAGCCGATACTCTCCCCCGTCGTAAAACTCCCAGCCGCTCTCCAAGCGGTCTTTCTGATAGGGAATATGCGCGTCTTCCCCGCTCCCCGGCGAGGAATAGACCAGGGCGCGCGTCTTGCCGGGCCGGTACATCGTTAACCGCGGGCTCCAGGCCTCGTCGCCCCTGGGGCGAAACCACATCACCACCGTGTCGCCTTCGTCGGCGATAAGCCGAAGACTCAGCGAAGCATTGGCCGCAACCACACCCTCGAAATGAGCTCCGCTGGTGTGAATGACATCCGGGACCCCCTCAGGGTTCGACTCAGCATCCGCGTTATCGGACTTCCCGCTGGAGCCACCGGTATTGGTGCCCTCCTGGGGCGCCGACGTCGCCTCGCGATGGTCCGAGTCAACGCCGCAAGCCGACACCGCAAGGGAGAGAAAAAGTACGACGAAAAACTGCTGCGAAAATCGTCTCATAAACTAACTACGGGCATGAGGAGCAAGAAAAGACCGGCTGACAGCCAACCTATATAGCATAGTCGGCGCGTGGCAGTCTCCGGTCAAAGCAGCGTCGACGAGGCTCGCCGCGCCGGGCTCACTCGGGAGCGGGGGCGCAGCGAAATTTCGCGCGGAAAGATCCCTCGGGGACCGCCCCCGGGTTTCGCCACGGAAAGACAAGCGCGTCATTGCAGACAAGCTCAATCTGGGCGCCCTGGCGACTCGCGCGGCATTGATAATCCACCATATGCCGCGCGCTCTGCGCGATGACCTGAATCATCGGATAGACCTCGCCGTCGAAGTCCACGCTGATCGCCGAGGCGCTCGCGCCGTAGCGCGCGTCTTCGGGGCCGAAGGTCATCTCGGGCACCGGGCCCAACGCGGAGGAGCCATCGCCGGGCTGAAATTCGAGGGGGAGTTGGGCGGTGAGGATATGGGACTGCTCGGCCTGGGCCTCGGTCGACAAATCGAAGGCGGCGGGCACCACGATATGAAGGGTGGTTTCTCCCGCGCGCGTCACCGGCTCGCAGGTCGCATCCATCAACTCAAAGCTGCGCATACGGGCGCCCACGGCAAAGTCCATCGTGCCGGTAGAGACGCCCGTCGGCTCGACCGAGGGGGCCTCGGTCGAGCAAGCCCCCGCGCTCGCGGCGAGCGCCGCGATAAAGAGTGCGCGACAAGCGCCTCGCCCGGGGGTTGATTTAAGGAAAGTGTCGATCACTTTTTCGCGGACTTCTTCGCTTCGGCTTTCGCCTTTCCTTCGGCCGGATGATTCTCAATGACCGTGTCGATAAGCCCGTATTCTTTGGCCTCCGCAGCGCTCATATAATAATCGCGGTCGGTGTCCTTCTCGATGCGCTCCATCGACTGGCCGGTGTGGTTGACCAGGATTTGGTTGAGGCGCTCACGCAGGCGCAGGATCTCGCGGGCCTGAATGTCGATATCGGTGGCCTGCCCGCCCATGCCGCCGCGCATCAGCGGCTGATGGATCAGGATGCGCGAGTTCGGCAGCGCGAAGCGCTTGCCCTTCTGACCAGCGGTCAAAAGCAGCGCGCCCATCGAGGCCGCCTGGCCCATGCAGATCGTCGAGATCTCGGGGTTCACATATTGCATGGTGTCGTAGATCGCCATGCCCGCGGTGACGCTGCCGCCCGGGGAGTTGATATAGAGGCTGATCTCTTTATCTGGGTCCTCGCTCTCCAGATACAGAAGTTGAGCGATGATGCTATTGGCGACATCATCGGTGACCGGCGTGCCCAAGAAAATGATCCGGTCTTTAAGCAGCCGGCTGAAAATATCCCAGCCGCGCTCGCCGCGGTGTGTTTGCTCAACTACGGAAGGAATGAATCCCATTTTAATTACCTATCAGTGAGAATATAAATTCGGAATCTATCACATTATTCAGCGACATCGTGGGCTCTCGGCGCGCGACGCCCACCGACCTCGCTTTCCATAACCAACGGGGAGCGGATTATGTTTCAACTCAGCGCGACTGTCCACCCTTGCCCCGCTTTAATATCATTCGCCCCGCGCCACGATTTTCAAGTAATCAATGGCGCGGTGCTTAAATTCGTCGAAAACCGCCGCGACGAAATGACCTCAGAAGTCTGAGATTTGGTCCACCAACTCGGGGTGATCGATAAAGAAGTTGCGGCTATTTTGCGCCTCGGCGAGTACGTCGTGGCGCGCGCGCTCGGCGGCATCGACCGGGTCGTCGATATGCCATTGGCGCAGCGTCGCGAACGTGGCGCCAGACGGCATCTCGACGCTTCCTCGCTCACCATATACCACCGCAAAATAGAACATCGCCCGCGCCACATTGCCCTTATGGACATCGCGCGGCTCAAAGACCTGATCGCCCTGCGCGCTGAAGCCGAGCTTAGAGCCACCCTCACTCCAACTTCCAGACCCCTGCACGACGCCAAAGGGATGGCTGCCGCGTCGACTATTGGCCTGCGCATCCGTGATAAAAAGATGATGCAGGTCGGCCTTGGCAACCCCGCTGGCGCCGTGGCTTTGGGGCCAGGTATGCTCGGTATTGAGATCGTGTTGGCTATACGCGTTGCCCCGCCCCGTCACGATCGCGGTTCGCCCCGTATAAACGCATTCGACCTCTCCATCGGCGCCGACATTATCCATCGCGTATTGGAACATAACATCACGCGCAGACCCATACCCCAGGTCCGTATGACAATCATGGGAGTCACGCAGCACAGCTTTGAGCGCGTCGTCGGTCAATGCACCGTAGGTCGTAAAGTCGAACACGCACGGATCAACGCTCGCGTCCTCGTCGACGTCGCCCGCGTCGCTCGCATCTTCGACGTCTTCGGCATCGCTCGTATCTTCGACATCTTCGACGTCTTCGGCATCGCTCGCATCTTCGACGTCTTCGACGTCTTCGGCATCGCTCGTATCTTCGACGTCTTCGACGTCTTCGGCATCGCTCGTATCTTCGACGTCTTCGGCATCGCTCGTATCCTCGACATCTTCGACATCTTCGACGTCACGGGCATCCTCGACGTCACGGGCATCCTCGACGTCACTGTCGCCATCGGCGTCTTGCGCCGCGTCCTGCCCGCCGGCATCAGCCGTGGCGTCACCCGTATCGGGCTCACCGGCCGCATCGGAGAGCACGTCGGCCTCGGTCACATCACCTGAATTCCCGCTGTCGTCGGAGCACGCAGGCGCCGACAAAGCGAAGACAAGAAGCAGCAGAATAAGACGGGAAAACCTTTTCATAGCACGACTTTATGGTTGGAACGTTTAATCAAAAAGCTCAGGCTCGACCAGCGCGTTTAAGACTCAGAAGTCTGAAATCTGGTCGACCAATTCGGGATAATCGATAAAGAAATTGCGACTCCTCTGCACGCCTTCAATCGCGTCGTTTCGCGCCCGCTCGGCGTCGTCGACCGGGTCGAGCACATGCCAGGCGCGCATCGCCGCTTCTTCATCGGCGTTGACCTCGTAATTATAGACCACCGAGAAATACAGAATCGCGCGCGCGACATTGCCCTTATGCTCATCGCGGGGCTCAAATCGGGTCTCGCCCGCGGCGTTGCGGCCCAACTTCGACCCGCCCTCGCTCCAGGTTACGTCCACGACATCGTCGAAGAAGTTATTGCTGCGCCGTGAGTTGACGGGCATATCGGTGATGAAGAGATGGTGCAGGTCGGCCTTGGCCACGCCCGACGCCCCGCGGCTCTGCGGCCAGGTATGCTCGGTATTATAATCATGCTGGCTCTGCGCGTTGCTGCGGTCATCGACGAACGCGGTGCGCCCGGTATAGACGCACTCGATCTGGCCAGTTGGCCCGTTATTGGCCATCTCATATTCAAAAAGAAAGTCGCGCGCCGAGTCATAGCCGAGGTCGTCATGGCCCCGATGCGTCTGGCGCAGCGCGCCCTTGAGCGAGCCGTCGGTCAACCCGCTAAAGGGGTTCTCCGGGGTGCCGTTAGTGTCCGGCTCATCGCTCCCAACATCCGGCGTCCCCAGGTCTTCGCCACTATCTTCGTCGCCCGTAGCGTCCTTCGGCTCCACGTCCGCGGAGGCCGCGTCTTTTTCCTCGGGGTCGACATCCTCCTCCCCGTTGGAGCGCCCATCTTCGGAGGCCGTATCCTGCGATGCATCCGTATTTTCACGAATATCCGACACCACGTCGGCGCTGAGCGTCTCTCTCGGCGCGTTGCTATCCGCCGAGCAGGCCGGCGCGCTGATGGCGAGCATGAGGAGAAGAAGAAACTGCTGAGAAAACCTTTTCATATCAAGACTTTATAGTTGGAACGACAAATGATTAACTGGGGTTCAACTTAGAAATTCGAAATCGAGTCGACCAGATCAGGTCGATCTATAAAGAAGTTTCGACTCCGTTGAATTCCCTCGATGGCATCGTTGCGCGCGCGCTCCGCGTCGTCGACCGGATCCTGCACATGCCAGGCCCGCAGCGTCGCCTCCTCGTCGCGCGCGACTTGATGATTATAGGTCACCGCGAAATAGAAGATCGCGCGGGCCACATTGCCCTTATGCACGTCCCGCGGCTCAAAACGCTTGTGCCCGGAAGAGTCCGAGCCGAGCTTGGAGCCGCCCTCGCTCCAGCTTGCGTTGACCACATTTCCAAAAGACACGCTTCCTCGTTTTCCGTTGGCCGCGCCGTCAGTGATAAAGAGGTGATGCAGGTCGGAGCGCGCGACCCCCGAGGCCCCGCGGCTCTGCGGCCAGGTATGCTCGGTATTATACATCGGGTTCTGATTCTGGGCGTCCAATCGCCCCTCCACGAAGGCCTTTCGCCCGGTATAGACGCACTCGATCTGGCCGACCGCGCCGACATTGGCCATATCGTACTCGAACATAAAGTCACGGGCCGGGCCGTAGCCGAGGTCTCGATGACGGCGATTGGTCTGGCGCAGCGCGCTCTTCAGGGCGCTGTCGCGCAACCCCTCGTAGGGATCTTCTTCGACCTCGGCGACATCCGCCGGCGCCGCGTCGGCCGAGACGCCGTCTTCGGAAAGAACATCTTCGGCGACATCGCCCGCGTCAGCGCCGGCGTCGACCTCAATCTGCGCGTCGGCGGTGATATCGGGCGAGTTCGTGTCGCCCGAGCCGGCGCTATCGTCGGAGCAAGCAGGCGCCGACAGCGCGGCGAATAAAAGCAATAAGCTAACAATCGAAAATCGTTTCATATGATCGGTTGGGTTTGTGGAGGAGGGCAGAAACGGCGCTGAGGTGGGATTTCGCTCCAGCGCCAGGGCACAATAGTCCTTTTCGCGCCGCGTTCCAAGAATCTTTCGTAGTCGCGCCAACAAGGGTATGAGATAAGCCGCCGAACCCGGCGGGTTTTGACGCCAGTCGACCCGCAGCGGTGGATTAAAGTAGAATGCTCCGACATGCCTTTGAACGGGCATCTGACCGGCTCAAAGTCTGTAAATTTCGTCCTCGCCCTCAAAAGCAGTCAATCATGTCTCGTCGCTTTGTTTATTTTGCGCTCATCGGCCTGCTGCTGGGCGCCCTTTTGGTGGGGCTCCCCTACGGGCTTAAGCACCTCGCCGAGCAGCAATTGCGCGCTCAATTGGACCAACGCGGCGTCGACCTGCAATGGGAAGAGCTCGCCTGGCAATGGCCCACGACGGTCGAGCTGAGCGATGTTAAATTCTCAACCCAGCGCGCGACCTTTCAAATCAGCGGGGGGATCGAACGGGTGGAGGTCGCGCTTTCCAGCAGCTCGATGCTCGGGAAGAGCGCCGAGATCGGCGATGTTTCCCTCGCCTCTGGCACGCTCAAGATCCAGAAACTCGCCGGCGACCCGGCGCTTGATAGCGCGCAAAATGACGTGGCCCCCGACAGCCCACAAACCACAGTGGCGGCTGTGGAAAACCTGTGGGCAAAGCTGTGGGAAGGGCTGGGGAAAACCGGCAACATCGAGGCAAAAGACCTTAAAATTCAACTCCTTGACGAATCCCACACCCTCCTCGAAATGCAAATCACAGAGGTGGTCTTAAGCGAGGACGCCCTTCGCGAAAACACCGCGGGTGACCCGAATTTTCTGCCCCCCTCGACCGCGCACCGAACCCTGCGCGCCCAGGGCGAAGTCGAGCTGAAGACCGCCAAATATAGCGCGATCTTCGCTCAACTCACCGCTCCCGAAAACCCCGACAGCGCGGACTTCGAATTCCCGCCCATCCCCTGGTCGCTGGACGCATACCTCGCCGCCGCCGACCAATCGATCACCCTGAAGCTCGGCGCGCCTTCGCCCGAAGACGCCCTCTTATCGCTCAACATCCCGAATATCGCCGACCTGAACCTGCACCACGTCACCGCCTCGACCGACCGCACGCTCAAGCTCGACCTGAGCGCGCACCAGGCGAGCGCGCGCCTGGGAAGCGTCGCGAAGCCGGCGCTTGAGGTTGATGTTTTGCAGATTCGGGCGACCCGGGCGTCGCCGACAGCATCCATCGCGTGGAGCATCATTGAGCCGACCCTCGCCGTCGCGCCCACGCGCCTCACCGAGCTTCAACGCAACCTCACCGACCTGCGCGATGCGCTCAAACCCGAACCGACGGCCGACGACAAACCCGCGGCGAAAAGCAACAAGTCAGGTGGCTGGCGCATGCGCCTGACCCATTGGCTGCAGCGCGGTGACCTGAGCATCGTCAACGGTCATTTTGACCTGCGCCTGGTCGAGGGCGGCGAGGTGGCCCGCGAGATCGCGCTGGTGCAGAACTTCGACGGCACGCTGCGCGACGGGCGCCTGCAAACCAAGGGCGTCTCGGCGGGCGGGCGCGTCCGGCTCGGCGCCAAATTTACGCCCGGCTCATGGCTTCCCCACGCGGTCGCCCTGGAGCTCGACAATATTCGCCTCGATGATCTCCCCGGCGTCCAGGAAGGTCGCACACTTCCCAAGCGCGGCGTGCGCGGGCGCATCGGCGGCATCATCGACGCCAACCTGCGCCTGTGGACCCACGGCGAGCTCGCCCCGGTGCGCAGCGCCACCGCGAGCGTGAACCTCGGCGGGAGCCTGACCTGGCGCGACGGCAACGTCGATATCTCGGGGCTCGCCGACACCCCCATTGACGCGATCAACGCGAGCACCGAGTTCTTGCTCTCCTGGGCCGCCAACACCTCGCGCGTCGAGTTATCCCAGGCGCGGGTTCAATACGGCCCGATCGTCGGAAACCTGCGCGGCCAATGGCGCGATTACCCGCTTGACCCGGTCCTCGACCTCGCCCTTGATATCGACGAGATCGGCTGCCAGGACGCGGTCCGCGCGCTGCCCGACGCCCTGTTGGGCGCCTACCGCGATATCGAGATCGAGGGCAAAGCCGCGCCGCGATTCTCACTGCACCTGCCGGTCTATCATCCCCGAAAGATCCGCATTCAGGTCGAGGACTTCGTCGACCTCTGCCATGTCACCGCGCTTAAGGCGCGAAAATCCGCCTGGCCCGACCTCACGATCGCCGCACACGCCGCGCCCAAGCCCGCGCCGGCTCAAAAACCCGCGCGATTTAACCCCTCAGGGCTCCTCGCCCATTTCGGCGCGGCGCCCACGCCCGCGCCCTGGCCCGCGCCGCCCTTTGTGCGTGACGAAACCTATGAATTGCCCGAAATCCCCAGCACCCATCAGCGAAATCGCTTCGACGACGTCCACTGGCTCAACCGCCCCTTCATCAAACAGGTCACCGAAGGCGTCACCGAAGAAGTCGAGGTCCTGGTCGGCCCCGGCACCCCGGACTATAAGCCGCTGCGCGACCTGCCGCCCTATGTCGGCGCCGCGGCCTACCTCAGCGAAGAGATGGAGTTCTACGAGAACCACGGCATCGATCTGGGGCTGATTCAGCGCGCGCTGCGCATTGATTTCGAGAAGGGCCGCTTCGTCTACGGCGGCTCGACCATCACCCAGCAATTGGTCAAAAACCTGTTCTTATCGCGCGATAAAAAGCTCGCGCGCAAATTCAAAGAGGCGCTGATCTCCTGGCGCATCGAGGACACCGTGCCGAAGTGGCGCGTGCTCGAGCTGTATATCAACGTCATCGAATACGCCCAGGATATCTACGGGATCGGGCCGGCCGCGCGCTATTATTTCGACAAGGACGCCGCCGATCTCACCCCGCGCGAGGCGGTCTTTTTGGCCGTGCTCAAGCCGGCGCCCTGGTACGGCGACCGCTTTCGCCGCCGCCGCTCAACCCCCACCAAACATTGGTGGTTCGACCGAATGGGCGAGATTATGGGGCGCCTGGTCGATAAGGGATATCTCACCGCCGAGCAGGCAGAGGCCGAAAAACCCTATATTCTTGAATGGGATAAAGACGGTCGCTATATCCCCGCGGCTGCGCCGGCGGTCGCCGTCGAGCCAGCCGAGCCCGAAGCGGCCCCCCGAAACACAGCCCCTCAGGGCATGGATCTTGCGCCCCATATTACGGACAGCGCCAACCCACCCGGCGACGAGCGCGATTAGAGTCAGAAGGGGTAGGACTCCGCGCGAAGCACGGCTTCGGCGATCTGGCGCTCCAGCGCGATCTCATCGATGCACACCGGCAGGTCAAAACGCTCAACCGCGGCAGGGTCGGCGCCAAGATGGTTGAGCAGGCGCGCGGCGCGCTGCCGAATCGCCTGGGCCGACTGACTGATCTGCAGCCGCGTGACCGCCTGTTTGAGCGCGACCTCGCCGCCGGCGCCCTGCGCCAGAACCTGCTGCGCGCGCAACAGCGTCGAGTCGATCGCGAAGAGCGCGATGGTCATATCGGCCAGGTCGAGCAGAATCTCCTGCTGCTCCCGAAGATCGGCCATATGCTTTTGGATGGCCTGATTGAGCGTATAGAGCACCAGCTTCTGGGCCGCCTCGCTCAACCGCGCCTCAAGCGCCATTCGCTCGCCGCTGGCCTGCCCTGGGCCAAACGCGTCGCCCTTGGCGTCATCTTCTTGAAGCGTCGACAGCACCCACTCGATCATCTCAAAGAGGTTGAGCTGCCCCTTCATCGTGCGCTTGAGGATCATGCTGGGGATCAACATGCGGTTGATCTCATTGGTCCCCGCCGAGATCCGACTGGCCTGGGCGTCGCGGAAGATGCGCTCGACCTCGCAGTCGCGCTCATAGCCGCGGCTGCCGAAGATCTGCAGCGCCTGGGCGCTCAAAAAGACCGCCGCGTCGGCGCCAAAGACTTTTATCATCGCGGCCTCAACCGCGAACTCATCGATCGCCCCGAGGGCATCGGCGCGGTAGCTATCCGCCTCGGCGTCGAGCAACTCCAGGCGCGCGTCCACCGCCCCGGCCACCCGGTAGCACATCGACTCAAGCGTCCAGGCGCGGGTCGCCATACGGGCAAGCTTCGAGCGAATCGCCCCGAACTCCGCGATCGGCTGGCCGAATTGGCGCCGCTGCTTGGCGTAGCTCGCCGCGAGCATCAACGCGCGCTTGCAGGTCCCAAGCGAGGTCGCGGCGGCTTCGACCCGCTCGAAATTCAGCGTATTAAACGCGACCTTATGCCCCTTGGCCACCGCGCCAAACACATTGGCCGCCGGCACCGAGACGGCGTCGAACTCGACCGGAAAGACCGGCGCGGCCCGCAGCCCCATCGTCTCATTGGGCGCTCCCACCGTGACGCCGGGGCGGTCGCGCTCGACCAGAATCGCGCTGAATTTCGTGCCGTTTATCTGGCAGAAGACGATAAAGACATCGGCGATATCGGCGTTGGGGACCCAGGTCTTTGAGCCGCTCACCGCGTAGCTTCGGCCGTCGGCGGCTTCGCGCGCGACCGTCTTGGCGGCGAGGGCGTCTGAGCCGCTCTGCGCCTCGCTGATCGCGTAGGCGACCACCGCCCGGCCGCGCCCGATCTTCGGCAGCCAGGTCGCCTTTTGCTCGGCGCTGCCAAAGAAGAGCAGCGGCAAAATACCCGTGCTGATCTGGGCGCTGAAATTGGCCGCCCAGCCCGGATAATGCCCCAGGTTTTCGGCGATGCGCATGCACCCGCTCAGATCGGCGTCTGCCCCGCCAAAAGGGCGCGGCAGCGCGGCCGACAGCAGCCCAATCTCCCCCGATTTCTTCAGCGTCTCCTTCCGCGCGTCGAGGTCCTGTGCCTCCAACAACGCGGTCTTCCCAAAGATCTCCTCGCGCACAAACGCCTCGGCGAGCCGCGCGAATTCGCGCTGCGCGGCGCTGGCCGCCTCGGGCGTGCGAATCACCTCAACCCGCGGCTTTTGGGTCAAAAAACCGCAACCCTTCGGCCCCTGATTTGCGCGATTTTCGGGCATAATTGTTGCTCCTCGGGCTCTGCAATATCGGCGGATGACTCACTAATCACTTCTCTGCGATTTATATCATAATCCTCAGCGCGTCGAATACCTTTTGCCCTCAAAAACTCCCCGGACCCAAGAAAAACGAAAGCCCCCCAGATAACCGGGGGGCTTTCGTCTTCGGTGTTGAACGCGCCGACTTTAGTTCGGCGCGCTCAATTTATATGCTTCCTCCTCAGTCACAGACGAGCTCGATGCCCAGGGAGTTAAACGTGCTATCAGTCGAGCAGTTATAGCCGACGGTGAGCACCCATTCTCCGGTGCCAACTTGCCCGTGGAAGACGCTCAACGGGCCTCCGTGAGGGGTCAACGTGTCGGGATAACGGCCCACCAGGCTCTTCTGGGTCGAGCCGTCGGCTGCGCGATGCAGCTCAAGCTCGGTACCCTCCGGGCTGATCAGCGTGAGGTTCAACTCATCCTTCCACGCATCGGCGGCGACGCTATATTCGGGGGCGTTGCTGCTTCGCTTCACCTCCAGATAATAGGCGCCCTGAGGCGCGTTGGAGAGGACCAGATCATTGCTCATTACGCCGCCAGCGATGCGGTTGAGCGCGCCGTCCAGGAGCTGCCACGAAGCCGACGAGGTCGGGTTGGCGCCCAGGCGCTCCACGCTGAACGTGATGATCTGATCGAGGGGCTGATCGGCGGCCAACTCGAACATATAATAGTCGGTGTCATAGGAGTACGGGACATAGCCGAAGACGCTGGCGCCGCCCAGGAGCGCGTCGAGCTCGAAGCTCGTCGCCGCGGCCTCGGACTCGTTGGGCTCAACCTCAACAAGCCCCGTCTCGACGCGACCCGAGAGCCTATATTTCTTATCCGACACGCCACCCTGGCGGCTGGTCTCAAGATAATAGGTTTGTGATGCGACCAGGTCGCTCGCCAAGACGACGTATCCATCCTGCACAGCCTCTGGATAGGTCACGCTCACCTCGGCGTCACTGCTATCGCGCAGCACACTGGTATAGCGCTCAAAGCCGCTGATCTCCTGGTCGAGCTGGAAGACCAATACCTCATCATCGGCAAGATCTGCGTCCAAGTTGATGGCGAAGATATCCACGTCGCTGCTGATGCCGATCATGCCCTTATTCAGGTCAAGCGGCGTCGCGTTTGCGGCGGTGTCGTTCGGCTCCACCTCGTAATCCGGGGCGTCGGCGAAGGTGAAGTTCATCTCGTAAGACGGCACCTCATCGACGGCTTCGATCTGCAGCAACATCGTGCCCGCCGGGACGATTTCGTCCGAAACAACCTCAACACCGCTCGACCTGAACGAGGCGAGTTTGGCGTTGGAGGCATCGAGGAAATGCAGGTCCAGGTTCTCGCCGTTCGGGGTCGAAACCTCGCCCGAAATAGTCGCCGGCGTATCGAGCGACAGCAGGTAGAATTCGGAGCGCTTCGCCTCGAGCAGCTCGCTCGCCGATTCGCTGAGCGTCTCACCGACTTCGAACGCGCCCAGATCTTTGGGCGTCGCCGTGGTCACGGTCACCGTGGCCTCGGTGATATTCGACGAATAGAAGGAGCTGGAGTTATCCAGGTGAAGGATATAGGTCCCACCGGTTTCGCTATACCAATAGCGATAGCTCGTCCCCGCTTGCTGCGACGCGCTATCGAGCACAATATCGCCGCTGGCGCCCCTCAGCGTGGTCTTAACCGTCTCGCCCTCGGCATTGTTCTGGGCGATCTCGATGACCTGACCGGCGTTCACCGTGAAGACATATTGGAAGTCGCCGTAGCGCGGGATGTCCTGAGGCGTGGTGGTCGTGGCCTCATCGTCTCCCAAGACCCCGACATACTCGTAATTTTCGGCCCGCTGGCTGCTCAGCTCAAAGCTCGCGCCCGTGGTCTGCATCGACGCCCAATCGACCACCGCGAAGAGCTCGCCGCTGGCCGGAATCACCGCGTCGATCGAACCCGCCACCGACAGCGGCGCCGCCGTGACCAACTCGGTTTCGCTATTCCACAGGGTCAAAATACCCTGCGCGCCCGGCTCACTGGCCTGAACGCGGATCGTCACCAGGTCGCCGGCGTCATAGCCAGTGATCGAATAATAGTGGTCGCTCAGCGAACCATAGTCACCGATGAGGTGGTTGGCGTTGAGGTTAAACTCCGCTCGCACCGGCGTATCAATCTGGGTCAATGACCCGACATATCCCCAATCATCTGCCCTGACGGCGAAGTCAGAAAACTCACTCGAGAGCGGCAGCACCTCCAGGGTATAGGCACCGTCGGCCGGAACGACGACCTGGCGCGCCGAGCCGTGGCCCGCGATCGCCGGGCTCGAGCGCAGATAACCGTTGGGGCCTTTGACCCGAAAGATAGGGCTGGGCATGCCGGTGGATTGCATCGAAAGCTCGAACCAATCGCCGGCCACAGCCTCGAAGGTGAAGACGTCGATATCCTGGTCCAGCTCGCCGTCCTCGTCGAGGTCTACGGGCGCGCCGATCGTCCCCTTAAAGATCGTTGCGTCACCCAATCCTTTGAGCGTCAGCGCCTGAGCGGTGCCCCCAAAAGCCGGGTCATTATTCTCGACCTCGGTGACATCCGCCTTGCTCACCAAATCTTCGGCCGGGCTCACGCAGAATCCGTCGACGATGACGTCGCCGACGCTGCAAGAGAACCCGGGGAGGCAAAGCCCGCTGTCTTCATTAAAAACGGTGCCCTCATCGCAGACCTCGGAGGTCGGCACACAGCTATTGCTCGATCCGTCAAAGACGGTGCCAGGGGCGCATTCGCGGTCACCCGCCACGCAGACCCCAGAGTTCGGGTCGAGCGTCTCACCGGCCTCGCAGGCGTCGGGTGACACGACACAACGACCGTCTTCATCCGGCGTGGTCATGGGGCCACAGACCTCCGGGGCCGGCACACAGACGCCGTTCTCGCTGACGGTCCCCGCGCCGCAGGTTGACCCATCTCCCCCGAGATCCGCGACGCACTCGCCGTCCTTCTCGGTCGTCCCATCCCCGCACTCAGGGCCTCCACAACCAACCAGCGACAGCGTGGACAAAGCCAACGCGCTCATCAAAAAAATGAGTCGAAACTGCGTCTTCATCAGACTTCCTTGTTCTAGTGATTATTAATTTCTGCGCGCGCAGACAAATCAGCGTGTGAACACTGCACACACGCACACTTCCCGACGCCTCCGTTCGGAGCGCGGGCCTGGTTAGGAGACTGAAATTTCAGGGATTTTCAAACGATAAAAGGACAATATCTCGGCGAAGGCAGCCGAAATGGCTGGAGACCCGAAGATATGGCCCAATGAAACCGGACGACGCTGAAAGCGAGCGCAAACATGCTCGGAGGAAAACTCCTCGCGCTTAGAAGTCGCCGGGCGTCGCGGATATTCTCGACACAATGAAATTCGAGAAGTTTTCGCTTCGTCGATTCACCGATCGACCTGCGGCGGCGGGGTTAAGCTAAGATTCCCAGAAATACCAAAGCCCCCGATTTCTCGGGGGCTTTGGTGCTCCGGCTGAGCCTATCGGCGCGAGACCGGCGGGCTCAGGTTAGGCGTTCGGGCTCAGTCGCACGTGATATAAACGCTGAATGAGTTGAACATGCCGGCAATACCACCGGCGGTATCAGCGGCATATAATTGCCACTCGCCGTTGGCGTCCTCACCGACGAAATCGGCCAGAGTACCCGGCCCTTCAACGGTCAGATCCGCCGGGTAATTACCCACCAGATCACTGGCGCTGCCACCGGAGCCGTCATGCAGACGCACGGTCGTTCCCTGCGGGCTGATCAGATCAACCACCAGGTCTCCACGCCAGCCATGGGTAATGTTGACGTCGACGCTAACCTCGGAAATGGGGTCAACGCAGCCGGCGATGGTCGCCTTGGCGACGTGACCGGCCGAGTCATTATCAGCGATGACTCCCGAGGTCGTGTCGCTTGCGGAGACGAAGCCGGGCTCCCACTCACAGGTGTTCGTGCAGCGCGGCGCGCCGTCGCACATCTCGCCGGGCTCCAACACTCCGTTGCCGCACACGCTCACGGTTTCTTCGGCCACGATCTGATAGACCAGGCTATTATAGCTGGTGCTATTGCTTCGCGTCAGCTCCAGATAGTAGGTGCCCTGAGTCAGGCCACTAACCATCAGTTGGCCGTCGATACCGGCCGCCGCCACTTCAGCCAGCGAGCTGTCGAGCAGTCGCCACGAGGCAGCAAAAGTCGGGTTGGTTCCCAGACGCGAGATGCTGAACTTAAGCATCTCGTCGCTCGCCTGGTCAGCGGCGAGGTCGAAGGTGAAATAATCGACATCGGTATCCGACGGCAGCATTCCGAAGGCTCCAGCGCCACCGATAAGCGCGGTCAAATCGACGCTAGTGGCCTCGGTGTCGGTTTCGTTCGGCTCGACCTCGAGCACGCCGGTCTCGACGCTGGGGGTGATCGTATAACCTTTGCTCGGGTTGCTATACGACGCGTAGTCGCGCACGATTTCGAGATAATAGGTCTCCGATGCCAGCAGATTCGCGGCCATCGAGACGCAGCCTTCTTCGACCCCTTCGGGGTGATTGATGCCCAGCGGGTTGCCGCTGCTGTCTCGGATGGTGCAGATATACTCGTCGGTGCCGGAGCTATCCTGCTCGAGCTTGAGGATCAACACCTCATCCGCGCCCATATCGGCGGCGGGGCTGAACGAGAACACGTCGACATCGTCCGAGTCGCTACTCACGCCGACCATCGCCTTGCTCAGGTCGAACGCAGTCGCCGTCGCGATGGTTTCGTTGGGCTCAACCTCGATGGAAGGGGCCTCTGCGAACGCCAGGTTGACATCGTACGAGGAAATAAGCTCCGAGGCGCTGACCTGAAGCAGCATCGTCCCCGCCGCCACCAGTGTGCCGGTGATGGTCTCAGCGCCCGTGGTAACGAACGAGTTCACCTGCTCGCCGGCCGCGTCAAGGATATAGACGTCGACATCTTCGTCGTTGGGGGTCGTCACGTCACCGGTCAGCGTGACATTCTCGTTGAGCGTCAGAATGTGGAAATCGGAGCGACCGTCCTGAAGCTCGTCGGTGACCGACGCGCTGACCGTGTCGCCCACACCGGCTGCGCCCAGATCATTCGGGGTCAGGGTGTTGATGGTGACCTTGGCATCGGTAAGCGGGCTGGAGCTGAACCCGGAATTGTCGAGCTCGAGGATGAACGTGCCGCCGGTCTCGGTATAGTGATAGCGGTAGCGCGTCAGGCTCGTATAGGCCTCATTGATATAAACGTTGCCGCTGACATCCCGCAGGGAGATGTCGACGGCGTCGCCTTCGACGTTGAAGTGCGAGATCTCGATGACCTGACCGGCGCTCACGCTAAAGGTGTAGCTCTGCACCGCCGCGCTGCCGATGGTCGTGGGGGTCGAGCTGGCGGACCCGTCATTCTCGATGGTGCCGATGGCCTCGAAATTATCGGCCCGCTCACTGCTGATCTCGAAGGTCGCGTCGGTGCGCAGCGCGAAGGACCAATCGACCGCGATGAGCAACTCACCGCTGGGCGGGATGACCATCTCGAACGTATCACCCGCCTCAAACTCGACATTGCCGGCGAAATCGGTGGCGCTATTCCACATGCTGAAGACGCCGTCGGCGCCATCTTCGCTCGACTCAATCGTCACCGTGACCAGGTCGCCGGCGTCATAGCCGGTCACCGAATAATAGTGGTCGCTCAGCGAGCCAAAGTCGCCGGTCAAGGTGTCGGCGTTGAGGTTGAACGCGCTCGGAGCGGGCGTGTCGATCTGCTTAAGCGAGCCGACATAGCCCCACTCGTCGCCACCGGCCGGGAAGTCGGTATAGAATACCGACAAGGGCAGGACGGTGATCGAATAGGTGCCGTCGGCCGGCAGCAGGAGCTGGCGCGCCGAACCCGGTCCAGCGATCGCCGGGCTGACCCGGAAATATCCATTGGGGCCTTCGACGAAGAAGACGGGGCTGACGGCGCCGGTGGATTGAACCGAGAGCTCAAACCAATCGCCAGCCGACGCCTCAAACGTGTAGACGTCGACGTCCTGGTCCAACTCGCCATCCTCGTCGAGATCTTCGGGGGCGCCGATCGTGCCGGTGAATACGGTCGCCGAGCCGGGGCCTTTGAGCGTCAACGCCTGGGCGGTGCCGCCGAGGGCCGGGTCGTTATTCTCAGCTTCGGTGAGATCCGCGCTGGCGGCCAATTCTTCGGCCGGGCTGGCGCACACACCGTCAACGATCACGTCGCCGACGCTGCAGGCATAGCCGGGCAGGCAAAGGCCACTGGCGTCGTCAAAAACGGTGCCTTCGTCGCAGACATCGGCGGTCGGAACACAGGTGCCCGTGTTTCCGTCAATCGCCGTGCCCTCGCCGCATTCCGCGGTGCCGGCGACGCAATTGCCCGTGTTGGGGTCCAGCGTTGCGCCGTCTTCACAGGCGTCCGGCGCGATCACGCAGCGGCCCTGGTCGTCTTCGGTGGTCTTGGGGCCGCAGGAGACCGTCTCGGAAGGAACGCATGCGCCGTTCTCCTCAACCGTGCCCGCGCCACAGGTGATGCCACCTTCGCCGCCTGCTTCGGCAACACATTTGCCATCTTTCTCCGTCGTGCCGTCCCCGCATTCGGGTCCGCCGCAACCGACGGCGGGCAACGAGGCCAGCGCCAACGCGCCCATCAACAATACAAGTCGTAACTGTGCTTTCATCAGACTTCCTTGCTTATAAAGTAACTGAACTTCTGCAACTGCTTATTATTCGACGAGCGAATACTACACGTACATCGCCCTCGTTTCCAACCCTGTTGCCCCCCAATCAATTGAAAAAGCACATCTTTTCACACAAAAGCGCCCCACAACCCTAATATTTGAGTCGTGAGGCGCGAACACAATGAAATAAGCAGCGAATGGGCGCGCCTAGAGAAAGGAGCGCAGTCGGCCCGTCAGCGCATCGAATCGCGCCCGGTCCCAGTCTTCGGACGGGCTATAGGCAAGCGCCGACGCCTTTTTACCGACGCTGATCTTCTCGATCGCCGCCCAATCATCGAGCAGGCGCACCGCGTTCTTAAAGGTCGGCTTCGAGATCGACTCATAATAGAAGATCTGGCCGGCCGCATAATCCGCCCGTGATTTTTTAAGCGCCTTCTTGATCAGCGCGTCGCGCTCCCAGCGGGCCTCGCTCTGGGCGACCATCTCGACGACCAGGGCGTAGGCCTCCAAAAGACTGGCGACCAGGCGCGCGAAGAAGTTGAGCTCGGCCGGGAACGGGTCGGGGATGCGCACCCGCGCGCCCACCACCGCCTCGCGGGGGTCCTGATCGTCCTTAAATCCGTCGAAGCCCTCGACCTCCACCCAACCCGCCGCCTCGAACCCGCGCAGCGTGCGCAAAAAGACGTTCTCAAATTGGGCGCGCTCCTCATAGATCCACTCAAATTTGAACAGCTTGCTCAAAAAGCGGGTCTCCTCCATGAGCTCGGCCATCGAAATATCGGTGGCCTTGAATTTGCGCACCGCGCTGGCGAGCAGGGCCTGGGCGACGAAATAGTGCACGATATTATTGCGATAATAGGCAAGCTCCGGGCGCGACTCCTCGGGGACGCTATAGAACACATCGTCGCCGACCCTCTCGACCCGAACCTGCTTATTATCCGTGAACAGACCGATCGCCTCCTCGATCACGCTCTCGACCGCGTCGCCCATCACCGACTCAAGGCCACCCGCGGCGCTCGGGCGCGAGTCATTCCCGCTCAACTTATCCAGGCTCGGCCAGCGCGCGCGCGCGCCCGCGCTGCGAAGCGCCGCCAATTGCGCGTCGAACTCCTCGAGCCCCTCGGTCAGGGTCCCCGAGATGCGCGCCGGCTCTTCGCGATTGATCAGCAGATGCAGGATAAACCCGACCTCGTCGAGCAGCAGGCGCCGCGAGATCCCCGCCGGCTGGCCGCTGTCCGCGTCGCCATCTTTCAGGCTGATATTCGACAGCAATGCCATCGCCGCCAGCGCCGTCGGCGTGACCGTGGCGACGTGGTTGATCTCGTAGATGATCCGATGCGCCAGGCGCACCGTCACCGCGTCCATATCTTCGTCGGAGGGGCGCAGGTGGTCGATCTCATAGAGGTCGAGATAGTCGCCCAGGCTGATCGGGTCGCCGAACTCAATATAGAGGCGCCCGTATTTACTGGTCAGAAATTTGGGCGTCTTGAGCAGCCCGGTGATGCCCTCTTTTTGCTTCTCCCCGCCGAGCAGCTCCCGCCGATAGGAGCGCTCCTCGATGATCCGCTCATAGCCCACCGAGATGGGCACCAACTTCAGCGAGTCGATGCGCCCCGAGGTATAGGCCCGGATGATCATCTCGAGCATGCCGTATTTCGGCTTGATCAACTTCCCGGTGCGGCTGCGCGTGCCCTCGATAAAGAACTCAATGGGGTAGCCCTCTTCCATCTGGCTGATCAGATACTCGCGAAAGACCAGCGGGTATAACTTCTCGCCGCGGAAGGTGCGCCGAATAAAGAAACCACCGGCCCAGCGAAATAGCGGGCCCATCGGCCAAAACGAGAGGTTCACGCCGGCGGCTACCAGCGGGGTCACCATCCCGTAATTATACATAATATAGCTCATCACCAGATAATCGACGTGGCTCTTATGGCTGGGGATCAGCACGATGCTGCTGTCGCGCGCGGCCTCCTTGACCTTCTCAAGCCCCTCGGTATCCAGGTCCAGACCGTCATAGATGCGGTACCACACGAAGCTGAGCACCGACGCCCAGATCTTGAGCATCAGCGGGCTCGGCGAGGCGGCGATCTCGTCGAATTGCTCGCGCACCCGCTCGCGGATGACGGCCTCGTCGACGCCTTCTTCGGCGGCCATCTCGCGCACCGCCTCGATCAGCGCCGGCCGGTTGATCATCTGCTTATAGAGCACCTCCGGCGCCTCGCCGGTGGGCCCCAGGATGACGCTGCGCTCGCGCTCCAGATAGTTGAGCAGGCGCGCGCGCAACAATTCCGAGGCGTCCGCGCTGCCCGCGTGCGGGTATTCGCGCAGGAAACTCTCCAGATTCAGCGTGGTCGAGATCTGCACCATCGGCTGGCCGATCTTAAAAAAGCTCTGCCAGAAGGTCTGAAAGAAGGAGAGAAATTTGCGGAAGAACCCGGGGCGCTGCGGCGTGCCGAACACCTCCTGAATCAACCCGGCGCGCTTGGGGTCCGGGCGCTTCTCCCAGACCAACAAAAGCGGCACGACGATGATCGGGCGCGCGCTGTGTTTTTGCGCGTGGATAAGACGAGTCAGGTATTTTTGGCTGAATTCGTAATTTTCTTCGGCGCCTTTTTTGGATTCTTCCAAAAAGAGAAAGGCCGCCTGGTTATTCTCCACCAGCGCCTGCATGCAAAGCTCGGGCGCCTCGGCGGGCTTGCGCCGAAAAAGCTGCTTTAGCCAGGCGAAGGGGCCGCGCACCCAATTGGTGTTGACGCCGTTGGCGTATTGGGCCAGGGGCAGGTCATTTTTAAGGAAGAGATAATTAAAATACAGATAATCGAGGAAGCTGCGCGACTGCATCACATACACCGGCGTGCCGGTCTCGGCGACGTCGCGCAGATTGTCGCGGTTGCGCTGCCCAAAGAGCACATGGGTAAATAGGATCGACCCGATGAGCCGCAGCAGGCGCCCGGTGACCCGCAGCATCGCCGACTTGTGGGGGCGCTCTAACAACCGCGCTGCCAGCGCCGCGTGCTCGGTGCGCACCACCTCCAGTTCACTGGTCTGCGTGACCTCGGACTCCTCGTCCAGGCGCGGCAGATCCGCCGGCAGCGTCGACTCACGCGGCTTCTTGGTCACTGATTCAGACTCCGACACGCCCGGCTCAGCCGCGTCCGCGCGCGCCACCTCTTCTGAGGGTTGCGGGTCCTTCTCGTAATTTTGAATTTCGCGATCCACCGTCAAGGTTAGCTGCCCTATCTAAAGTATGCGCTTGAAGCGGTTCAATAGTCACTCCATCCAATCCCTACAACACGTCCCTGGCTTTCGCACCCCAAAAAGCGGCGCTCTCTTCGGATTTAGGGGAGCTGGCCAAACTCGGGAGCATCTCAACGATTGCGATTTTCGCTGTGGCGTGCTAATGCCCACGCTCTAGAGCCCCTTGCCAAGGATGCGGCATCGCGAATAAGTTAGGGCCTTTACTCGTTGGACACCTGAAGTAGCCGCGTGCGAGCCACGCGGAACGTTGTTGGCGGCCCCCGCTGCACACACCTCTTCAAACACACAGTCCTACACCCATACCAGTGCGCTCCAAAGCAACTTCGCGTTGCGTTCTGGCCGGTTCACACCCCCCACCCGGAGGTTTCGGTTGAATACGACCACTTTTCTAAAACGTCATCTTGATGCCTCGGACGAGGAGATACTTCGACTCATCGAGATGGCCACCAACGCGCTCGTTGAAAGCACCGATTACCCGGCTGGCGGAAATCCCGAGGAGCGCGTCTGGCGCTACCTGCAATACCCGTATTATCTGGGACTCTTCGCGCGACGCGTCGTCGCGGCAGAGGGCATTTCCAACCACGTCAAAGAAAAACTGTGCCACGCCTGCCTTCAGGTCAATTTGCACCTGGAAGAAGGCCAAGAGCCCGGCCCCGGCCTCTTTATGTTGACGGCCTGGCTGGGGACTCACTCCCTGCTGACCCGCCGCGACTACCTCGGATTGCGCCGCGGCATCATCTGGCTGCCGCGGCTGACCTCGAATTACGAGGAGCATGAGGAATACCTCATCCCGGCCTGCCGCGGCATCTTCACCAACTTCAAGATCAGCCGCGAGGAGTCCATCGAGATTATCTTGATGGTCCTCACCGCCAAAGAAGCCATCGGCGCGCGCGGCCGCCCGATCTTCGACTTCCTGATGAGCCTGGACGCGCTCAATAAGACGCTCAAGCGCGAGGTCTGCAATATCGTGGTCGAGAACGCGATTCCGTTCCCGCGCGGCGAATACGAGCACCCGCTCGAGTGCAACTCCCAGGAGCAAGACCGCCTGAGCATCCGCTTCTTGCCCGGCAGCGTGCGCCGCCGGGCCGTGGTGTGGCTGGCCCGATTGGGCGGCGACCCGATGGACCTGCTCAAAAAGTTGCTCAAGCCGGGGACGGTGCGCGGCTACGGCGGCGACCATGTCGCCAGCGGCGCCCTGGACCTGCTCGACGAGCAATGGGAAAATATCGAAGAGCAAACGCGCCTGGCCCTGCTCGCCAAAGCCGCCGACCTGCCCGACACCTCGGTCCGGAAGCGCGCTTATATCCTCGGCGAGAAATATATGGGCATGGAATTCCTCGAGCAGTCGCTTGATGACAAGGCCAAGAGCCTGCGTGAATGGGCGCGCGAGCGCCTGGAGCGACGCGAGGTGGAAGGTCCGCCCTCCATCGAGCAATTGCAGGCGGAGCTCGAAGAAGAGATCGAAGAATAACGCGCGCATCCCGCTCCCGAGGAGCCCCCGTGGTCACCTGGACCCTATCGGTGGACCGGCGCAAAGCCCAACGCGCCGCCATCATCGCCGAATTGGACGCCCTCGCCGAGGGCGTCCAAGACCTCACGATCGAGGTCTTCGCCGAAGACCATTATTGGAACGCCGCCGACCACGGGGCGTTCCGCGATTTTGTGCCTTTCGCCACCCTGAGCCACCCCCACGCGGAAGGCCTCGAATACGTCGCCGAAGCGCTCCTTGAGAGCTTCGGTTGGCTGGTCGACTTCCGCCCCCCCGAAGTCACCGAGGACTAATCCGTGGAATTCGAGAATTACGAACAACGCCCCAGCGCGATCATTCGCTGCGAGGGCGATTCGCTTCGCGCCTTCGTCGGTGACACCCTGCCGGGCATCGGCGAATCCCTGGAGATCCGCTCCGAAGCGGGCGACTCGGTCTTCGCCGTGGTGCGCCGCCACGTCGGCGGGCGCGAGGTCGACGCGCTGCTGCTCGACCCGCCCGCCTGGGTCCAACCCGGGTGCGCGGTTCACGCCACCGGCAAAGACGCGCATATGCCGTTGCCCAGCGCAGGCGTCACGCAATTAAAAGACCTGGCGTTCTCGGCCGGCGCCGAAGATGCCACCGACACCTTCGCCTTCCGCGCGCGCGAGTTGGCCTTCGCCGAATTAAACGGCGCACGCCCCGCCCTCTCCACCGGCTTTGGCCCGGTCGACACCCTCGCCCCGGTCGCCGCCGCCGGCGTCAACCTGGTGCTCGACGCATCGCCCAACGCCGACGCGTTCAACACCCTCTGCGCCCGCATCGCCGCCGCCGGCGACTTCGACGCGAAGCTGCGCCTGAGCAATGATGGCAGCCCGGCCGACTGGGTCACCCACCAATTGGAGCTTGAGCCGAACCCCGCGCGCCAACTGACCGGCGTGCGCGTCCTCACCAACTGGGCCGCCCGCCTGCGCGACCAGGGCCAGAACCTGCTGGTCTGCGCCGAGCTTCCGCCGCTGTCGACGCCCGGGTTCACCAGCCCCGAGGACGCCGCCCAGGGCACTTCCATCGGCGAGGTCATCGACCTGCTGGGCACCGCCCTGAGCTCGACCCACACCGCCACGGTCACCACCCTGCTGCGCCTGCCGCTGTTCGACAGCGCCGCCGGCATCGACGCCATCATCGAGACGATGTCGCTGGGCGACGTCGACGCCCAGATATTTGTCGACGCCGACACCCGCTTCGTCCCCACCCGCTCAACCTCGCGCGCCCAGCTCGACGCCGACGCCCAGAGCCAGCAACAACAGCTGCTCTCGCTGCTCAACCGCGCCGCCAACGCCCGCGACAAAGCCGCCCTCCTGGGCGAATTCGGCGTCACCGACGCCGAGCTGCAGGCCATCGCCGACGCCGATCAATTAAACGTCTCGCTGCTCGACTAACCGGCCCCCAACCCAACGCCCCCCGCCAACCCAACGCCCCCGAGAAAGCATCAGTAGATCTTCCCCTCTGGGGAAGATGTCGCGAAGCGACAGAAGGGGGGCCGCGCACCTGCAAAACGCCCGACAAAAAACAACCCACAAAAAAACACCCCCGATGGAATCTCCATCGGGGGTGTTTTCTCAGGCTAAAAGCCCATGCCTCACGGCATCAACCTTAGTTATAAAGCTCTTCGAGCATCTTGCCGTAGCTCTGCAGCACGATGCGGCGTTTGACCTTCAGGCTCGGCGTGAGCATGTCGTTCTCAGGGGTGAACTCCTGGTCGATCAACACGAAGGACTTCGGCAGCTCGTAGCTCTTCATCGAATTGCCGAAGCGCTTGATCTCGTCGGCGTAAAGAGCGCGGACCTTCTCGTTGGTCAGCGCGCCTTCGCGCGGAATGTTATTGTCTTTGAGCCAATCCGACAGCGACTCCTCGTCAACCACGATCAACGCGACGTTATACGGCTTATTGGCGCCGTCGAGCATCATCTGGTTGATGAAGGGGCTGAGCTTGAGCTGCTCTTCGATCGGGCTGGGCACGACGTATTTGCCGTTCTCGAGCTTATACTGCTCTTTGATGCGCCCCAGGATCCACAGGAACCCGTCGTCGTCGATGCGACCCAGGTCGCCGGTGTGGAAGGTGTGGTCGTCGTCGAGGACCTCGGCGGTCGCCTCCGGCAACTTATGATACCCGAGCATGACGTTCGGGCCGTTGACGCAGACCTCGCCGGTGCCGCTGGGGTAGCCGTCGACGTCGCGGATGGTGACCTTCACGCCCGGCAGCGGCAGGCCGACGCTGCCGATCTTGACGTGTCCGGGGATATTCGCCGACACGATCGGCGAGGTCTCGGTGAGGCCGTAGCCCTCATAGACCTGGATATTGAGGTTATCGATGAAGCGCGCAACCTCGGGGCTGAGCGCCGCGCCGCCGCTGACCGCAAATTTAAGCCGGCCGCCAAAGCGCGCGCGCACCTTGCTAAAGACCAGGTTGTCGAGCACATCGCCCTTCACCTTGGTCATGAAGCCGACCTTGCCGCTCTTCTCGCGCTGCTCGCGCGCGCTCACGGCGTTGTTGATCGCCATGTCGAAGAGCACCTTCTTGATGCCACCTTCCTGCTCCATCTTCTTCTGCACCCCGTCATAGATGCGGTTGAAGATGCGCGGCACGCTCATAAGAATCGTCGGGCGCACCTCGGCGAGGTTGGCGATAATCGTGGAGACGTTCTCGGCCAGGCCCATGGAGGCGCCGCGCGACATCAGCATATGCAGCTCGACGGTCTGCCCGAAGCTGTGCGCCCAGGGCAAAAACGACAGGCTCACTTCGCTCTGGTCGATCGGGAAGACCTCCGCCACGCCCTGCACGTTCGACGTCAGGTTCTTGTGGCTAAGACGCACGCCCTTGGGGTTGCCGGTCGTCCCCGAGGTATAGATAAACGTCGCGATATCGTCGGGCTTCGGGTGGGTGCTCGGCGTCGGATTCGCCGCGCCGTCGACCAGAACGTTCTGGAAATAATCGGGGTGCTGGGTGTCGCCCTCGAAGAAGATGATCGACGTCACCGTCTCGATGGCCAGCTCTTTGACCTGCTCGTAGATCTTCTCGTTGGCGACCATGACGACCTTGGCGTCACTGTCGTCGAGGATAAACTTCCAATCCTTGGGCATCTGGACCGTGTACATCGGGCAGAACGCGGCGCCGAGACCATAGGTCGCATACGCGCTCACCGCCCACTCGACCGAGTTGTCGGCGATGATCGCGACCGTGTCCCCTTTCTCCACCCCACGCACCGCGAGCGCGCCGCGACACGCGTCAACCTTCTGACCGAACTCTTGATAGGAAGTCCATTTATAGCTTCCCCCTTTCTTTACGCCGAAGAGAGGATTATTCGGATGTTTCTCGATCGTTTGCTCAAAAAGGTCGACAAGAGTTTCAAAACCAGACATTTCTATGCTCCGTATTCAGGTCAGAGTATGGACAGACAGTTATTGATCGCGCCTCGATAAGTTGTCGAATCAACGACACCCTACCTATTTTTAGGTTATACAAACGCCTGCAGCCTATTACGGAAACCCCATGAGACGCAAGACAACTCGCCAAATTGCCCCTAAAACACTGCCTTTGGCGCAATTGATTAAGACCGCGAGCGCACAAGGCCAAACGCCGGCCGCCCCGCAGCGCACCGCGGGGCGCCTGCGCCAGCGCTCGGGCGTCTGGCACCTGGAGAGCGCCGGCCACAGTATCCGGCTCATAGCCGATGGCGCCGATGCCGCCGCAAGGCTCACGCATGGCGCGCTCGTGGAGGTCTTGGGAACGCTCGACGCGGCCCATGACGCCGACGGGAAATCCCCAGCGTTCACGGTCGAGTCCCTGGGAATCGTGCACCTTCCCCTGACCCAGGAACCCGCGCTCAGCGCCCAGCGTCAGCGCTCACTCGCCGAGGCCGTGCAGCTTCGCGCGCATGCCAATCGCCGCATCCGCGCGTTCTTTGACGCCCGCGACTTCGTCGAAGTTGAGACCCCCAATTGGGTCGAGGCGGCCGGCACCGACGTCCACCTCTCGCCGGTCAACGCGTCCTTCCAGGACCCGCACCGCCCCGCCGAAGAGGCCATCCGCGGCGACCTGCACACCTCGCCAGAGTTCTCGATGAAGCGCCTGTTGGCAGGCGGCCTGGAGCGCATCTGGCAGATGAGCAAGGTGTGGCGAAACGGCGAAATCACCCCGCTGCATAACCCCGAGTTTACGCTGCTCGAGTGGTACCGCGCCTGGGAAGACCTCGACGCCATCATCCAGGACGTCGAGGACTTAAGCCGCGCGCTCATCGGTGAGGTCGCGCGCATCGGCGAGCGCGAGATTTCGCTGGAAGCACCATTTTTGAGGATGACGATGCAGGAGGTCATCGAGGCGGCGTGTGGCTTCGACATCCTCGAGGCGACCGACTTCGACGCGCTGCTCGCGGTATGCGCCGAGCGTGAGCTGCTCTCCGAGCATTCCCTCAATCGCGCGCGTCAAACCCGACGCTGGGATGAGCTCTTTTTCGAACTTCAGATCGGCTATATCGATCCCTTTTTGGACGCGCAGGGCCCGGTCTTTGTGACCGAATGGCCGACCCCGCTGGCAGTGCTCGCGCGCACCAAACCCGAAGACCCGCGCGTCGCCCAGCGCTTCGAGCTTTATATCGGCGGGGTCGAGCTGGCCAACGGCTTCCAGGAGCTCACCGACCCCAAAGAGCAGCGCGCGCGTTTTGAGGCCGACCTCGCCACGCGCCAGGCCGCCGGCCTGCCCCTGCCGGCGATGCCCGAGCGCTTCCTCGAATCCCTCGAATGGGGCTTGCCGCCGTCGAGCGGCGTCGCCGTCGGTGTCGACCGCTATCTGATGCTCAAAAGCGGCGCCCAGAACATAAAAGAGGTCGCGCCCTTTGCGATGGGGCGCGACCTCGAAACCGGCAAGGCGCAGTGGAGCTAAGCGCTCGTCTTAGCGCGCGCTCACGAACTGCTGGAGCATCTGCCCAAGCGCTGGCTGGTCGTGGAAGCCCTCGAAGGCGCTGGCGCCCGGGCCAAAGGCGAAGAGCGGCACGAAATTCGCCGAGGTCGGCGCGTTGAGCGCCCCCTTGGCGCGCTCCACGCCCACCTGGGCGACCCAGCCATATTGAAGCGAGAAATGCAGCGGCGCGAACTCACCTTGCAGCCGCGCGCGCAGCGCCTCATCGCCCTCACAGGCGACCGTGTCGGCGTTCGCCACCGTCACCGCCTCGACCGGCTGGCACGCCGGGCCGAGCGCCTCGGGCGCCGCCGCGATCTTCTCCAACTCGAAGGTCCCGCCGAAGTCGACCAGCGCCGCGCCCTGGCAATCATTATGCCCATAATGGTGGTCGATCACCGAGGTGCTATAATCGCGGTCGCCCGTCACGAGCACCAGCGTCTCGCCGTCGGCCCGCGCAAACTCGACCGCCGCGCGCACGGCCCCATCAAAATCAACCACCGCGTCGACCAGACCACGGTCGCGCTTAAGTCCGCGCTGGGCCGCGTCGATCTGCGCGCCCTCGACCATCAAAAAGAAGCCCTTATTTTTATCGGATTTTGACGCGTCCTGCGCCTGGCGCGCGAGGTTCTCCAGCGCGCGTGCGGTCATCTCAGGCAAATTCGAAAACGCCGCATCTTCGCCCGTATAAACGAGGTCAACGCCATCTGATCCCTCGACACGCTCCGCCATCTCGCTCAACGCATGCGCGATATTTGGGGTCTCGGAGAAGTTTGGCGTATGCGCATAAAACGCCGCCGACGTCGCGCCTGTGATGGCCCCGCTGGTGACCAAACCGGTCATCATGCCAGCTTGCTCGGAGCGCTCCAATAGCGTCGGCAGGCTCTTCCAGGCGTCGCCCTGGCCGACCCCACCAAGCGCCCCGGCGTGGGTGCGCTGCCCCGTGGCGAGCGCGGTCGCCGCGGCCGCGGCGTCGTTGGCCAGGCGGTCCGCGCCGTGCGTCGCGACCAGCCCCTGAACCGGCATCTCCATCATCGCAAGCGATCCTTTTGCGTAATACCCGGCCGTCACGGCGCCCACGCCCATGCCACCTCCAACCATCAGGATGACATTGGTCGGGGTCTTTTCGGCGGTCTCTTCGACCTGTTTCGCGTCTTCGTCGCTCGCATAAACCGGCACCGTCTCGGCGTCGACCAGGGCCATCAGTCGCGCGCCGAGCACCGCGTTATCGCGACTCGCCGCGATGGACTGCGCGCCAGGCCCGTGCGCGTAAACCGCGACCATCGCCGCGGTATGCGCCGCGCTAAATCGGCCCTTCCACGCACAAACCCCACGGCTCGCCAGCGACAGATGCCCGAAGGACAGGCGCATCTCGGAATCCTCCACCTGCGAGAGCGCGCCAAGCCCCGCGAAGTCCGGCGTCCCCTCGCCATATTCCCCAATCCCCACGGCCGGAAGATGCTCCGGCGACGGGTATTTCGCCTCGACTTCGGCCGCGCGCCCGACCTCGGCCTTCGCCGCGTCGGCGCCGCCGGCCGCGGCGAGCAGGGGCTTGACCTGCGAAGAATCCAGGACCGAGAAACCGCCGGTCTCGTGGTCACTGGTCACCACGACAAGCGTGTCATCGCGCCCGGCGGCATAGTCGAGCGCCGCCTGCACCGTCTCATCGAACTCCAACATCTCTTTGACCACGCCTTCGCCGTCCAGGCTATGCGCGCGCCAGTCGACCTGGGAGCCCTCGACCATCAAGAAGAAGCCCACCTCATTGTCGCGGTCGAGCACCTCGATGGCCGACTGCATCATCTCGGTGAGCCCCGCCTGACGCTCGGGATTTCCTGCCTCCTTAAAGTCCGACGGGTCCAAAAGCGCGACCATCTGCCGGGCCGAAGGCGTCGCCTCCTTCATCGCGCCGAGCGTATCTGCGACCGCGTAGCCCTTCTCTTTAAACGCCGCCATCAGGTCTTTGCCGTCTTTTCGCTTGTCGAAAAAACGCCGCCCACCGCCGATCACCACGTCCACGCCCGAGGCCAGCATATCTGCGGCCAGGTCGTCATATTGGCGTCGATTCACCCGGTGCCCGGCGAACGCCCCGGGGGTCGCGTGGGTCACGCGCACCGTCGCCACCAGACCGGTCTTCCACCCGGCGGCGTGGGCCTTCTCGAGCATCGTCGGGGTCTGATGCGCCGGGTCGGTCTCCTGCTCAACCGTCGTGCCGGGCTTGACCGACATCCCCTCAAAATGAGTCTTTCGCCCGGCCGCCAGAGCGGTGGCCGACGCCGCCGAATCGGTGGTCACAAAATCATAGGAATGTGTCGTCACCAGCCCCATGCGCTCCATGCCCAACATGCTCAGCGGCGCGCCCTTGGCGTAGGTCGCGGCGCTCGCCGCCGACACTCCCATGCCGTCGGCGATCAGATAAATAATGCGCTTGGGGGCGGCCTCGGTCTTCGCCTCGACCGACGCTTCTTGCGCCTTTGCCGGGGTTTGCTGCCCGTCCGGCTCAACCGTCGTCTTGGGGTGCGAGCAACTCGACACCATCACGAGACCAAGCAATAGCAAAAATAAAGCCGCCTTCCCTTTTATCATTCTCATCGCATTCACCCGAGCCATTGGCGCAATATTACCGAGGTTCAACTTCTCGATGCCCCGCTTATCATTTGCCACCGTAATTCAAAACCTTCTAGGTATGGCGAGCACTCACTTTTGCCAGTGCTTGAAGCGCTGGCTCCGATGTTTTGACCTCCCACACTCCGGAGCCAGACCTTCTAGGTCTGGTTATCACTTATTTTTGCCAGTGCTTGAAGCGCTGGCTCCGGTGTTTTGACCTCCCACACTCCGGAGCCAGACCTTCTAGGTCTGGTTATCACTTATTTTTGCCAGAGCTTGAAGCGCTGGCTCCGATGTTTTGACCTCCCACACTCCGGAGCCAGACCTTCTAGGTCTGGTTATCACTTATTTTTGCCAGTGCTTGAAGCGCTGGCTCCGGTGTTTTGACCTCCCACACTCCGGAGCCAGACCTTCTAGGTCTGGTTATCACTTATTTTTGCCAGAGCTTGAAGCGCTGGCTCCGATGTTTTGACCTCCCACACTCCGGAGCCAGACCTTCTAGGTCTGGTTATCACTTATTTTTGCCAGTGCTTGAAGCGCTGGCTCCGATGTTTTGACCTCCCACACTCCGGAGCCAGACCTTCTAGGTCTGGCTAGCACTCACTTTTGCCAGTGCTTGAAGCGCTGGCTCCGGCCTAGGTCTGGTTATCACTTATTTTTGCCAGTGCTTGAAGCGCTGGCTCCGGCCTAGGTCTCGTTTTGCCAGTGCTTGAAGCGCTGGCTCCGGCGTTTTGACCGGCTCCGGACAAATGCTCACGCATCCTTCTTCTTGCGCACATACAACACCTTCTCCACCTCGGCCACCACATCGCCCGCCTCGTCGATGACCTCGACCATGAAGACCGGCTCGACCTTATATTGCTCGGCAGCCTGCGCGCGAATCTCGTCGATCCGCTCCTGGGTCAGCGTGAACACCGCGCGCACTTTACCGCGCCCGGGCTTGCGAAAATGCACGGTCGCCGCCTTATCCCATACGATATAATCCGGCCCCAGATTCTGCATGATCATCAGCATATAAAAGGGGTCGGTCATCGCATAAAGCGAGCCGCCAAAGTGGGTGCCCACGAAATTCTGGTTATAAATCGTCAGGTCCATCGCCACGACCATGCGCCGGTAATCCGGCGAGGCCTCCTCGATGCGAATCCCGGCGCCCACGAAGGGGGCGTAGAAATTCATCAATTGCTTGATATTGCCGACCAGGAGGGTGCGCCAGGTCCGGGTAAGCTGGCGTTTTGCGGATTTTAGACTCTTCTTCAACATCTTCGAGGACCGTTCAGATAGAAAACGCCGATGCGCAAGTTCGAAGACTCGCGCATCGGCCGATTTACAGGGTAAATGTAGAGCTCAATCGTCGAGGTGCGGCACCCGCACGTCATGCTCCCGCGCGAAGTCCTGCGCCTTGGCGTAGCCGGCGTCCGCGTGGCGGATAATCCCCATGCCCGGGTCGCCGGTGAGGACGCGCTCCAGGCGAGCGTGGGCGGCGTCGGTGCCGTCGGCGACGATGACCTGGCCGGCGTGCAGGCTATAACCCATCCCGACGCCGCCGCCGTGGTGAAAGCTCACCCAGGTCGCCCCGCTGGCCACGTTCAACAGCGCGTTGAGGATCGCCCAGTCGGCGACCGCGTCGCTGCCGTCTTTCATCGACTCGGTCTCGCGGTTGGGGCTGGCGACGCTGCCGCAGTCGAGGTGGTCGCGACCGATGACGATCGGCGCCGATAACTCGCCGGAGCGCACCATCTCATTGAACTTCAGCCCGGCCTTCACGCGCTCGCCGTATCCAAGCCAGCAGATACGCGCGGGCAATCCCTCAAAATGCACCTTCTCCTGGGCCATATCGAGCCAGCGCATCAGGTGCGCCTTCTCGGGGAAGAGCTCGCGGATCGCGTCGTCGGTGCGCCGGATATCCTCGGGGTCGCCCGACAGCGCCACCCAGCGAAACGGCCCCTGCCCCTCGCAAAACAGCGGGCGAATATAGGCCGGCACAAAACCCGGGAAATCAAACGCGCGCTCAAACCCCGCGTCATACGCCACCTGGCGAATATTATTGCCATAATCAAAGACCACCGCGCCCTTGTCCTGGAAGGCGACCATCGTCTCGACATGCAATGAGATGCTGTCGCGCGCGGCGCTCAAATACCCGTCGGGGTCCTCGGCGCGCCAGGTCTTGGCGTCCTCCAGCGAAGTACCGGCCGGGATATACCCGTTGAGCGGGTCATGGGCCGAGGTCTGGTCGGTGACGATATCCGGGACGACGCCGCGGGCGAGCAGCTCGGGCAGCACCTCGGCGGCGTTCGCCACCAGGCCGACGCTCAACGCCTCGCCGGCCTCTTTGGCGGCGAGCACCCACTCAAGCGCCTCGTCCAGGTCGTGGGTGATGCGGTCGCAATAACCCTTGCCGATGCGCCGCTCGATGCGCGAGGCGTCGACATCAATGCCCAAAAACGCCGCGCCATTAAAGGTCGCGGCCAACGGCTGCGCCCCGCCCATGCCACCGAGGCCCGCGGTCAGCACGAAGCGACCCGAAAGGTCGCCGCCGAAATGCTTATTCGCGGCGGCGGCGAAGGTCTCAAACGTCCCCTGCAAGATCCCCTGGGTGCCGATATAGATCCAACTGCCGGCCGTCATCTGGCCGTACATCATCAGGCCCTTCTTCTCCAATTCGCCAAAATGTTCCCAATTGGCCCATTTGCCGACCAGGTTGGAGTTGGCTAGCAGCACGCGCGGGGCGTTTTCGTGGGTCTTAAAGACGCCAACGGCTTTGCCCGATTGCACCAGGAGCGTCTCGTCATCTTCGAGCTGCTCAAGCTCGGCGACGATGCGCTCGAAGCATTCCCAATTGCGCGCGGCCTTACCGGTGCCGCCGTAGACCACCAGGTTGTCGGGGTCCTCGGCGACCTCCGGGTCCAGATTATTCATAAGCATGCGCAGCGCGGCCTCCTGCGTCCACCCTTTGCAACGCAGCGTCTTTCCTCTCGGGGCTCGAATTTCGCGGGTCATGCTTATGCTCTCGTTTTGGATTGAAATGAAATGCTCTCAAAAGGGGCTACGGCTTCTGGGACTATTCGTCCCAGAAGGTATATTCCATATTGACGTTGATGGTGCCCAGGGCGTCCTCGGACTCGGCCTTGGGGTATTTGGCTTTTTTGAGCGCGCTCTGCGCACACGCGACGATCTTCTTGTCGTTGATGCCCGAGTGCACGGTCTCAACGCCCTTGAGCTTGCCGTCATGGTCGACGCTGACCTTGAGGATCAACCGGCCGATGCCGGCAAATTGGCTGCTCTTGACCCGCTTGGCGTAGCATTTCGACAGCGCGTCTTGCTGGGCGCGCACGGCGTCGGCGGCCTTGTCATTATCGGCGAAATAATTGGAGTAGACGCTCTCGAATTTGGCCAGCGGTTTGCGCTTATATTTGCGCGTCGAGGCGGAAAATTTTTGCACGTCTTCGCCCTGCGCATCCATGACGAAGATCGACTTATTGGTGAGCACGACGATCTCGTTTTTGCCATCCAGGTCGAGGTCTTTGACCAGCGCGCTCACGGCTTTGCCGTCGAGCTTGACGCTCTTAACGGGTTTATCAGAGGCCTTCGAGCCGATCAGTAAATTATTGCCGTCGACGTTCAACACCTGGTCGGCGTTGCCGTCCAGGTTAAGGTCGACGCCCTCTTCGCCGCTGAGCAATTTCGGGTCGACGGGCTCAAGCGCGCCGTCCACCGCGCCGCCCGCCTCAATCTCGGGCGAGTCGACCGACGCCACCAGCACCTTGCCGCTGGAGTCGACGCGCACCCAGGACTTCGACCCGGCGAATTTACACTCAAAATCCGGCTTGAGATCACCGCTATGATCGCCGACACGGCAGTCCTCGATGCGCTTACCTGCGTTCAATTCCCAGGCGAATTGCCCGTCATAGGTATAGACCTTGAGGGTTTTTCCGTCGTTGCAGGCGATGTCGAGGTTATTGCTGGAGATAAAACTCCCCAGCATCGTCTGCTTGCATCCCTTCTCGAGCTGCCACATCGGGTTGGATTTGGAGTCGAGAAAGAAGACCGGTTTGCCCGCGCCAACCAGCTCAACGCGACCGTTTTTATTGAGATCGACCGCGTAGAGCGAATCGAAGCCCTCGCCGATATTACTGGCCTTCCACGAATAGGCGCGCGTGGGCTTTTTGTCTTTGGAGAGAAAGATAACGCCGTTTGAAGTCCGCACTAAAACCGGCACCTCAGCGTCGGGCCAATCATAGATACCCGGGTTCGCGACGGCCTGCCCGGCGGTCGCGGTGACGAAAAAAAGAGCCGAGAAAATAAGCAAAAAGCGTGTAGAATTCTTCATCGTTTCAACTCCCGAATAATTGCGCCACAGCGAAGACTCACTCAGCGCGTGGTCTGTGTCGGGGCGTATTTTAGGATAGATGCGCGCCTAAAACCAACCCTCGACTTGCACCCCATGAGGTAGCGATTCCGCGCCCGAGCGTCAACACAAGCCCTGCCTCAAAGCCCGCGCTCGCGCCCCCGCCCGCGGCGTGACCCCCGGGCATCCGCGTCGACATTCAGCATCGAGGACCGCCCAGCGCGCGGCCATCTCATCGTTACTGCTCCCACGACCCCGATGTAGCTATGCTCGAATTAATCCGCCCCACCGCATCGCTAAAGCAGAGTTATCTCGAAGCGCTCGCCGAGTTTCACGCGGAGCGCCGTTTTCTATACCACCGTCTCGACGTGCTACAGCGCAATTTCGATGCGCACGTCCAGGCCGAATGCGCGCTGATTCATTGGGAAAATATCGCGCTCTTTCGCGTGCCGGAGACCATCTATTGGCTCGCGGATGACGACACCTTCGTGGGACGATTCGAGCTGCGCCATCGCCTGGACAACCTGGCCGATGATATCGGCGGGCATATCGGCTACTCGATCCGCCCGGGCCGCCGGCGCCAGGGTTACGGGGCGGCGATCCTGAAATTAGGGCTCGAAAAGGCCGCCCAGCGCGGGCTCTCGCGCGTGCTGCTGACCTGCGATCCTGACAATACCGCCTCGCGAAAGATCATCGAGAAGAACGGCGGGCTCTTCGAGAAACGCATCGAACGCATGATCGACGGCGTCCTCTATTGCAAACTTCGCTATTGGATCGAGGTCCCCATCGCCCACCCGGCCGGACTGGCGAATATGGGGGCTGAACGCAAAACGGGCCATCAACCCGGAATTTGAGGTCGATGGCCCGTCTTTGCTTTTGCAATTCCCTGCGGCGAAGACTCACCTCAGCTCACTGCTTTGCCAAACTCAGCGGCGATTGCCGCCGCGGCGCTTTGCGCCCTCGCCCGATTTCTTTGCGGGCGTGGTGCTCTTGCGACGCGAGGAATTTCTGCCCCGAGAATTTCCGCCGGACTTGCCGCGCGATTTATTTCTCGAGTTACGGCCACGCGAATTATTTCCGCGACGGCCACCACCTTTGCTGCTCTTTTTGCGGTCATTACGACTCGCCATCGCGGCTGGGGAGTGAAACTCGTGCTCCTCATCCGGCGGGATCGCCTGAGCGATGGTCTTCTCGATCGAGCGCAATTTATGCCCTTCCGAGGTATCGCAGAACGAGATGGCCACGCCACTTCGTCCGGCGCGACCGGTTCGACCGATGCGATGGACGTAGCTCTCGGCTTCGTCCGGCAGGTCGTAGTTGAACACGTGCGTGACGTCATCCACGTCGATGCCGCGCGAGGCGACGTCGGTCGCCACCAGGATATCGTAGGAGCCCTTGCGGAATCCGTTGAGCGCGCGGCGGCGAGCGGCCTGCGATTTGTTGCCATGAATGGCGGTCGCGGGGAAGCCGGCCTTCTCCAGGCGCTCGGTCAGACGGTTTGCGCCGTGCTTGGTGCGCGTGAAGATGATCGAGCGCGACACGTCCGGCGCCTTAAGCAGGTGCACCATCAGGTTCGCCTTGTCGGCCTTCGTCACGAACATCAAGCGCTGCTCAATGGCGTCGAGCGTCGGGGTTTCCGGCGCGACTTCGACGGTCACGGGGTTGCGCAACATCTGGTTGGCAAGCTGGACGATGCTCGAGGGCAAGGTCGCCGAGAAGAGCAGGTTCTGGCGCTTCTTGGGCAGCTTATTGATGATCTTGCGGATATCGTTGATGAAACCCATGTCGAGCATACGATCGGCTTCATCTAGGATGAAGAACTCGATGGCGTTCAGATCGATAAAACCACGGCTCATCAGGTCGAGGAATCGACCCGGCGTTGCCACGATAATATCGACGCCCTTTTTAAGGTCGCGAATCTGCGGGCGCTCGCTGACACCACCGTAAATCACGGTGCTGCGCAGCGAGAGGAATTTCCCGTAGGTCTCGATGCTCGAGCAAATCTGAGCCGCCAACTCACGCGTCGGCGACAAGATCAGTCCACGGGGCACACGTCGGCCCTTCGTGTTCTGGCTCTCGCTCAGAATATGAAGCATGGGGAGTGAAAAGGCGGCCGTTTTACCGGTGCCTGTCTGGGCGCAACCGAGCAGATCTCTACCTTCCAAAATCGAAGGAATGGCTTGAGCTTGAATTTCCGACGGTGATTCGTAATTTTCAGCGGCTATCGCGCGCTGGAGCGGCTCAATAAGATCGAGCTCTTGAAAATTTTCCAAAATGTACCGGGTGCTGGGAGCCCCCGTCACTCGGGCGCTCAAAAGATGGCGCTTGCTATCACGGTGTTGCGCGCATGTCTAATGCTACCAGCATGCAAGGCGAACAACGGAAACAAAAGACACCAAACGCACCTGGCGGGATAAAACCGTATGGGGTCGGTGTCGGGTCGCGGGCCATTAAACAACGAAACCGGCGAGCTATTCCCCGACTTTGAAATAAATTCGCCCAGAGGCGAAATCATTTCGCGCGCCTTCTATTGGGCCGCCACTGGACCGGCGCCGCTTGCTTGCCATCGTTTTCCTACCTTCCTACCAGCGCTGGGTATTTCGAATCGTATCTCCGGGCGACAAGCTCTCGGGCTCCCCGCAGTTAGCCCAGAGCAAAACCAACCCGTAACCCGTTGATTTATCGAGAGAACCTACCAGCCACCGGTATCCTCAATCGAATTAAAATCAGGTATCTTCGGCTCGACTTTCGGCGGCACCTCGAGTTGAGCGCGCTCCCCGCCTGTGCGCACGTCCAGGTAGAGCTTGCGCGTCCAATCCGGCCATCCAGCGACATCGATATGCAGCTCGACAAACCAGGAGAGTTCATTGTCCTGGGCATAAAATGAGGGCGCGCCCGCCTCAGGTATCGCGAGCAACCCTTCGACATCTATTCGCCCGGGGGTCTCCGAGTTGCGACTCATCTGAATCGGCGCGCTGTATACATTGTGGCGATAGGTCCGCTCATTCGTCCCGCTGCCCGAGACGACCTCCTCGCGACAAAAAAGCGTCGCGTTGAATTGATGTTGACCTTTTGCCCCGTTGACCCGAACCCGAAGCGGCACCGTTTCGCCCGTGTGTATCGGCCGCTCGGGCCAATCGACCTCGACCTTGCCCAACCGCACGCTCGCCATTTTATTGCGCAGCGTCGCGAAGGCCATCAGCAGCGACACCAGTACGAAAACGACGCCCATAAAGACGAGCACGATCCCGGTGAGGATGCCGTCGCCGGTCGCGCCCTGGTAGACGAGAAAACACCCCGTCGCCAAAAACAGCCCTGCGAAGGCCAGAAACCCGCCCGACACCCCGCCGTCGTGGTCCTGGCGCAGTTTATCCAGCCTCTCAACGGCCCATGGTTGTGGCTCAGTCAGCGTCGACGCCCCCTCGATGACCACAAAATCCTGCTCGCATTTCGGGTCGATCGCCCAGGGGATATCTGCCCGCGCGAGCAAAAACCAATCCACGTTCAAAAAATGCCCGTGATAGCTTAATGGGCCGGCCGGCAGCGCGAGCTCAAACGGGTAGGTCACCCGCTCCCCGGCCTCCCAATTGCCGCTAAATAATTCGACAGAGGCCACCTCATTGGCGACGCGATTGCCGCGCCCGTGCGTATGCCAGCCCATGACCAGGCTCAGCGCCTTGCACTTGCAGGCGTCGCTCACCTCGACGGTGACCACCCCGCGCACCACCCCGCCGGCCGGATGGCCCGCGCCAAAATCATCCAATTCAATCGAGATATCGCACTTCGACATATAATTTCCGTTGCGGTCCTGAATGCTTGCTTCAAATATCGCTGCCCATAAAGACGCCCGAGCCCACGCCTGCGGTTCTACCAGGCGTCGGTATCCTCAAAATTTGAACCGACGAATGCTACATCGCCTACCTGATTCGCGGCGCCGTGCTTTATGTTTGGCCCCTCAAGTTGGGCGATCGCCCCGCCCGGGCGCACGTCGAGGTAGAGCAGACGCGTCCAATCCGGCCACTTCGCCACGTCAATATGCAACACGACATACCAGGATAACTCATTGTCGCGCGCATAAAAGCAAGGCGGCGCCGACTTGGGCAACTCAATCACCCCCTCGGCGCGCAATTGCTCAGGGCCATCTAAGTGCCGCTCTAATTTAATCGGGACACTGAACACATTATGGTAAGAGGCTATCTCATTGGTGCCCGACCCGGAGACCACCGTCTCCTGGCAGATCAGCGTCGCCACAATATCGTTGAGATTGTCGGTGGCGCTCATATAAAGCCTCAGCGGCACCGCCTCGCCAGGGCGCACAGGGTGCTCGGGCCAGTCGATGCGCACCTCACCAAGCTTCATCGAGGCGACTCTGTTTCGCAGCGCGCCAAAGAACATGAATACCCCTCCGACGCAGAACAGAAGGCCCAGAATCACCGTGGTTATTTCGACCCCCTCATCGCCGCCAAAGAGGCCGAAAACCAAAAACAGGGGCCCCATGAGCAAGAAAGGGACGGAGGCCATTAATAGCCCGTACGAGGTTTCTCCCTCGTTGCCGTCGCGTTTTTCCGCGACCCCAGCGAGCCCATCAAAATTGTCGAGGTAACCCTGCTCGTCCGTCTCTGGGCCGGCGACCAGCAGAATATCCTGGTCGCATTTCGGGTCGAGCGCCCACGGGATATCGGCCCGCGCCCTCAGTCCCCAATCGACGTTAAAATAATACCCTTCGTAGCTCAGCGGCCCATTGGGCAACCGCATCTCAAAGGGATAGGAGACCCGCTGTCCCGCCCGCCACTCGCCGGTAAATAGATTAATGGTCTGGACGGTGTCAGCGCGGCGATTGCCTCGCCCATGAGTGAACCAACCCAAGGCGACCGTCAGCGCGTTGCATTTACAATCCGCGTCGACGTCGACCACAACCACCCCGCGCACCACCCCGCCGGCATGACAGCGCACCGAGCCCGGCTCCAACTCAATCGAGATATCGCACTTCGACATCGCACACTCCGCTAAGCCCCTGAAATACTTCGTAAAGATGTCGCTCGATGGCGCGTATATTGTCGCCGTGACGCGCGATGAGTTCCTCGATGACCGGCCCCGGCACACAGGGAACAGGGCCGGCTGAGCGGCGCGACCACTCAATGCGCCGCCGGATAATCCCGTCCACAAGCTCCACGCTGACCCCGCCGACCGCGACCGACTCATAGGCAAGCCCGGCGCGCTCGAAATCCGCGGCGAGGCTCTCGTGGGTCGCCACGGCAAAGGAGCATTGAGGCGTGAGAAAACGACGGCGTTGGCCCCTGCTTAAAAATTGCGCTTCATCCAAAAAGAGCAGCCCCACCTCGGGCGATGGCCACTTCGCCGGCAACTTCCCTCCGGACCTCTGTTGGCCGGGCCACAGCTTCGCGAAGAGCCCGCTCGGCGGCAGCTCCTCGACCCGCAAAAACGGCGCGCCCTCAAAATGATCCCATAAATAACGCAGGCGCGTGCTCTTGCCTCGCCCGCAATCGCCCACGAACTCCACCGCAAAGCCCGGCTTGGCCAGGCGCGGCACAAAGCGCTCGATATCGAGCACGGCGAGCCCACCGCGCTCCTCAGCCGGCACCTCTCCAAAGGGGTTCCAGCGCAGGTTAAGATGCTCAAATGGGAGGCGGATATTTTGCATAGATCACGATAAATAGAACGCAGAAAGCCCATATATATGGGCGCAAAAGCTCACTTAGGCTCTCTTTATTGGGGAGGCTCCGCGCCCTCCTCGCCCTCCAATAAAACAATCCCCATCGCAGTCCCGCCCATCACCGCGATCGGCATGCATAAGAAGTTAAGAAATGGGACCAGCAGCAAAAAATTCGTGCCCAGCCCGAACGCCCCCGCGAACCAGATATGCTCGCGAATCAGCCCAAATTTGCGCTTCACCGGCGTGTTGCGCCGCGTCAAGAGCGGGTCGCAATACTCAAGCCCCACAAAATAGGCGCTGAGCATCATTCCCAGCGCGCTCGCCGCGATGGTGCCCAACCCGGGGATTAAGTTGAGCATCAGGACCGGAATCAGCAATGAGAAATAGATCAGGACGATGACGATATTCGACCCGAGCGAGCGCAGCGTTTCGACCAGAAAAGACAGCCCGGTGCCTTGAACTTCCTCGGTTCCCAACAGGATCTTCTCGGTCGCCTCGGACAATATATCGTGAAAGGGGCTGGCGAGGATGCCGCCGAGCATCAGGACGATGACATAGGAAAGGGCGACGCTCACCAAAATCGCGAGGACATAGACGACGTACCAGAGCACAAGGACGACTTGCTCCAGGGCGCCACCGGCCGCCGGTTTTGCCCACAACCACTCGACCCCTTGCCCAGCGTATTGGACCAGAAAATAAATGCTCACCGCGAACAGCGCCATATTAATGAGCACCGGAATAATAAGCAGCGGCACGAGCTTCAGGTTGGCCAGGAGCAAGCGAAGGGCATGGAGCGGCAGCAAGCCACCGGCGATGGCCTGCGCGCGGGGCGACCCGTCGCGCGCAATCCTCAAACGTTTAAGCAACGCATGCTCGCCGGGCGCACTCGAGCCTTCGCCCGCTGGCGAAACGAGCGCCGCCTCGCCCAGCGCCTCGCCGATCGGCGGCATCCTCACATCGACGTCAACCTGTTTGTCACTCTCTTGGTTTGCCATATAGTAGGCGCTCTTCTTGCTCAATATTAATGGGGAAGCCAGCGATTTATCGGGCGAAAACGGACTAATCGACGGCTTCGGGTTGTTCCCAGCCGCGGGTATGCTCTACAACCTGTGCTAGACTCACTACCCAATATCCGCTCCGCACGGCCAAACCCAGCCTCTATTCTCATTCAGTCGAATTTTCATGCACAAATATTTAATACCCCGAAAAAACTCGCGCGTCATGGCGACTGCGTTCAGCGTCCTCGCAACGATTCTCTTTTCGGCAAGTGTTGCCTCCGCGCAGGCCTCAACCTTTGCGCCCGAGCAATGGCTCGGCGAGCTACGCGGCGAGGGACACGCGGCGGTCGGGTTGGCCAAGGCGAAGGCATTTGAGCGCTATAGCGTGTATTATGCGACGCCCGATCTCATTAAAGCGCTGGAATCGGCCGCAGCCGCGACCCCGTCGCCGCTGGTGAAATTCGAATTGGAGCGCCAGGCCGCGGCCGCACATCTTAATGTCGGTGATTTCAGCCGGCACGAAGACGCGTTTTCGGGGCAAGGTTGCCTGGTCGACTTTGATATCGTGGGCCCCTTCGACAACCCGTCGATGCAGGCTTTTGAGACGCGCCTGGGCCCCGAAGACGGCCAGGCCGGCCCCTACGCCGGCAAATTGACCCAGGTGGACTGGCGAGCGCAGCCAAATTACGACGAGTTTTGCACCTTTTATCTGGGCCGAAATATCGAGCCCAGCACCGCGGCGGCGGTCTATTTGGCGAGCGAAATCGACGCGAAACGCGCCGGCTCGGCCAGGTTATTATTGGGGGTGAGCGGCGCCTATAAGGTGTGGCTCAACGGAAAACCGGTAGCGCATCGAGGCGAAGACCTCGGCCTGGGCGTGGACGCCGATGCCTGGTCGGTCGCGCTCAAAAAGGGCCGCAACCACCTGCTTATTAAGATCGCGTCGACCGGCTCGGGCAGCCTGGGGCTGAGCGCGCGCCTGGTCGACCCGAACTTTAAGCCCATCACCGACGCGACGATCAAGCGCGGTTGGAATGGCGAGGCGATGGCCGCCGACGACGCCAAAAAATGGCCCGAACCGCACCGAAATAGCGTGCTGGCTCAGGCCAAAAAGCTCAGCCAGAATACTGATTCGAAGGCCATCTGGGCCGCCTGGCTCTGGTCCAGGCTTGAGCCAAAAAACCCGGCGACGCCCTGGCGCGACACCGCCCTGCGGGTGCGCGAGGCCGCCGAGCAGAACCTCGCCGCCACCAAATCGACCGGTTTCGCCGCCCATGAATTGGCGCTGGCTGCCGACCTGGTCGAGGAGCATTGGCGCAAAATCGACCTGCTTGAGATGGCCTACCGCTTAAACCCGAACAACTATTGGGTCGGCCTCCAACTGGCCACCGAATACGCCGCGTCGGACTCGGTGCAGATTCAGCAAAAGGAGCGCACGCTCCTCGAAAAAATCCACGCCGAGGCCCCGACCTTTCTGCCCGGCACACTCGCCCTCGCCGAATGGTACGCCGGGCATGGATTCGAGAAATATGCGCTGAATATGCTCGAGGCCGAAGGCAAGAGTAGCGAAAACGCGACCATGCAAATCCCGAGCTATATCAGGCAGCTAGCCTATCTTCACTCGCTCAGCGGCGAGCGCCGGCGCGCCGACAAATTATATCGTCACCTGGAGTCGGTGGCCGCGCTCAATACCGGCTACGCCTGGGTTCGCGCGACCGATCTGCTCGCCGAGAATAAGACCGAGGAGGCGCTAGAGATTATCGACGCCCAACAGCAATTGGTGCCCTGGGAGCTGCGCTGGCCGCTGCGAAAGGTCGAGATTTTGCGCGCTCAAAAAGACTTCGACGGCGCCCAAAAACTGCTCGACCAATTGATCGCCCAGCGCCCCGGAAACGTCGGCCTCTATCAAAAAAAGGCCGACCTCCTCGTGGCGCTTAACCAGAAGACGCAGGCCGCCGAGACCCTTGAGCTCGCGCTGCTGCGGCGCCCGCAGGACGAAGACCTTCGCAAGCTGCGCGCCTTCTTGACGCCCAGCTCGAACCAATTCTTCGAGCCGTGGATCGTCAATGATATCGTCGAAATCGCCAAGGATACCCCCAAAACCCAATACGAATACGACACCATCGTCGACCAGACGCTGGTGCATGTCGCGCCCAACGGCCTCGCCTCGAGCGTGGTGCAGCGCGCCGAGCGCGTCCTCAATGACCAGGGCATCGACCCGGCGAGTTATCAGCGCATCAGCTTTACCCACGGCGACGAGGTCGTGGAGGTTCTGGGGGTGCGCGTGCACAAACCCGACGGCAGCATCACCGAGGATTGGGACCGCTGGGAGAGCGGCGGGTCGCGCAAGGGCTCGACCACCTATAATGACTCCACCTACATCAATATCCGCGCCAATAACGTGAAGGTCGGCGATATCGTCGAGTACCGCTGGCGCGTCAGCCAGGTCGCCAACGAGAACTTCCGCGGCGATTATTTCGGCGATGTCGAGTTCGTTCAGAGCACCCGACCGGCCGCCTTTGGCCGCTACGTCGTACATTATCCCACCAGTTGGGAGCTCTATTTCCGCGCGCCCATGCTCCCGCATGACGTCCTAAATAAGCTGCCAGGCCAGGCGAAATTAGAGCCCAATTACCAGGTGCGCGGCTTTGAGCTGCGCGACATCCCCGAGGTTCATACCGACCGCGGCCAACCCGGTTATACCGACGTCTACGACTATGTGATGGTCTCGAATAAGAAGAATTACGACGAGATCGGCAAGTGGTGGTGGAACCTGGTCGAGGAGCAACTGATCGTCGACGAGAATATCTCGGCGAGGGTCGCCGAGCTGACCGAGGGGCTGACGACCGACCTCGAAAAGGTCCAGGCCATCCACAATTATGTGGTCCAGAATACCCGGTATCTGCACGTCGGGCTGGGCATTCATGGCTGGAAGCCCTACCGAACCACCACCGCGTTTCGAAACCGCTACGGCGACTGCAAAGACAAAGCCGCGCTGCTCAAGGTAATGCTCGACCAGGCCGGCGTCCCCGCCCAATTGGTGCTGGTGCGCACCCGCGACCTGGGCCACGTCGACGCACAGCCCGCCTCGATGCATATCTTCAACCACGCCATCGCCTATGTGCCGAGCATGGACCTATTTTTGGACGGGACCGCCGAATATAACGGCACCCACGAGCTCACGCCGATGGACCAGGGCGCCCAGGCGCTCATCGTCAGCGACGGCGGCGACGCCCGATTTATGTCGATGCCCGTCGACAAGCCCGAGCAAAACCGATTGTTCAAAGAGATGACCGTCCTCCTCAACACCGACAATCCCACGGTGCGCGGAAAGATCGTCGCCCACGGGCAAAACGCGGTCTATTATCGCCAGACGCTCGAAGACCCGCAGCGGCGCGATGAGATCTTCGAGAAGCAGCTCGCCGACACCTACCCCGGCGCGACGCTGGTCAGCGCCACCTACTCGGACCTGAGCAAATTGGAGCAGCCCGTCGAGATCACCTTTGAGTTCACCGGCGGCGAGCTGTTGCGCGCGAATAGCACCCAAAAATTTGTCTACGCCTACGGCGCGCCCAAGGATTTGCTCTCGGCCTATGCCAACCAGGCCAGCCGCCGCCAGGACCTCACGATCCGGCTTCCGTTCACCAGCCATACCCGAATGCGCTACGAATTAGGCGCCGATCAACGCTTCGAAGCGGTGCCCCAAGACACCCTCATCGAGACCCCTTTTGGTGCAACCACCGTGAAGTATAGCCAGGCCGATCGCGTCCTCGAGGTTGACCTCTATTATAGCATCTCGATGCAGCGGATCCCGCGCGAAGATTACCCGAAATTCCGCGACTTTATGGCGCAAATGACCGCCACGCTCAACGAGACGATCGCGCTAAAACCCGAGGCTAAATAATCTCGATTCGCTCAGCCCGGGCGCGCCCCAAAACGCCGCGATTCCATCGCTCGCACACTCGTAAGACCTCGATATATTTATGCAGAAATACGCAATGCTCCAGAAGACACTCAACCCCAAGACCCTGCTCCGAAACAATAAAGCGCTGCGCTGCGGCGCGCTTTGCCTGGCGCTGTCCTTCTCGCTGAGCGCCTGCTCCAGCACGCCGAAGCCCCGCCCGAGCGCCTACTCTTTTGCCGCCAACGCCGGCGCCAACACCGCGCTCGATGGCTGGTTTAAGGCGCGCGACGCCGAGGACGCCGCCCAGCCGACCAAGCATGTGCTCTTGGACGACGCCACCGAGGAGCAGCGCTTCGCGGCGGCCGAGATCGCGTATTTCGAAGGGGATATCGAGCACGCCGCCAAGCTCTTTATGCAGCTCCTGGAGCAGAACCCGGCGCATCCGCTCAACCGATTCGGCGCGGCGCGCCTCTACGCGATGCGCCACCAGGTGGTTGATTTTAATGAGAAAATCCGCCCGCTCCTGGCCAAGCTTAGATTCGCCGACCTCGCCCCGCTCACGCGCGTGCACGTGTCTCAGATCGGGCAAAGCGTGGTCTATAATGATTGGAAAATCTCCGACGCGGCGCGACCGTTTGCTGCCGACGCTGTCGGGTTTCCGAACGAATGGACCACCTCGCCGAGCCTGTCGAATTGGCGCCTAAGCGACTTCGACCAGGCCTTTTTGCCCGAGACCGAGGACGCGCTTCGCGAGGAATATCTCTCCCCGTCGATCGCCGAAGACGCGCCGATTAACTACGTTAAATCGCGCCACTTTAGCGCGGCGGGCGTCAACCTCTCGCCAAATTTTGAGCGCTCCGGCATCTATTATATGGAGACCTTCGCCCGGGTGGAGCCGCGCGAAGGTGACGGCTCAAATAGCGAAGCCCGCGACTTCTTGCTCTACGCCGACTTCAGCGCGGCGGCAAAGATCTGGATCGACGGCAAGCTCGTGATGACCCGCGACGAGAAGGATTATCGCGGCGGCGAGCGACTGCGCCGGATTCGCCTGAGCCCCGGAGAGCACCGCATTCTGGTGAAGATGGCCTATCAAAAGAGTTATCGCGACGGCTTCGACCTCACCCTGATCGCCGATGACGCGACGCCCCTGGGCGGCAGCGGGCTGAGCTTTGAGGCGAAGCCTCGGGCCAATCCAGACGGCGCACAAAAAGAAGGCAGCATCACCTTGCTCGGAGAGCAGAAGATGCTCGCCGACCTCGACCCGACCCGCATCGCGCCCGACGCGGTCACTAAGGCCGATGATATCAGCCTCTACCTGGCCGCCAACGCCGCCATCCTCAACCTGGAGGCGCAGGACTTCGACGCCGCCTGGGGCGCGCTGATGGAGCGCCACCCGAAATTTGCGGTCGGCTATATGCTGCGCGCCCAGCAACTTCGAACGCTTTGGGAGGTCCCCTCGCGGATTCGAAACGCGCGCTCCATGGCCGATCTTCGCCGCGCCGCTCAGCTCGCGCCCGATAACCTGAGCAATAATCTGCTGCTCGGCAAACGCCTGCGCGAGCAGGGAAAGAGCGACGCCGAGCTGCAGGATTTGCTGCGCAAAAACCGCGACGCCGCCTTCACCCAATCGGGCGAATTGCGCAATATTGAGCCGCTTCACGAGTGGGCGGACTTCCTCGAAGACCAGGACTGGTCGGAGTCGGCCGAGCAGGCGTGGAAGCGCGTGCTCGACGCCGCGCCCACCGAATGTGGCGCCGCGCATAGCCTGCAATATCTGTATAATCAGCGCGATTTCTTCCCCACTCTGGCCGAGATTACGCCGGCGCACGCGAAATGCCCGACGCTGCTCAACACCTTCGCCCGAAACCGCAAAGACCAGGCCGAAGTGCGCCTGAAGCTCGCCCGACAAGACGCCCTGCGCTACCCCTATCGCGCGTCTTCGCAGGAGCGCTACAGCGCCGAACTCATCGCCCAGGGCCAGCCCGACAAAGCCCGCCAGGTCCTGGTCGCCGCGCGCGACCGCATGCCCTGGGACGTCAACCTCTGGTACGAGCTGGCCAAGATTGCGCTGGCCGACGAAGGCATGGACGCCGCCCGCGCGCTGATCGAAGGCGGCATCGACCAGCACGAGAGCAGCGCCTGGCTGCAATGGCGCCTGTCGATGCTCGAAAACAAAGTGCCCCTGGCCGACCTGATGCACGACGGCCTGAAGATCGCCCGCGAAGACGTCGCGCGCGGCGAGGCCGAGACGAGCGGTGACGAGGCATATTATGCCCTGGACTTCGCGGCCCGAAAATATTTCGAAGACGGCTCCTCGGTCACCCTCACACACAACGTCATTCGCGTGATGACCAAGGGCGGCATCGACCGATTTGGCGAATTTGAGACGCCCAACGGCGCCGAGCTCGTCCTGGCGCGCACCATCAAAAAAGACGGCAGCGTGCGCATCCCCGAGCAGATGTCCGGAAAATCCACGCTCAGCATGCCCGGGCTTGCCCCCGGCGACTTCGTCGAGATGGCCTATATCCAATATTCGTCGGCCAGCGCGCTGTCGAAGACCCGCCAGCGCGGCATCCGGTTTTTCTTTCGCATGGCCCATATCTCCAGCCAGCATAGCGAATATATTATCGTGAACCCGCGCGGTGATTTTCAGCGCATGAACGACGCCCCGGAGCCCAAGTCGATCCAGACCAGCGAGGGCCCGGCGGTGCAATTCTTGAGGACTGACAGCCCGCGCCCGCGCCGCGAACCCTCGCAGGTCGCCGGCGACGAGTATCTGCCCTGGATTCAGATGCACCGCGAGGGCACCACCACGAGCGACTTCGAAGCCTCGCGCCGCAATATCAGCGAGCAAATCCGCGATAGCCTGAAGATGAGCGAGCCGCTGCGCCAACAGATCGCCGAGTGGCGAAAGGGGCTGAAGCCGGGCTCCGAAGAAGAGGTCAAAGAACTCTTTTACCGCGTCTCATCGTGGATCGCCGACCCGACGCTCACCCAATATAATACCGACGCGACCCACGTGCTGCTTGAGCATGACGGCAACCCGCTGCTGCTGCTCAAGGCGGCCTATGACCAGGCCGGAATCCCCGCCGAGATCTATTTCGCCCGCTCCAAATTCCAATCGCCCCACGAAGATCTTATCGGCGAATTCGCGAAATATTCGTCGCCGCTGATGAAGGTCCAGATGCCCGATAAGACCCACGCCTGGGTCAGCCCGGACAGCCCCGACGCGATGTTTAATAGCCCGGGCAACACGCTCATCGGCCAAATGGCGGTGTGCGTAAGCTGCGACGAGGCGCATCGCGAAGTCGTCGCGCCCCAGAACCCGCGCCCCATCAACCGCCACGTCGCGGTCGACGGCAAGGTCAACGCCCAGGGCACCCTCGACGCCACGATGACCATCACCTACCGCGGCGCCCTGGCCGCGCTGGTGCGCCAGGTGCTGCGCAAAAACGCGGACCCCAGCAGCCGCAAAAAATTCGCCGACGTCAGCGTCGCCAGCCTGATCTCGGGGGCGACCTTGCAGAGCTTTGAGTTCGACGGGCTCGACAAGCGCGACGAAGACCTGCTGCTGCGCGCCAAGTTCACCCGCAAGAATTTCGCCCGCCCCTACGGCGCCAACACCCTGCAGATTCAGTCGAAATTATTCGACGAAAATATCGCCGGCCAATACGCCGAATTATCCCAGCGCGAGACCCCGCTCTTTGTTCCCTATTCGCGTGATTATGGTTATACACTCAAAGTCGACTTCCCGGCCGGCAGCCAACTCGCGCTGCAAAGCCAGGCGGGAAGCTGGGAATATAATACGGAATTCGGTGAGTTTTCGCGCTCGGTGAATATCGACGGACAAACGCTGACGCTCAACTCGAGCATCGATATCCCTGTCCAACGCGTCGCCCCCGAGACCTACACAAAGTTTAGAAGTTGGGCGCGCAACCTGGATCGCAGCGCGCTCTTATTTCTGCGCGTTTCGCAAAACAATTGAAACCTTTTGTCAGCGCCGTGCATCCCAACCCGCGTGGCCGCTGTTTTTGAGCACACAAACTTTTTGAGCTTCTGATTCAATGTCGACCCCTCGCCAAAATATAGGTTTTAGATTTATCCGGACGGTCGCCGTCCTGATGACTCTATTGCTCGGGCAAACGCTCGCGGCCGCGCTGCTGCATACGGTGCTGGTCGACCATATTTGGTGCGAGACTCACCTCGACTTCGAGCACGTCGACGAGGAATCCGGCGACACCGAGGAGCACGCGGAGCTCGAGGACCTTAACCTCGAGGCCCAACCCGGCCAGCAACATCAGCCGGGCGAGGAGCCTCCTGGGCCCGACAACCTCTGTTTCTATCTGACCTCCCTGCACGGGCCGGCGATTCCGCTGCCTTCGATTCACGCATCGCTGCTGAATCTGCCGCCGCCCACCGACGCTGCGACCAACAGCCCAACCCCCGGCGACGCCACCTCTGTGCCTCGCCAAATCGACACGCTGCACGAGTCTCCCGGACTCTCCCCCCCGCAGCGCATGGCCTAACCACGTCTTCAATTCAATCATTGAAAACACGGACGCATCGGTCCGCCTCCCTGCTGATTTCTCAACGAGAATCAGCAACTTAGGCGACAACCGAAGGTCATAAACAGCCGTTTTGCGGCTCTCATAATCTTATGAATATGCATCGTAGTTTTGCGCTCGCGATATGCTGCGCACTCTGCCTGGTCGCGCCTAATAATCTATTCGCCCAATCCACACCTTCTTCCACCGAAGACGACACTGAAGCCGCGCAAGAGCTCTCGCTCGAGGCCGAACTCGAGGCGCTCGAGGCCGAGGTCTATGACACGCCCGCTCCGGCTGACTCGGCGCTCGCGCTGCCCAGTGGCGCGCCGACCGCCGCCTCCGTCGGCGCAGCCGCGCTGCAATCGATGAACCCGGATATCTCTTTTATTCTCAGCCTGGCCGGCGCGTGGTTCTCGGATGAACCCGACATGCGCGGCGGCCACGATCCCAGTAATTTTGGCTTCAATCTACAAGGCCTTGAGCTCGCGGTGGGCTCGGATGTCGGGCCGTATTTTCGCTTCGACAGCGCGCTGGTCTTCTACCAGGGCGGCGTCGAGATGGAGGAAGCCTACGCGTCGACCCTGGCGCTCCCCGCCCAATTCCAGGCGCGCGCGGGTCAATTTAAGACCCGCTTTGGCCGCCTTAACTCCACCCATTTGCACCAATGGAATTTCGTGACCCAATCGTTGGTCAGCGCCAAATTCCTGGGCGGTGAGGGGCTTCGCGGCCTCGGCGCCGAGGTCAGCCGCCTGGCCCTCTGGGTCCCCGGAACCTTCCGCTGGTACCTCGCCGCGCAAAATATCAGCAGCGGCGCCACCGGCCGCTCCTTTGCCCCAAGCAGCAGCGACATCGAAACCTTCTCCGACCTGACCGTGACCGCGCGGGCCGAGGAATTCGTCGAATTATCGAGCAATTGGGACCTCCTCTTCGGCCTGAGCTACGCCAACGGCGTCAACAAAACCGGGCGCGACAATCGCACCGAGATCTACGGCGCCGACACCTACCTGAAGTGGCGACCGCGCACCGAAGGCGGACGCTCTCAGGTCGGCTGGCAGACCGAGTTTATGCTGCGCCGCCGCCAACTCCCCGGCACGGTGCTCCAGGACTTCGGCGTCTCGTCCTGGGTTCAATGGACCATCAACCAACGCTGGGCCACCGCCGTCCGCGGCGAGTATATCTCCGCGGTCGACTCCGACCCGCTCGACCCCGAGTGGAACGAGGACCGCCGACGCGCCGAGGCACAGGTCAGCTTTGCGCCCTCTCATTTCTCGCGGCTTCGCCTGCAATACGGCCTCGATCATATGCCGTATCGCGCGGGCACCAGCGACGATGAGTGGGTTCAAATGGTTCTATTACAAGCAGAATTTAGCGTAGGAGCACACGGTGCACATTCTTATTAAGTCACGATTCATTCTTCTTTTCGCCGCGCTTACTTCCCTTCTATTCATCGGCGCCTGCACCCTGGAGGACGGCGCCCCCTTCGGCTACGCGAGCTTTGAGCTGTCGGTCGAAGAGCCGGGACTTGGCCCCGACTTTGCGCTGGAATCCTTCGAGGTCGAGGTCGAATCCCTGCACATCTGGGCCGGCGCCGGCGCCGAGCAACCCGCCGACGATCACGGACACGATCACGGCCACGATCATGAAGACGATCATGGAGACGAAGAAGCGCCGTCGGTCGACGCCGAAGACCTCGAAATTGGACACCTCGAGGTCGACAAGCTCATCACCTCGACCGACGCGGTCGCCCTGGGCGAAGCCGGCATCACCAACGACGCCGCGGTCGACCACGTTGAGATCGAAATCCACGCGCTCAGCGCGCACGGCGTCCTGACCCGCGGCGGCGAGCAGATCCCGGCCACCATCACCCTGCCCCACGCGCATCTGGCGGTCAGCGGGCCGGCCGACCTGAGCTTTACCGCCGACGATCCCGAAACCCAGCACCTGCACGTTCACCTGCACTGGCCCGAAAACTGGCTGGAGGACGTCGATATCGACGCGCTCGAGGTCGACCCGGGCGGAAATATCATCATCGGCGACGGCTCGAACCCGACCGCTGCCGCCGCCCTGGCCGAGCACCTGCATGGTGCGCGGTTGGTGACGGAAGTGCGTTGATTCTGCTGTACCGGTCGGGTGCGCCGATCGGGGGATCAACCTGGCTATCAATCTTATTCACCGGTCGGCGAGCCGACCGGGGTCTATATCTGGAGATTATTATGAAGCATATACTTATCATCGCCGCCGTATTCGCCCTATTCTTCGCCCCCAACCGCGCCGACGCGAAGGTCAAGATCGTGTCGACCCTCGGCGACCTCGCCGCGGTCTCAAGCGCCGTCGGCGGCCCCGACGCCGACGTCACCCTGCTGGCGAACGCCCACGAAGACCCGCATTTCGTCGACGCCAAGCCAAGCTTCGTCAAACACCTGAGCGCCGCGGATCTGCTGGTCTATAACGGCATGTCGCTTGAGGTCGGCTGGCTTCCCACGCTGACCAAAGGCTCGCGAAACGCCAAGATTCAGGCGGGCGCCGACGGCTCCTTTGACGCCTCGCATTATGTCCAGACAAAGGGCGCGGCCACCGGCAAGATCAGCCGCGCCGGCGGCGACGTGCACCCCGAGGGCAACCCGCACTACTCGGTCGACCCGCGCCAGATGGCGCGCGTGGCGGTCGCCCTGGGCAAACGCCTTGCAAAGATCGACCCCGATAACGCGGCCGCCTACCAATCCCGCGCCCGCGCGTTCGCCAAAGAGGCGCTCAGCTCGGCCAAAAAATGGGAGGCGAAATTCGCCAAATTACCCCAGCAATGCCGCGATATCGTCGTCTATCACGAGGCCTGGGCCTACCTCACCGATTGGCTCAAGCTCGACGTCGCCATCGCGGTGGAGCCCAAGCCCGGCGTGCCGCCCAACCCGCGCCACGTGGCCAAGGTCTTTAAGACCATCCAGTCCCAGAAAATTAACGCCATCGTGCATATGAAATATTATCCAAACTCCGCCACCAAGACGATCGCGCAAAAGACCGGCGCCAAGCTTATCGGCATCCAGGGACAAACCGACGAGGGCGCGTCCTATTTTAAGCGCATCGACACCATGGCAGGCGACCTGTATTCGGCCCTTCAAGGAGGCTGTAAATGAGCATCCTGCGCGCTCAAAATCTCGAGATCGGCTATACCTCCACCCTGCTCGGCCCCTTTGACCTGGCCATTCCCCGCGGCAGCTTCGTGCTCATCGAGGGGCCCAACGGCTGCGGGAAGTCGGTCTTTTTGAAGACCCTGATCGGCCTGGAGAACCCGCGCGCGGGGAGCTTTGAGTGGGAGGTGGACGCCGATGCGCTGCGCTTCGTGCCGCAGACCCGCACGGTCGACACGCTGCTGCCGGCGACCGTGCGCGATGTGATGGAGCTGGGGTTTCAGCGCGGCTCGGGGTGGGGCTCGTTTCGCCGCCGCCCGGACCCCGACCAGATCGCGCGCGCGCTCGACGCGGTCGGCATGCACAAGCTGCTCAAGAAGCTATTTCGGGAACTCTCCGAGGGCCAAAAGCAGCTCATCATGCTCGCCCGCGCCCTGCTCGCCGAGCCGGCGGTCATCCTGCTCGACGAGCCCTCGGCCTCGATGGACCCGGCGCGCGAAAAGCTGGCCGTCGACGTGCTCCTCGGCGAGCAACGCGCGCGCGACTGCACCATCTTAATGATCGCCCACGGCAGCCAGCCGGCCCAGCAGGCCGCCGACTATGTGCTCAAGCTCGATTACGATAAGTCGGTCGAATTTCGCCCGAATAATGCGCAAAATAACGCAGAAGAACGCGGCGCTCAGGAGGAACTATGTGGGAAGCCATAACCATGAATTGGCTGCTCTTTCGCGACGCGATCCTCGCCGCGATCATCTCCGGCGGCGTGCTCGCGCTGCTCGGGGTCTATGTGGTGGCGCGGCGCATCGTCTTTGTCAGCGCCGCGCTCAGCCAGGTGTCGGCCCTGGGCGTGGTGCTGGGGTTCTTCCTGGTCTCAACGCTCACGCTCGGCGGGGGCCTCGCCGGCATCCTGCCGGTGGGGCTGGCGCTGATTTTGGCGCTCAGCGCGGTGCTGGCGCTGGCCTGGATCGGCGACTCGCCGAGCCTCGGGCGAGACGCCGTGCTGGGCATCGCGTTCATCGTACCGACCGCGCTGGTCCTGGTGCTCGGCCCCAAAATCCCCAGCGAGATGCACTCCGTCGAGCAGATCCTGCACGGCTCGGCCGTGCTGGTTCGCCCCGGCGACCTCTACGCCATCGCCGCCGCCGGCGCCGCCGTGCTCATCGCCCAATTCGTCGCCTTTCGCGGGTTCGTCTTCGCCAGCCTCGACCCCCAGGTCGCCCGCACCCAGGGCGTGCCGGTGCGCATCCTTGACATGCTGCTCTTCGCCTCGATCGCCATCATGACCGGCCTGGTCACCCGCGCGCTCGGCGCCATGCCGACCTTCGCGCTGACCGTGCTGCCGGCCGTCGCCGTGCTCGGGCTGCGGATTGGCCTGCGCAATGTCTTTATCCTGGCGGCGCTCATCGGCGCGGCGTCCGGCGCCGGCGGGTTTATCGTGGCGTATATGATGGACTGGTCGGTGGGCGCCTCGCAAACGCTCGTCGCGATGGGCTTTTTGCTGCTGGTGCGCGGCGCCACCGTCGCCGCCCGGGCGGTTGGCGCGCGTAATCTATAATTTCACATATTTTGACGACCCGAGACCCCTTAGGCCACCGGCACCCCCATCGGAATACCCCCTCCGGCGAAACGTTCGCCCTCTGAAGGGGGTCTCGATGGGGTCGCCAGGGGTATAAGACCCCCGAGGGGGGCATGGTGTCCCCCCCTCTAGACCCCTTAGGCCACCAGCACCCCGGTCCCTATCCCTCCCGCGGGGCGGTGTTCCCTTTTGGAGGGGGATATGGATGGGGTCGCCAGGGGTATCGGAGCCCTGAGGCTGGCGAAAAATCGCGCCCCGAGACCCCTCAGGCCACCAGCACCCCGATCCCTATCCCCCCAGCCGAGGCGTAGGGGCCCGCGGAGGGGCGAAACACCCCCGAATTCCCATCTTCCCTTTGCGCTCGACGCACCTCATCAAGTACAAGGGGCGCGTCTCGATTTTATAGAGCTCGATTTCAAAACCAGGTCGAAAATGTCTTATATAGTCCTCGCCCGAAAATGGCGCCCGCGATATTTTGAAGAAGTTGTGGGCCAGGAGCATGTGGCGCGCACGTTGATCAACTCCATCGATCAGAACCGCGTTGCCCACGCCTACCTCTTTTGCGGCACCCGTGGTGTCGGAAAGACCACCACCGCGCGGATCCTTGCCAAGGCGCTCAACTGCAAAAATGGCCCGACCGCCACGCCCTGCTACGAGTGCTCCTCCTGCACAGAGATTCACGAGGGCCAGTCGACCGACGTCTTCGAGATCGACGGCGCGTCGAACCGCGGCATCAACGAGATCCGCGAGCTGCGCGAGGGCGTGCGCTACGCCCCCAGCCGCGACCGCTACAAAATCTACATCATTGACGAGGTTCATATGCTCACCAACGAGGCGTTCAACGCCTTGTTGAAGACGCTCGAAGAGCCGCCGTCGCACGCCCATTTTATCTTCGCGACCACCGAGCCCCAGAAGATCCCGGTCACCATCTTGAGCCGGTGTCAGCGCTTTGACTTCAAGCGCATCGGCCAAAACGACATCGTCGCGCACCTGCAGCACCTGTCAAACGCCGAGAATATCACCGCCGAGAAGGCCGCCTTGCAGCTCATCGCCCGCCAGGCCAACGGCGGCATGCGCGACGCGCTGAGCCTGATGGACCAGGTTATCAGCTTCGCCGGTGATTCCTTCGACGAGGCGCAGGTTGCCCAGATTTTGGGCGTCGCCAACCGCAAGCACCTCTTCGAGCTGAGCGAGGCCGTCATCGCCCGCGACGCCGAAGCTGCCCTGGCGGTGCTCGGCGAGGTGGACCGCTATGGCTATGATTTAAAGCAATTTTCGACCGAATTGGTCACGCATTTTCGCGACCTGGTGGTCACCCGCGTGGTCAAGAACCCGGAGCGGGTCACCAGCCTGACCGAGAGCGAATTGCGCCAGGTCGCCGAGCAGGTCGACGGGCAGCCGGTGGAGCTTTTGCACCGCTATTTCGCCGTCATGGCCGACGGCGCCCAGGAGATGATTCGCTCGCCGTACCCACGCCTGATCTTCGAGATGACGCTGGTGCGCCTGGCCCAACTCGAGCCGCTCGACAGCCTGACGCTTTTGGTGGACCGCCTCGAATCCTTGGAGGGCGTGCTGGCGGACGACGCGTTGATCGACATCACGCCGGCCGCGGCGCCCGCTAAAAAAAAAAGAACCCCGCTGACGCCTGATCCGGCCCAGGCGAGCGCTGCGCCGGCGCCCGCCGCGCCGGTAGCGACGCCCCCGCCTCAGCCCGCAGCGCCCGAGCCCGAAGCCCCCGCGCCTCCGGCGCCCAAACCGCCCGAAGCGACCGTCAACGACGGCGGGCAGCCGTTGCCGGAACCGGTCGAGGAAGTCGCGCCGGTCGCCGAAGTCGCGCCCGTGGAAGAAGCCGCGCCGGTCGCCGAAGTCGCGCCCGTGGAAGAAGCCGCGCCGGTCGCCGAAGTCGCGCCCGCGGAAGAAGCCGCGCCCGTGGTACAAATATCGCCGACGCCCGCAGCCACGCAGCCCATCGATCCCGATGCCCCACAGCCCACGCTCGAAGAGCTCCTCGCCCTGCCGGCGCGCGAGCGCTGGCGCGCGTTGGTCGAGCATATCCGCTTGAGCGCCGCGCCGGTCGCCGCCACCTGCGAGCACGCCCACCTGCAGCGCATCGAGAACAACGAGCTCGTCATCAGCCTGGCGCCGAGCTACCTGCTCTTCCTCAAAGAAGAGGGGCGCACCGAGATCGTCGAGGCCGGACTCCGCGAGCTCTTCGGCCCGGATTGGACGCTCAGCGTGGTGCCTAGCGATAGCGAAGAGGCGACCCTTACCGAGACGCTTACCTTCGCGGCCGAGCGCGACGCGATCCTCGCCCAGCGCAAGGTCGACCTGGAAGAGGCGATGACTCAACACCCGAAGGTCATCGAGGCCCGCGAGCTCTTCGAGCCGGACGCCGAGCGGGTCGCGGTGGAGCTGCACGAATAAGAGACAGCCTAGCGTAAAATGGAGCGCGCGAATTCTAGAAATTCGCGCGCTCCTTTTTTATTCGGAGCCCCCTAAACCGGGCGCATCAATCCGCGCGCGCAGCGAATTGATGAGGTTGCTGCGGAACCGATCCTGGGCGTCCGCGCAGTTCTGCAGCGGCGTGGAGTACATAAAATACGAATGCGTGGGGGCGTCGAGGCTGGCGTCCAGGTCTACCTGCGCGTGCGGAGCTTTCAAAAAGCCACCCCTTAAACAATCCGTCACCGGGATTCGAACGAGCCAATCCGCCACGTCGAGCCCAATGATAAGTGACTCCTCGGTGAGCAGCGGCGCGTTGATCACGGCGGACAGGGTCAGGTGGAACCGAAAGTCGACGGCCAACTCGCGAATCGCGTTATCGGCCTCGAAGCTCGCGCGCGCCTCCAGGGTGCTCAGCGGCGAGGTCGGCGAGGAGACCGGGGCGAGGTCGACGTCGACGCGGCGATAATCCAGGGAGGGGATTCGCCAGAAGCGCCGATTCCCCCCCTGTTTTCGGGTGTCCAGATCAACCCGAAACGGCCCCCGCAGGCTCAAGTATTCGCCCTGGCATTCGAGCCCCTGAGAGAATTCGGGGCTCCGATAGTCAATCGTATCGCAGGATGAAGTGGTCGGTAACTTCAGGTGAATCGCGTCCACGCCGAGGTGCGCGGCGGTCAGCGAATAGACGGTGCCGCGCGGGTCCTCGAAGCGAATCAGCGGATTCGTCGCCCCCTGGGCGCTGCTCTCAAAGGAGCTAAAGGCCTCAAAATAGACCCGCGACGCGTCGTCGGCGGCGCCGAGCGCGGCCCCCTCGGCGTCCCCTCCACACCCGACGCCCCCGCCGGTGCCAACCAGGAGCATTGCGACAACGATACCTCGAAGACCAAGCATCCAGCTGCGACCCGGCCCGGGACAAATGGCCACGCACGGATGCCACGGCGATTTGGCGTTCTTAAAGTCGACCAATGCACTCCCCCATGGCTCTGGTTTATGGAGCAAATCACATAGTGAAAAGGTCGACGATTCGCAGTGAAAGTCGAGCATCTACTCTGAAATATAAATGCGACGCCCCCTCGATTCATGATCAAATATACGCTATTTTACGGGAGCTGAGTTTGGCGAAAAACGGCAGACTTTCAGGAGCATAGAGGGATTCTCCCCCCCGCGCCCTCGGGCCACGAGCGCGACCTGTCCAGAGTCCCCCCGCATTCGCTTGCATTGCTCGCCCACTTTCATTAGAACGCCCATCTAATTGGATAGTATCCAGCATAAACAATAGTAATCTTTAGAAATCTCGCTGAAGAGAGCGCAACGGTGTTCACCGTTTATCCGCCCTCCAGAGCGTAACCCATAAATAAAGACGTTTTTTTAACGACTGACTTCGACCGAGAAAATTATGATTAAGAACCGCCTGAAGTGGATTGTGGCAATCGCGGCGCTTAGCGCCATTGGGACACTGAGCGTCGGCTGCGGCGACGAGACCGGCGCGACCGGCGGCGGCCCGGCCGTGTGCGAATCCTCTGCGGATTGCGCGGGCACCGACATCTGCGTGCAGGATGTGTGCGTGGGTGACAAAGACGGCGACGGCGTGCCGGACGCGGTGGATAACTGCCCCGACGACGCCAACCCCGACCAGATCGACACCACCGGAAACGGCCTGGGCGACGTGTGTGACCCGACCCTGGGCGAGGAAGGCGACCAGGACGGCGACGGCGTGCCGGACGAGGAAGATAATTGCCCCACGGTCGCAAACCCCGACCAGGCTGACGCCGACGGCGACGGCATCGGCGACGCCTGCGACACCGATATGGACGGCGACGGCGTGGATAACGACGCCGACAACTGCCCCACGGTCGCAAACCCCGACCAGGCCGATAGCAACGGAAATGGCGTGGGCGACGCCTGCGACACCAGCACCAGCACCGACCAGGACGGCGACGGCGTCGACGATGACGTCGACAACTGCCCCACGGTCGCAAACCCCGGCCAGGCTGACTCCGACGGCGACGGCGTGGGCGACGCCTGCGACCCCGACATTGACGGCGACGGCGTCGACAACGACGCCGACAACTGCCCGCACGTGGCCAACCCCGACCAGGCCGACAGCAATAACAACGGCATCGGCGACGCCTGCGAAGACAGCGACGGCGACGGCATCGTGGACGCCGAGGATAACTGCCCCACGGTCGCCAACCCGACCCAGTCGGATATCGACGGCGACGGCGTCGGCGACGCCTGCGACAGTGATATGGACGGCGACGGCGTCGATAACAACGCCGACAACTGCCCCGAGGTCTTTAACCCCGGCCAGGAAGACGAGGACCAGGACGGCGAAGGCGACGCCTGCGACCCCGACACCACGCGCCGCACCGGCGGACCGACCGACTCCACCTGCGTCTACGTCCCGCCGACCGGCGCCTTCACGCCCGACCTGAAGTGGAGCCTGACCATCACCGCCAACGATCCCTACCCGGATCGCGGCCAGGTCATGATGACCCCGGCAGTCGCCAACCTCACCGACGACACCGGCCCGCTGGGCTTCCCCGACGGCAGCATCGACCTGTACGACACCCCGGACGTCATCTTCACGACCTTCAAGACCTCGCCGGCGCCCAACGTCAGCTGGGACTACCTGAACTCCGGCGTGCTGCGCGCCGCCCATGGCGACGGCAGCGGCTTGATCTGGAGCGTCGGCTCGGTCGAGTTGGGCCTTGGCAGCGGCGCCTATAAAGGCATCCAGCCCGCCGCCAGCATCGCGGTCGGTGATATCGACAACGACGGCAAGAACGAGACCATCGCGTTGGTCCTCGACGGCAACGTCACTCAGCTCGTCGCGGTCAATAACGACGGCTCGATCAAATGGCAGACCAACCGCAACGGCCTGGCCTCCACCGGCATCCCCGCGCTGGCCAACTACTGGGGCGGCCCGGCGATCGCTGACCTCGACGGCAACGGCACCCCCGAAATCGTGCTCGGCGCTGCCGTCTTCGACAACCAGGGGAACCTCTTGTTCAACGCCGCCGACACCCCCGGCGACGGCATCGGCGTGAACTCCTCCTATAAGATCGGACCGCTCAGCGCGATCGCCGACGTCAACGGCAACGGCAAGCAGGAGATCCTCACCGGCAACACCGCCTACACCCACACCGGCGACGTTCTGTGGGCCAACACCGAAGCCGACGGCTTCGTCGCCGTCGCCGACTTCAACGGCAATGGCCTGCCCGAGATGGTCGTGGTGAGCGACGGCACCGTGCGCGTCCAGAACGCCGCCAGCGGCGCTGTGGTCTGGGGACCGGTCAACGTCCCGAGCTCCGGGCGCCTCGGCTCCCCGACCGTCGCCGACTTCAACGGCAACGGAAACCTCGAGATCGGCGTCGCCGGCTCGAATAAATATGTCGCGCTCAGCGTCGACCCGAGCGACTTCGGCTCGGGCGCGCTTGACTATAACAGCGTGAAGCTGTGGGAAGTCGAAACCCAGGACCAATCGAGCAGCAACACCGGCTCGAGCGTCTTCGACTTCCAGGGCGACGGCAGCGCCGAGGTCATCTATAACGACGAGCTCTGGCTGCGCATCTACGACGGCGCTACCGGCGCCGAGCTCTTCAAGGCCCCCAACAGCTCCTATACAGGCCTGGAATACCCGATCATCGTCGACGTCGATAACAGCGGCTCGGCCTCGATCGTGGTCGGCAGCAACGACTTTGAGTGCGGCGATATGCTGCCCGATTGCGCCTCCACCGGCACCAACGGCATCAAGGTCTTCGGCGACGCCGACGACAACTGGGTCGCGACCCGTCGCATCTGGAACCAGCACACCTACCACATCGACAATATCAACGAAGACGGCTCGATCCCGCGCAACGAGGTCAAGAGCTGGACGACCCACAACACCTATCGTCTCAACGCGCTGACCGAGTTCGACAGCCAGCAGGCTGCGCCGGACCTGTTGGCCGAAGACCTCCAGGGCACCTGGGTTGAGCTGTGCGAAGTTGGCGCGCAGGTTTGGGTCACCAACCGCGGCGCCATCCGCGTCCCCGCCGGCGTGACGGTGAGCTTCTACGGCACCGACTCCAACGGCAACCGCGTCTTCCTCGGCGAAGGCCGCACCCAATTGCCGCTTGAGCCGGGCGACTCCGAGCGCGTCGACCTGCAACTCGACCTCCCCTACTCCAGCACCTGGAGCGTGGAGGCCGTGGTCGACGACGTCAACGGCACCGGCGTGGGCACCGTCAACGAGTGCCTGGAGAGCAACAACGCTGTGACGCTCTTGCAGGGTCACTCCTGCAGCACGAACTAATCGTGTGTAGCAGCTAAGCCCCAAAAGGCCCGCCAACCTCAGGTTGGCGGGCCTTTTGGTGTAAGCCTGATGCCTTTTTTTGGCATCGTCCGCGTCGGACTTCAAACACCGATGAATATCGCCCGCGGCGGCGCGTCTACCGGCACGCACGCATATTTTAGAACGCTAAACTTAAATATTATTGGAAGATTAACCCATGCAAACCCTGAAGATCGTCTCCTTTAGCGCCCCGTTTTTATTCGCCCTCGCCGTCAACCCCGCCTCGGCCTTCGCCCAGACCACGGTCCCGGGCGGAAACCTGATCAATCAGACGTGGACCCAGGCCAATAGTCCCTATATCGTCCAGGGCGATTTGACGGTGCCCGCCGGCTCAACCTTCACCATCGAGGCCGGGGTTGAAGTGCGCTTCGACCCCGGCGACCAGCAAGCCTCTGGACAGAACACCGAGCTCAGTGAGTTCACCGTCCACGGCACCCTTGCGGTCAACGGAACGGCAGACGCCCCCGTTTCGTTTGCCAGCAACGGCGCCCCGGACCACTCCACCTGGTATGGCATCCTCATTGAACCCGACGCCTCGGCGACCATCGCCCACGCCACGCTCAAGGACGCGTTTTTGGGCATCCAATCCGACGCCCCCACCACTTTTAGCCTCACGCGATCTGAACTCTCCAACATCCAGTTCTACGGCGTACATATTTAGGAGGGCAGCGCCGAGCTCGACGGGGTCAGGGTCCACGACTGCACCCACGGCATAAAGATCGACGCCGAAACCACCAGCACCCTTCATAATATCTTGGCCTACGACAATCTGGGGCACGGCGTGATCGTCGCGACTAGCGCCTCCAGCAGCGACCTATCGCTCACGGTTCATAGCTCGACATTTCATAATAACGGCGCGAGCGGCGTCTCCCTGGCCTGTAACGGCCAAGGCCGAGCGACGGTCGAAGTCTATAACTCGCTCGCGACAAATAATTCGAATGTCGGACTCGAGAGTTCGAAATCCCCCGGCACCTGCCGCATCAACGCGAGCTATTCGAATGCCTGGGGAAATGGCAGCGGCGATCTATCCCGCATCTCCGCGCGTGACGGGATGCGCTCCGCCAACCCTCAATATGTCGACGCCGCGAACGGTGATTTCCGACTCCAACCCAGCAGCGTCGCCATCGACTCGGGCACGGACATCGGCGCGCCCGCCCATGATATCGACGGGGCCGCGCGTCCGTTTAACGGCGACGGGATAAACGGCGCCGAATACGATATGGGCGCCTACGAATTTGGCGCGACGTTCGCGGCCTGCGGCGACGGCGTCGTCGCTCAGGACGAGGAGTGTGACGACGGCAATCTCGAAGACGGCGATGGTTGCAGCAGCGCGTGCGTCATCGAGGATGACGGCGGCGGCGATGTCGGAGTAGATGCTGGCCCCGACGCGGGTCTCGACGCGGGCTTCGATTCGGGCCCTGATGCGGCGCCGGATGCCGGCGGCAGGTATGACGGCGGCAGGCATGACGGCGAAGACGAGTTCATCGATGACGACATCGGCGAAGACCAACTCGACGACGCTGGTCACAGCAATGAGGACCCAGCTGACAGCGGGACGCCAGGCAAAAAAGGCTCCGAAGGTTGCGGCTGCTCCGCCACCTCGGGTACGCCCACGCCCGGCTCCCTGGCGCTGATCGCCCTGGGCGCAGGCCTGCTGTTCATCCGTCGGCGCGCCGCGTCGCGAAAAACCCCGCCGATGGCGTAATGAGCGCCTAGCCGCAAGACCCAAAGGCCCGCCGTTCTGAACGAACCGGCGGGCCTTCTACTTTCTCAGCCGTCTATCATCGGATCCCCGAAACGCTGCAATATTTCCTCGCCGGCGACTCGCGCCTCATCGCTCATGGGGCCGAAGCCGGACGCCCGGAGCGCTTGCCTACCACCCCGATCACCCTCACCTCCAACACGCCGATCGACATCGCGGCTAAAAGCACTTCATCGCCGCCGCCGGGCGGGCGTGAGGGAACCTTCGGGCGTGCCCACGGTCCAATTAACTGCCGCGCAGACAAGTTGCGTACATCTTTGCTAGTATATGATTTGATAGCGCCAAAGTTCTCTCAAAAACGCCTGAGATTTTGCCATGAAAAAACGTTTGATGATCACCCTCGGAATCTGTGCCTCGACCGCTCTTATGCTGGCCGTGCCCGCCACGATCCAGGTCGCGGCGGCCGAGGAAGCCGGCGAGGAAGCATCCCTGACGGGTCCGGCGAAATTGCTCGACACCGCCGAACTTCTGTATCACGGCGGCGAGTGGTCCAAGGCGATTAAAGCCTACCAGAAGGCGTATAATGAAACGCCGGCGACGAGCCCCTATAAGGCCGAGGCGGCTCTCGGGTGGAGCAGCCTTTTGTGGCAGCAGGGGTCGTATAGGGAGGCCGCCAAGCGTATCGACCAGGCCCTTAAATTGGCCGAGGAACTCAAATTTGACTCCGCCATCGGCCGTATGCTTCTGACCAAAGGTCAAATCGAGGCGAGCCGTGGCCAACTAGGTAAAGCCGAGAACACGCTGACGATCTGCGTGAAGTCGGCGCGCGACCAGGGCGACCAAGCCTTCGCCTCGCTATGCTCCATCAACAAGCGCCTGGTGCGCCAATTGCGGGGGCGTCCGGTCGGCCCGCAGAGCGACTACCAGGCGGATATCACGCAGTTAAAGTCGGCCGGCACACCTCTGTCGGTCGGCTCTTCGCTATCTCGAACCGCCGGATTCTACGAGAAAAACGGCGACCTCGACCGCGCTCTCGCGCTGCTCAAGGAGGCGCAGACCCACTACGACCGGGCCCAGAGCGTGCCGGCGAAGTTGCGAAACCGCATGCATATCGCAAAGCTCCTGCAGGACCAGGGCAACCACGCCGAGGCGCGACCCTACCTGGCCGGCAAGGTCGCCCAA